>NZ_PGTB01000206.1 GCF_002786325.1 Pseudooceanicola lipolyticus | reverse complement strand
TGCGGCTGGGTGCCGGGCAGCGGCGCCGCCACCGCGGCGGCGTTCAGCGCGTCGGCGCCCACCGGCCAGAACTGGCGGCCGAAATTGCGGGTATAGGCGATGAAACTGTCCTGCGGCACCTGCCGTTCCGAGCGGTAGACCTGCAACACCCGTTCGGCATCTGTGCGGGTATAGGGGCCCAGCACGATCCCGTACCAGTTGCCACCCAGGGCAAAGCCGTTGACGTCGTCCAGGTTGCCCGAATACAGGCGCGCGCGGTCCTGCGCCACGCGCAGCG
The DNA here is from genome assembly GCF_002786325.1 of Pseudooceanicola lipolyticus. Classification (GTDB taxonomy): domain Bacteria; phylum Pseudomonadota; class Alphaproteobacteria; order Rhodobacterales; family Rhodobacteraceae; genus Pseudooceanicola_C; species Pseudooceanicola_C lipolyticus. The sequence continues at coordinate 5,216 of NZ_PGTB01000206.1, read as the reverse complement.
ACGGGTGGGCCTCGATCTGCACCCAGACCACATCCTGCCCGGCCTGTTGTGCAACCGCCGGGCGCATCGCCACCATCAGGATCAGCACCGCTGAAACGATCAAACTCTTCATCTTGCCCCTCTGCGCTCGAATGATTTCGAATTTGCCGCAGATAATCAGGAAATCGCGGCAAAAGCCATGCCCATAAGGAGCGATTTCGCGGCGCCGTGCGCCGTTGACCCCACCTTGCGAGCCGCATAGAGAGGGCCGGCGCGGGCGGCCCCGGTGGCCGCCGAAACCTGATGCCCGGCCGGCAGGAACCGAAGTGATGACGAAGAGCGACAGCGCCCCCCGTTCGTTTCAGGAAATCATCCTGAGATTGCAGACCTACTGGGCCTCGAAGGGCTGTGCCATTCTTCAGCCCTATGACATGGAGGTGGGTGCCGGCACCTTCCACCCCGCCACCACCCTGCGCAGCCTGGGCACCGCGCCCTGGGCGGCGGCCTATGTCCAGCCGTCGCGCCGCCCGACCGACGGGCGCTATGGCGAGAACCCCAACCGGCTGCAGCATTATTACCAGTACCAGGTGCTGATCAAACCCAGCCCGCCGGACCTGCAAGAGCTGTATCTCGGCTCGCTCGAAGCGATCGGCATCGACATGGACCTGCACGATATCCGCTTTGTCGAGGATGACTGGGAAAGCCCGACGCTGGGCGCCTGGGGCCTGGGCTGGGAGGTCTGGTGCGATGGCATGGAAGTCAGCCAGTTCACCTATTTCCAGCAGGTCGGCGGCCATGACTGCGCCCCGGTTTCGGGCGAGCTGACCTACGGGTTGGAACGGCTGGCGATGTATGTGCTGGGGATCGGCCATGTGATGGACATGCCGTTCAACGACCCCGCCGCGCCGATCGCGCTGACCTATGGCGACGTGTTCCGGCAGACCGAAGAGGAATATGCCCGCTGGAATTTCGACGTGGCCGATACCGAGGTGCTGCTGCGCCATTTCGAAGAGGCCGAGGCCGAATGCCAGGCGATCCTGGCCCGCGAGGCCGAGGATCCGAAGACCGGCAAGCGCATCATCATGGCGCATCCGGCCTATGACCAGTGCATCAAGGCCAGCCATATCTTCAACCTTCTGGATGCGCGCGGGGTGATCTCGGTGACCGAACGCCAGGCCTATATCGGCCGCGTGCGGGCCTTGGCCAAGCAATGTGCCGACGCCTTCGTGTTGACGAAGGCGGGCGGCTTTGCGGCATGAACGGCAAGATCGTGGCAAGCGTAGTGGTCCTGTCGGCGGCGATTGCGGGGGGTGCGCTGTATTACCTGCAGGTCTACGGCTATTATCAGGAAGTCGCGGCCGATCCCGGCCAGGACGTGACGCTGGTGTCGCTGTCCAGCGGCGAAGCCGAACCGATCCTTTACGATAATTTTCAGGCCATCGACGCCGACAGTTCGCCGATCCGCTATCGCGCCTGTTTCACCACCACGATGAGCCAGCCGCTGCTGACCGAGACCTACGAGCTGGTGGAAAACAAGGTGCCGCGGGTCGGGCCGGACTGGTTCGACTGTTTCGATGCCGCCCGGATCGAGACCGAGCTGGCGGCCGGCACGGCGCTGACCTTCATGGGCCAGAAAAACATTCATTACGGTGTGGACCGTATTGTCGCGATCACTGCGGACGGGCGCGGCTATGTCTGGCACGACCTGAACGATTGCGGCGAAAAATCCTATGACGGCACGGTGGTGGGCGAGGATTGCCCGCCCCGGCCCGACGACGCAGCGGAGACCGACTGATGCCCGATTTGCTGATCGAACTGTTCTCCGAGGAGATCCCGGCGCGGATGCAGGCCCGCGCGGCCGAGGATCTGAAGACGCGGATGACCGATGGCCTGGTCGAGGCCGGGCTGACCTATGCCCATGCCGGCGCGTTTTCGACGCCGCGCCGCCTGACCCTGGCGGTCGAGGGGCTGCTGGCCGCGTCGCCAGCGCAACGAGAAGAGCGCAAAGGCCCGCGCGTGGACGCGCCCGAGAAGGCGGTCGAAGGGTTCCTGCGCGGTGCCGGCGTGGCGCGCGAGGCGCTGGAAGAACGCGACACCCCGAAGGGGCGGGTGTTCTTCGCGGTGATCGACAAGCCGGGTCGCCCGGCGGATGAGATCGTCGCCGAGGTGCTGGACCGAGTGATCCGCAATTTCCCCTGGCCGAAATCCATGCGCTGGGGCAACAGCAGCCTGCGCTGGGTGCGGCCGCTGCATTCGATCCTGTGCATCCTGACCGACGAATCCGGCGCCCGCGTGGTGCCGATGGAGGTGGAAGGCATCGCCGCGGGCGACACCACCGAGGGCCATCGCTTTATGGCGCCGGGGCGGTTTTACGTCACCTCTTTCGAGGATTACGAGGCCAAGCTGAACTCGGCCAAGGTGGTGTTGCGCCCCGAGGCGCGGGCGGCGTATATCCATGCCGAGGCCGACAACATGACCTTTGCCGCCGGGCTGCAGCTGGTCGAGGACAAGGCGTTGCTGGCCGAGGTGGCAGGGCTGGTGGAATGGCCGGTGGTGCTGATGGGCGAGATCGGCGCCGAGTTCCTGGACCTGCCGCCCGAGGTGCTGCAGACCTCGATGCGCGAGCATCAGAAATTCTTCTCGGTGAAGAACCCCAAAACCGGGCGGATCGAACGCTTCATCACCGTTGCCAACCGTGAAACCGCCGATCACGGCGCCACCATCCTGGCCGGCAACCAGAAGGTGCTGGCGGCGCGGCTGTCGGATGCCAAGTTCTTCTGGGAAAACGATCTGCGCGTGGCCAAGGCCGGCATGGCCGAGTGGCTGGACTCGCTGACCCACGTCACCTTCCACAACAAGCTGGGTTCGCAGGGCGAACGCATTTCACGCATCGCTGCGCTGGCGCGGGAACTGGCGCCGCTGGTTGGCGCCGATGCCGATCAGGCCGAACAGGCGGCGCGGCTGGCCAAGGCCGACCTGTCTTCGGAAATGGTCTATGAATTCCCGGAACTTCAGGGGCTTATGGGCCGCTATTACATCGAGGCGGCGGGCCAGCCGGCCGAGATTGCCGCCGTCGCGCAAGAGCATTATTCGCCGCTGGGCCCGTCGGATGACGTGCCCACCGCGCCGCTGTCAGTGGCGGTGGCACTGGCCGACAAGATCGACATGCTGACCGGCTTCTGGGCCATCGACGAGAAGCCGACCGGGTCGAAGGACCCGTTCGCGCTGCGCCGCGCGGCGCTGGGGGTGATCCGGCTGGTGCTGGAGAACGGGCTGCGGCTGCAACTGGACCAAATATTTGCAAGCCACCTGGAGGCCGGTGCCGAAACGGCCGGGCTCTCGGCGGATTTGCTGGCCTTCCTCCACGACCGTCTGAAAGTCTATCTGCGCGATCAGGGCATTCGCCATGACATCATCGACGCCTGCATCGCCATGCCCGGCAATGACGATCTGGCGCTGCTGGTGATGCGGGCGCAGGCGCTGGACGCGGTGCTGAAGACCGAGGATGGCGAAAACCTGTTGCAGGGCTTCAAGCGCGCCAACAACATCCTGACCCAGGCCGAGGACAAGGACGGGGTGGAATATTCCTTTGGCGCCGATCCGAAATTTGCCGAGGACGCCACCGAAACCGCGCTGTTCGGCGCGCTGGACGCGGCGCAGGCGCGCATCTCCCCGGCGCTGGAGGCACAGGATTTTCCCACCGCGATGACGGCGATGGCGGAACTTCGCGCACCGATCGACGCGTTTTTCGAAGCGGTGCAGGTCAATTCCGACAACCAGATTGTACGGCGCAACCGGCTGAACCTGCTGGGCCAAATCCGCGAAATCTGTCTGAACGTGGCGGATCTGACCCGTATCGAAGGGTGAATGTCCGGGGCCGAAGGGGCAATTCGCCACGGCCTGGGCAAAAGTCGTGCACCCGCGGGCAGGGCAGGCTATAACCCGCGTCGACGGAATGTGACACGGTTATGACAACAGCCGTGGCGGCGCCGGCGGCTGATGTTGGGCGCTCTTGCGCCGGCGCGGAATCCGCATATGCTGCCCGGCAGAAAAAAGGTGCTGCGGTGCAGAATAATCCTGATACCACCCTGATCACCGCCAAGGCGCCGGTTTCCGCGGCCACCCATGGGGGCCGCGCCAAATGTCTGCAGCGCCTGATTCGCCTCGATCTGCCAGTGCCGCGCACCGTGGCGTTGTCCTTCAACGCGGTGCGTTCCATCGCCGGGGGGCAGATGCCGGATATCCCGGCGGTGGTCATGGAATTCCCCGCCGACGCGCTGCTCTGCGTGCGTCCCTCGTCGGAAGACCCCGATTGGGGCGGGCCTGGCGCGGTGCTGAATATCGGCATGAACGCCGCGCGCTTTGCCCAGCTGAGCAATACCCTGGGGCACAAGGCGGCGGCGGCGATCTATTCCCGCTTTGTGCAGGCCTATGCAGTGCATGTGGCGCGGCTGGACCCGGACCGGTTCGACATGCCCGAGACCTGCGGCGAAGATCGGCTGGCCGAGATGCTGCAGGCCTATCAGGACGAGACCGACGAGCCGTTCCCGCAGGATCCGGGCGAACAGCTGTCCGCGGTGCTGCAATCGATGGCGCGGGCTTGGGATGGTACCTCGGCCCGGCTGCTGCGGCAGGCACGCGGTGCGCCGGCCGATGCCGGGCTGGGCCTGGTGGTGCAGCAGATGATCCCCGGCTTTGGTCTGGGCGAATGTGGTTCGGGGGTATTGCAACTGGTCAACACCGCCACCGGGCTGCCGCAGATCACCGGCCGCTACCTCAGCCAGAGCCAGGGCCGCGAGGCGCTGGGCGCCGGGTCGAAGGCGCTGTACCTGGAGCGGGACGAGCGCGGGCTGTCGCTGGAAGACGTGGTGCCCGAAGCCTTTGCCCAGCTGAAGGACCACGCCGCACTGATGCGGGTGAAGCTGCGCGAAGAGATGCAGGTGGAATTCGTGATCGGCAATGGCAACGTGCATATCCTGGACGGTGTGCGCGTGCCGCGTACGGCCCGCGCGGCGGTGCGGATCGCCGTGCGCCTGGCCGAAGACGGCGTCATCACCCAGCAGGAAGCGGTGATGCGGGTCGAGCCGAACCAACTGACCGAACTGTTGCACCATCAGGTCGATCCCGAGGCCGAACGCGACGTGCTGGCCATCGGCATCGCCGCCAGCCCCGGTGCGGCACGCGGGCGCATCGTGTTCACCGCGGCCGATGCCCAGGCCAGCGCCGCCCGGCGCGAG
>NZ_PGTB01000205.1 GCF_002786325.1 Pseudooceanicola lipolyticus | reverse complement strand
CGCCGTGCCCGCGCCCGCCCCGGCGCCGGTATCGGACGAGGCCCGCCGCGCCGAGGCCGAGCGGCGGATGGAAGAACGCGGCGGCAGCCGGGGCGATCTGAATTTCACGCTGGAATGGTCCACCACCGACGATATCGACCTCTACGTCACCTGTCCCACCGGGGCGACCGTGTCCTATCTGAACCGCGGCGACTGCAACGGGGTTTACGACCTCGACGCCAATGTGCTGCGCGCCGAGGCGATCAGCGACCCGGTGGAAAACATCGTCTTCACCGACGCGCCCAACGGGCTGTACCAGGTGCGCGCGCATCTCAAGAGCGAGCGTACCGAAGGTGCCAAACAGGTGATATTGCACGTGCTGCGCCGCAATGGACCTTCGCAGAGCTATGAAGGTATGCTGGGGGACGGGCAGGTGGAATGGACAACCAACATAAGCATTTCAAGGTAGGGTCGATGCAGAGCTCTCATCATCTGGCGCAGCTTGCCGACTGGCGGGACGAGATCACGCTGGTGCCCTGGTCGGGCACGCAGATGCTCGATTTCGGCTTCACGCTGGATGCGCTGGAACTGCGCAGCGCGCGGTTCATCGAACGGGTGGTCGGCGGCGAGGGCGACGTGCAGGAATGGGCGCTGCTGCCGCTGACCGGCGATGCCGAGGCCGATGAAACGGTCGAGGCCGCGGCGCGCGAGGATGACGACGAATATGCGGTGCGCGCGGTCTCGGCGCTGGAGCCCTACCTGGCGAAATGGGTGCCGGTCCCGGTGCTGCGCATCCGCAACGACCGCGGGCCGGGGGGCGAGGAACGCTATGATCCCGGACCGACCTCCTGGGCGCGGATCCGGGTGGTGGAACTGGACGAGCCCGATCCCGAAACCGGCCATACCCATCGCGTGCAGCTGGCGCTGGACACCGCGCTGACCGATGCCGAACAGCCGCTGCAATACGTTGCCCCGGAACGCGCCGATGCCGAGAAATCCCGCGATTTCCGCTTTGTCTCGGATCCCGAGCGGATGGACTGGTTCCTGCGGCGTCTGGAACAGGCCAGCGACGGCGAAATCCTCGACCTGCAGAAATGGGTGTCGGACTGGCTGGACGACCTGTTCATGTCGTTCAAGCGCGCCGAGCGGCCCGGCCGCAAGATCAGCCACGAAACGCTGCCGCACAAATTCGAACACTGGGCGCGCTACCTGGCCTTCCTGCGGCTGATCGACCACGCGGTGAAGATCCCGCGTATCCGCTTTGCCAATACCGTCAGCGCCCGCGAGGGTGTGACCCCGGTCGAGGTCGAACTGGTGCTGGATGTCGGCAATTCGCGCACCTGCGGCATATTGATCGAACGGTTCCCCGGCGAATCCCGTTTGGACCTGGCGCGCAGCTATCCGCTGGAAATCCGCGACCTGTCGCGCCCTGAATTCCACTATTCCGGCCTGTTCGAAAGCCGGGTGGAGTTCTCTGAACACCGCATGGGCGATGAACGCTTTGCCAGCCGGTCGGGGCGGCGCAACGCCTTCCTGTGGCCCTCGATCGTGCGCACCGGCCCCGAGGCGCTGCGCCTGGTGGCCGAAGAGGAAGGCACAGAAACCGCCTCGGGCCTGTCCAGCCCGAAACGCTATCTGTGGGACGATCAGCCGGTGCAGCAGGATTGGCGGTTCCATCACCATAACGATCCCAACAACCTGCCGAAATCGCTGCGTGCGGCGATGCAGCACCTGAACGAGGCCGGCGATGTGCTGGATCAGATCAGGGCCGATGAGGCCGCGCGCCTGCGCCCGCGCGGCAAGACACCGATGGCGCCGGCGATCCGCCCGCGTTTCGCCCGCGCGGCGCTGTTCGGCTTCATGCTGTCCGAGATCATCGCCCATGCGCTGATCCAGGTGAACGCGCCCGCCTCGCGCGCCCGCCGCCCGCAATCGGAACTGCCGCGCCGGCTGGACCGGATCATCCTGACCCTGCCCACCGCGACGACGGCGCAGGAACAGGCGATCATCCGCTCCAAGGCCAAGGGCGCGCTGACGCTGGTGTGGGAGATGCTGGGCCTGAAGGATGGCGAAAGCGCGATCAGCCGGATGCCCGAGCTGATCGTCGAATGGGACGAGGCCAGCGCCACCCAGCTGGTTTATCTCTATTCCGAGCTGACGCAGAAATTCGACGGCCGCATCGACCGCTTTCTCAAGCTGAAGGGCACACCGCGCGCGCGCCCCGGCGGGCAGGCGGCCGAACCGTCGCTGCGGCTGGCCAGCATCGACATCGGCGGCGGCACCACCGACATGATGGTGACCACCTATTGGGGCGAGGCCGGCCGGGTGTTGCAGCCGGTGCAGAACTTCCGCGAAGGCTTTCGCGTCGCCGGGGACGAGCTGCTGCAACGGGTGATCGCCAGCGTGATCCTGCCCGGCCTGCAAGCGGCGATCGAGGCGGCCGGCGGGCGCTTTGCCGGCGAAAAGCTGCGCGAGTTGTTTGCCGGCGATATCGGCGGGCTGGATCAGCAAAGCGTGCAGAAACGTCGGCAATTCGCGTTGCGGGTGCTGATGCCGGTGGCGGTGGCGATCCTGAAGACCTGCGAAACCGCCGAGGAACTGGACCAGCTGAGCCTGCCGGTCGCCTCGGTGCTGCCGCTGGCGCAGGGCGAAGACCCCGATGGCGTGCCCAACACGCTGGTCGCCTATCTGGAAGAGGCGGCGCAGGGCCTGGGCGCGGCCGAGTTCCGGCTGGCCGATGTGACGCTGAATTTCACCCGCGAGGATGTCGACGCCGCCGCGCGCGAGGTGTTCCAGCAGGTGCTGAGCAACATGGCCGAGGTGATCGAACATCTGGGCGTCGACGTGGTGCTGTTGACCGGGCGGCCGTCGCGCCTGCCGGCGGTGCGCTCGATCCTCGAAGAGATGCTGGTGGTGCCGCCGCATCGCCTGGTCTCGATGCACGCCTACAAGACCGGGCGTTGGTATCCGTTCCGCGACCCGGTGACCCAGCGCATCGGCGATCCGAAATCGACCGTGGCGGTGGGCGGCATGCTGATCGCGCTGTCGGAATCGCGCATCCCCAACTTCAAGGTCGAAACCCGCGCCTTCCGTATGCGGTCCACCGCGCGCTATATCGGCGAGATGGACAGTTCGGGCCAGATCACCGCCGACCGGGTGCTGTTTGCCGATGTCGATCTCGACGCGCGCAAGACCGCCGGCGACATGCTGGCGGAACTTACCATGTATACGCCGGTTTATCTGGGCGCGCGGCAGCTGCCGCTGGAACGCTGGTCGACCACGCCGCTCTACCGGCTGGACTTTGCCACCGCCGCCGCCGAGGCGCGCGCGCCGCTGCGGGTGACCTTCGAACGCACCGAGTTCGATGGCGACCCGGAACTGGAAACGCCGGAAACCGCGCTGCGCCGCGAGGCGATGCGCGAGGCATTCACAGTTTCCGAGGTGGAGGATAGTGAAGGTACGGCGATGAAAACCAGCGAAGTGAAACTCAGATTGCAGACGCTGGGTTTTGAAGATGACTACTGGATCGACACGGGTCTATTCCGGCTGTGAGTGAGGGGCGATGAGCACAGAGGAACAGGACAGGCTGGCGGCGGACTGCGCTCGGGTGGGGGATCTCACCCGTCAGGCGCTGGCCTGGATCGGCGCGCCGGAAAATGCCGCGCTGGTCGGGGCCGAGGCGCGCTCGCTCACCCGGATGATGCGCAAAAGCGCCCGGCGGGCGAAACGGCTGGCGACCTCGGCGGTGACGCCGATGTCGGTCAGCGTGTTCGGCCCGTCGCAGGCCGGTAAATCCTTTCTGGTCTCGGTGCTGGCGCGGCCGGCGCAGGGCCGGCTGGTGGGCGATTTTGCCGGGCCGGACGGACAGCTTGACTATATCAGCCAGGTCAATCCCGAAGGCGAGGGCGAAAGCACCGGCCTGGTCACCCGCTTTACCATGCGCAAAGAGCCGACGCCCGAGGGCTTTCCGATCCGGCTGAGCCTGCTGAGCGAGGCGGATATCATCCGCACCATCGTCAATTCCTTCTTCAATGACGGCGATGAATCCGAGGTTCCACCCGACGCGTTGGAATTGTCGGCGCATCTGGACAGTTACAAGGCCAGGGCTGGCGGGGCGCAGCCGGGGCTGGACGCCGAAGAAGTGCACGAGATCGGCGAATATATCGAAAACGTCTTCCGCAAAAGCGCCTATGCCGCCGCGCTCAAACCGTTCTGGGACGAGGCTGCCGAGATCGCACCGGCGCTGACCCTGGCCGAACGGGTCGGGTTCTTCTCGATCCTCTGGGGCGGGCATGCGGCGCTTGGCGAACTTTACGGCCAGCTGGCCGCTGCGCTGGCGCGGCTGAACCACGCGGGAACCGTCTATGCCGAGCTGTCGGCACTGGTGCCGCGCGAACAGTCGATCATCGACGTCAAAACCCTCACCGGGCTGCGTGGCGCCGATGTCGGCCCGCCGCTGAAGGTGCAGACGGCGGGTGGGCTGCAGGTGACCCTGCCGCGCGCCGAACTTTGCGCGCTGGCCGCCGAACTGGTCTTCCCGATGGCCGAACAGCCTTCCGAGCTGTTCGGGCGCACCGACCTTCTGGACTTTCCCGGTGCCCGCAACCGGTTCGAGGAACCGCTTTCCAAGACGCTCGGCAATCTCGACAAGAACCTGCACGAGCTGCTGCTACGCGGCAAGGTCGCCTACCTGTTCGACCGCTATGTCGAAAACCAGGAAATCACCTCGATGCTGCTTTGCGTGCCGGGCAGCAACATGGAAACGCTCGACCTGCCGGGGCTGGTCGACAACTGGATCGCGCTGACCCATGGCGACCGGCCGGAGCTGAGGGCACAGACCGACAACGTGCTGTTCTTCGTGCTGACCAAATTCGACATGCAGCTCAGCGACAGCGCCGCCGATGGCGGCGAGGTCACAAGGTTCGAACGGCGGATGAAAGCCTCGCTGCTGGAACGCTTCGGGCGCGGGCAGGACGGCTGGGTCGAGGAATGGACGCCGGGCCAGCCCTTCGACAATTGCTATTGGCTGCGCAACCCGAACTATTTTGTCGACGGGCTGATCGAATATGATGACTCCCGGCGCGAATTGCGCCTGCGCCCGGAAAAAGAGGCCCGGATTGCCGAACTGAAGGCCGGCTGTCTGGCCGCAGTGCCGGTGCAACGCCACTTCGCCGAACCCGAAGCGGCCTGGGACGCGGCACTGGCGCTGAATGATGGCGGCGTGTCCTACCTGACCGGGGCGCTGGCGCGGGTCTGCAAACCCGACAGCAAGCTGCGCCAGATCCGGGTGCAGCTGGACCAGATCGCCGCCGAGTTGCTGCGCGCCATCGCGCCCTTCCACGTCTCTGACGATGTCGAACAGCGCCTGGCCCACAGCCAGGAGGCGGCGACCCTGGTGATCGACGATCTGGAACTGGCGCTGTCGCGGCACCGCTTTGGCGCGGTGCTGGCGGCATTGATGGTCGACCAGGACGAAATCGAAAGCCGCATCGCCCGCGTGCCCAGCTCGGTGCGGATCACCAGCGCGGTCAGCGCCGCAACCACCGCGGCGCCGGGGCCGCAGCGCCCCGGCC
>NZ_PGTB01000204.1 GCF_002786325.1 Pseudooceanicola lipolyticus | reverse complement strand
CCGCCGCCACCGCGCCAAAGCTGGTCGGCGTCGCGTGCTGGCCATAGGTGCGCGCCGGCATCGGCAGGTCCGCGTGGGTCTCGGCCAGCCCGGCCAGCGCGCTCAGCACCGCGTGCAGATCGGCCTCGATCAGCACCAGCGCCTGCCGCAGCCGCAGGATCAGCGCGCTGTCCTGGATGTCCTGCGAGGTGGCGCCCCAATGTACATATTGCGCATGTTCGGGCGCCTGCATCGCGGCGCGGAAGGCGGCGACCAGTGCCGGCACGCTGACGCCGTTGCTGTTGGTGGCCTCGGCCATCGCCGCCGGGTCGATCTGCACCTCCATCGCCGCGCGCGAGATCGCCGCGGCGCTGAGTTCGGGGATCACCCCGTGTTCGCCCTGTACCTTGGCCAGCGCCCCTTCGACCAACAGCATGGCGCGGATCTCGGCGCTGTCGCTGAACAGTCGCCCGGCCTCGCCGGGGGAGAAAAGCCCGCCATACAGCGCGCTGTCAAAGACCGAGGCAGCCATCACATATCCAGGAAGACGGTCTCGCCCTCGCCCTGAAGCCGGATGTCGAACCGATAGGTGCCGTTGCCGGTGTCCTTGGCGATCAGCGTCGGCACCCGGTTCTGGTGTTCCAGCCGGGTCAGCAGCGGGTCGCTGCTGTGGTCGTCGCCCTCAAAATACATCCGGGTCTGCAGCCCCATATTGATCCCGCGCGCCACGATCCACACGGCGATATGCGGCGCCTGGCCGCCATTGGCGCCGGGTTTGACCGTTTTCAACTCCCATTCGCCGGTCTCCAGACCCGACGGGCGCCGGGCAAAACCCTGCGCGCCGGGGCCATAACGGCCCTTGGCATCGGCCTGCCAGAATTCGATCAGCACATCGCGCAGCACCGTGCCGGTGCCGTCATAGACAATGCCGGTGACGGTGATGCGCTCGCCCTCGGCATCGTCCGGGAAAGGCTGGCCGCCCAGATCGGTTTCATAGATGCCGTGGATACCGACGAAATTCGGCGTGCAGCCGATATGCACGTAGGGGCCGGCGGTCTGCGAGGTGGTTTCGGGCAGGGTGTCGAGTTTCTGGACCATGTCACAGCCCCTCCATGCGGTTTTCGAACATCGTCTGGCGCGAACCGCGCAGCACGATGTCAAATTTGTAGGCCAGGCAGTCCAGCGGCAGCGCCCGGGTCATGTCCAGTGGTGCGATCAGCCGGTCGATCGCCGCCTGGTCCGGTATGGTGTTCACGATCGGGCAGCGCGCGATCAGCGGGTCGCCCTCGAAATACATCTGGCTGATCAGCCGCTGGCCAAAGCTGGCCCCGAACAGCGAAAAATGGATGTGCATCGGCCGCCAGTCATTGCCGCCATTGGGCCAGGGATAGGCGCCGGGGCGCACGGTGAGAAACTCGTAGGAGCCGTCCTCGCCGGTGATGGTCCGGCCGCAGCCGCCGAAATTCGGATCGAGCGGGGCAAGGTAATTGTCCTTCTTGTGGCGATACCGGCCGCCGGCATTGGCCTGCCAGACCTCGACCAGCGCGCCGGAAATCGGCCGGGCAAATTCGTCCAGCACCCGGCCATGCACGATGATGCGCTCGCCGATGGCGGGCTGACCGGTATAGTTCAGGATCAGGTTGTTGTCATGTTCGCCCAGCACCTCATGTCCGAAAACCGGGCCGGTCTGTTCGGTCGCCGTGGCCGGGCCCGAGATCAGCGCCCGCGACGGGCTGCGCGCCACCGTTGACTTGTAGCCGGGCGCATGGGCCGGCGGTTGAAAGCTGCGGGTTCTGGGTATCAGGGTCATGGCTGATCCTCCATTTCGGCGAAGGTGGCTTTGGCAAGCTTGATGGCATGGTTGGCCTTGGGCACACCGGCATAGATGGCGACGTGCTGGAACGCTTCGATCACGTCTTCGCGGCTGGCGCCGGTGCGGGCGGTGGCGCGGATATGCATCGGGATCTCCTCGAAATTCCCGGTTGCCGCCAACAGCGCCAGGGTCAGCATCGACCGTTCGCGCCGGGTGATCGCGTCGCTGGCCCAGACGGTGCCCCAGGCGCCTTCGGTGATCAGCGTCTGGAACGGTTTGTCCAGCTCGGTCTTGGCCGCTTCGGCGCGGTCGACATGGGCGTCGCCCAGCACCGCGCGGCGGACTTCCATGCCCTTGTCGAATGCGTCAGACATGCCCGACCTCCTTCAGGAAACCACCCAGCACCTCGGCATATTCCTCCGGGTTCTCGACGCAGGGCAGGTGCCCGGCGCCACGGATCAGGTGAAAGCGCGCGCCGGGGATCAGGTCGATCGTCTCGCGCACCAGGTCCGGCGGCGTCGATCCGTCCTGATCGCCGGCAATGCCCAGCGCCGGCAGGCGCAAGCCGCTGGTGGGGGTGTAGAAATCGCTGCCCGCGATGGCCGCCGAACACCCGGCATAGCCCTCGGCAGGCTGGCGCACCAGCATGTTGCGCCAGGCTTCCAATTCGCCGGTTTCGCGGAAACGCTTGGAAAACCAGCGTTCCATCACCGGGTCGGCCAGTGGCTCGATCCCGCCGGCATTGACCGCGTCGATCCGCTCCTGCCACATTTCCTTGGTGCCGATCTTGGCGCCGGTATTGGACAGGACCAGCGCCCGCACGATGTCCAGCCGCTTGACCGCCAGGCCCTGCGCGATCATGCCGCCAATCGACAGCCCGACAAAGACGCAGTCGCGGATGTTCAGTTGATCGCAGAGCTTTTCGACGTCGCTGACCAGCGCGCCCATCGCGTAGGGCGCCTTGGGCATCGACGACAGCCCATGCCCACGCTTGTCATAGCGGATGAATTTCAGCCCCTGCGGCAGCAGCGGCAGCACCTTGTCCCACAGCCGCAGATCGGTGCCCAGCGAATTGGCAAATACCACCGGCGCACCGTCCGGGTCACCGTCTATCCGGTAATGCAGCCGCACATCGCCAAGATCGGCCATCTCCATCCTTGTCCCTCCCAAGCTGGCGCAGGGGCTACATAACCGGGAGCAGCGGCAAAGGTAAAGCAGGCTGAATGTGTTAAGTGCGGCGGCCTCAGCCGCGCCGGCGGGCCTGCAGGCGGCCGATAAGGTGATTCAGCATCATCGCCAGCAGCAGCACCGGCACCAGGCCGAAAGCGGCCCAGATGGCAAAGAAGATCCAGGCCAGGTTGATGGCGAAGGAGACAAGCGCCGCATTGGTATAATCGGGCGCCGCTGAGATTTTGTGGCCGTGCATGTCGGGAACCGGAACGTTGAACGTCCTAAAACCCTAGCGCCGCGGGCTGCAATGTCAGGTAAATTCCGCGTTGGCGGGGCTTAGCCCCGCGCCGCTGCCAATGCTTTGGGCAGCGCTTCGGCCAATGCATCGAGATCGGGCGCGCGCCCGCAGCTGACCCGGATGCAGCGGTTCTGCGGCGCGGCAAAGGGCATCCGGATGAAGATGCCCATCGCCGCGAATTCGCCGACCAACGCTTTGGCCAGCTCGGCGCCGCCGCCGCAATCGATGGTGACGAAATTGGTGGCCGAGGGCAGCGGGCGCAGGCCGTTTTCAGTGGCAATCGCGGCGATCCGGTCGCGCGCGGCGGCAATCTCGCCCAGCACATGGGCCAGCCAGTCCTGATCGGCCAGGGCGGCCAGCGCCCCGGCCTGCGCCGCCCGGTTCATCGCGAAATGGTTGCGCACCTTGTTGAACGCCGCCGCCAGTTCGGGCGCGGCCAGGGCATAGCCGACCCGCGCCCCCGCCATGCCATAGGCCTTGGAAAAGGTGCGCATCCGGATCACCCGCGGATCATCCGCCGCAACGCTCAGCGCGGTGCCGGCGGGCGCACATTCGGCATAGGCCTCGTCCAGCACCAGCAAACAGCCCTCGGGCAGATGGTCGAGCAGGTCGCGGATCACCGCGCCGGAATGCCAGCTGCCCATCGGGTTGTCGGGATTGGCCAGATAGACCAGCTTGGCCCCGGTCTGTGCCGCCATGTCCAGCAGCGCCTGCGGGTCTTCCCGGTCGTCGCGATAGGGCACCTTGTGCAGCACCCCGCCATAGCCGGCAACGTGGAAATTGAAAGTGGGATAGGCGCCGTCCGAGGTGACCACCGCGTCACCCGGCCCGATCAGCAGGCGTACCAGATAGCCCAGCAGACCATCGATGCCTTCGCCTACGGTCACATGGTCCGGGCTGACGCCGTGAAACTCGGCCAGCGCCCGGCGCAGATCGTGATTTTCCGGGTCGCCATACATCCAGATCGCGTCCATCGCCGCGCGCATCGCGTCGATGGCGCGGGGCGAGGGCCCAAAGACGTTTTCATTGGCGCCGATCCGGGCGCGAAACGGCATGCCGCGCGCACGTTCCTGCGTTTCCGGCCCGACGAAGGGGACGGTGGCGGGCAGCGACGCGGCAAGCGGGGTATAGCGCGGAAAAGTCATGGCGCTCAGATAAGCGCAAGCCGCCGGCTCGGGCAAGCTATCTGTCGGGGCGGGTCAGCACGTAATACGCGCCGCAGGCCATCGCCAGCGCCTGGATCACCAGCACCCGCGCCGGAACGCCGAGCAGCCCGCTGACCGCCAGGGTCAGCGCCATCACCGAACAGGCGCCGATCTTGACCCGCCGGGGGATGGCGCCGGTGGTCTCCCAATCGGCGATCATCGGCCCGAACCGGCGGTGCCCGGTGATCCAGCCGCGCAGCCGGGGCGAGCCCTTGCCAAAGCAGAAGGCCGCCAGCAGCACCAGCGGCGTGGTCGGCAGCACCGGCAGGAAGATCCCGACGATCCCCACCGCCAGGGCCAGCAGCCCCGCCGCCGCCCAGACCGGGCGCAGCCGCCCGGCCGGCGGCCGGGTCTGGGAGGGATCGCTCTGCATCTCGGGATTTGTCTCCTTGCCGCTGGCCAACAGATAGGTCATGCCGCTGCCGCCGCAAACCCCGGCCGTGCCGCCACGTTGCGCTGGCCACCGGCGCCGGAACCGGGCAGGTTGGCGGTGCACAGGGCGGGGAGGCTGGCATGGCGCGGGTATCGGTCGAATATGAAAACAACGTGGCGCGGGTCACCCTGACCCGGCCGGACAAGATGAACGCGCTGGACGATGCGATGATCAAGGCGATCATCGCCGCGGGCGAGGAGGTGGCCGCCTCGGAGGCGCGCGCGGTGGTGCTGGCCGGTGAGGGGCGCAGCTTCTGCGCCGGGCTCGACGTGGCAAGCTTTGCCAAACTGGCCGGAGTGGATGCCGAAAGCTGGCTGATGGCGCGCAGCCACGGCGCCGCCAACGAGGTGCAGGCGGTGGCGATGGTCTGGCGGACGCTGCCGGTGCCGGTGATCGCGGCGCTGCAGGGGGCGGTGTATGGCGGCGGGCTGCAATTGGCGCTGGGCGCCGATATCCGCATCGCCGCGCCCGAGACCAAGCTGGCGGTGATGGAAATGAAATGGGGCCTGGTGCCGGATATGGCCGGCATGGCGCTGCTGCCGGCGCTGATGCGGTCCGACGTGCTGCGGCTGCTGACCTATACCGCGCGCCCGGTTGCGGCCCCGCAGGCCGAGCGCTGGGGCCTGGTGACCGAGATCGCCGAGGATCCGCTGGCCGCGGCGCTGGCGCTGGCGGAAGAGAT
>NZ_PGTB01000203.1 GCF_002786325.1 Pseudooceanicola lipolyticus | reverse complement strand
GGCCTGGGCCGATCCGTTCGCGGCGGGTTTGGCGCGGGCGGGCGGCGGCGTTTCGATCACCGCGTCGGACGCCGCCACTGGGCCTTCCATCGCCTCGGCCACGGTGCCGCCCAGCGCCATCACCCCGGGCGCCTTGTCCTTGAGATCCAGCACGATGCGCTGTGCCGTTTTCGGCCCGACGCCCTTGGCCGCCTTGACCGAGGCCCAGTCGCCCAGCGCGATGGCGCGGCTGACCCCGTCGGGGCCCAGCGCGCCGAGGATCGCCAGCGACACCTTGGCGCCGACACCCTGCACGCTCATCAGCAGGCGGTGCCATTCCTTTTCGACCAGCGAGGGAAAGCCGAACAGCTGCATCAGGTCTTCGCGCACCACCAGGTCGGTATAAAGCGACACCGCCTCGCCCACGCCCGGCAGGGCGGCGAGCGTGCGGTCGGAACAATAGACGATATAGCCGACGCCGCCGACCTCGATCAGCACGTGGTCGGTGGCGCGATACCCCAGGCGCCCGGTCAGTCGGCCGATCATGCCCGCAACTCCTTCAGCCGCGCCGCACCGCCCTGGTGATGGGCGTGGCAGATAGCGATGGCCAGCGCATCGGCCGCGTCCGGCCCGGCGGGGGCGCAGCCCGGCAGTTGCAACTGCACCATGTGCAGCACCTGCCGCTTTTCCGCATGGCCGACCCCCACCACCGTTTTCTTCACCGTGTTGGGCGCATATTCCCCCACCGGGATCCCCGCCTGCGCCGGCACCAGCAGCGCGATGCCCCGGGCCTGGCCCAGTTTGAGCGTGCCGGCACCGTCGCGGTTGACGAAGGTCTGTTCAACGGCGGCGAGATCGGGCGCATGGGTGGCAACCACCTCGGTCAGCTGCCGGTAAAGCGACAGCAGCCGCACCGCCAAATCGCCTTCGCCCGAGCAGCACAGCCCGTTCGCAACATGGCTCAGACGCGATCCGACCGAGTCGATCACCCCCCAGCCCAGGGTTCTCAACCCCGGATCAATGCCCAGAATCCGCATGTACCGCCCGGCGTTCCGCCCGATTTGTTGCTTTTCTGACGCACTAGCACGAAACGCGAACATGCGCCAAGCGTTTTGGTGCCGAAGACCAAAAACGACAGCCGATTGTTCATCTGCGCCAGAGCGCCTGAAAACGACACCCAGATCGCCTGAAAACGACATTGCTCAGGCGGATTTTTCTTATTTATTTCAGTCATATGGCCGAAAAATTCGCCATGCAAAAAGTGCATAAGAACTATGCAATCGGCGCAGCTTGTGCCGGAATATGCGCCGCCTTATGTGCTGCTCACGAAATTTGAAGACCCCAAAACCCCAATAACCAGAGGACAAGCAAATGGCTGCATTTGACACCCGCGCCGGCTATGTCTCGTCGAGCTTCTATGGCCGCGTCGGGGCAGTACTGGCAAATATCTATTCCGCGATCGTGGGCTGGAACGACGCCCGCATGACGCGCAAGACCCTGTCGTCGCTGAGCGACCGCGAACTGGACGATATCGGCCTGGTGCGCGGCGATATCGACCTGGTGGTGGCCGGCAGACACCGGTCGTAACCACATCGGCGGCACCGGCCGCCGCTGGGTTGCACGAAAAAAGCGCCGCGTGACCAGTTCACGCGGCGCTTTTGTTTTGGCGTGGTCTCAACGAAACCTGAGCGCGCAGAATGCGTCCGGCGGCGTCTTAGCGCAGGACCGGCGCAACCGTTTCGGCGACCAGGCGGGTCAGCGGATCCCCCTGCATCGCAAAGGCACCGGCTTTTTCCACCAGAGTGCCTTCCTGCAGGCGGGCGACGCGGGTGTCATAGGCTTCCGAGCCCAGGCTGGCCATCAGCACCACTTTGAACATCAGGAAGGCGGCGAGAAAGATCAGCACCGAGCGGCCCGAAATCGGCGCGGGTGCGCGCCGCGGCTTGGCCACGATCAGACCGTCAGGTCGCATGCTGGTGGTATAGCCGCGGGTCATTGCCTGGTGCTTGCGGATCAGGCGGCTCAGACGGTTTGCAAATTCGACCTGCTGAACGGTCATGACGGATCACTCCTTACGCCGGCAGAACCAGCGGATGCTCTGAATTACGTATCGATTGTGGCAACATAAGGGCAGCGATCCGGAATGTACCGGATTTTCGCGATTTTCAGCTTGATTTACAAAGAATTAGCGTCACCCAGTCACCAATCTGTTCGCGATGCTGCAGATTGATGCCATTGCGAGAATAAACCGCGATAACCTCATCTGCCTGCTCGGACAGAATCCCCGACAGGATGGCATAGCCTCCCGGCCTCAGATGCATCGCCAGATCCGGGGCCAGCGCCACCAACGGGCCCTTCAGAATATTGGCGAAGATCAGGTCATACGGGGTCGCCGCGGCCAGGTCCGGGTGGTCGAATCCGGCGGCTTCGACACAGCTCACCTGCCCCTCGATGCCGTTGGCGCGCAGGTTGGCGCGGGCAACATCGACCGCCACCGCGTCGATATCGCTGGCCAGGTTGGTCCGCCCCGGCCACAGCCGGGCCGCCGCCATTGCCAGCACCGCGGTGCCGCAGCCAATATCGGCAACCGCCCGCGGCTCCAGGCCCTCGCCGGCCAGCCGGTCGAGCGCGCGCAGACAGCCCAGCGTGGTGCCGTGATGGCCGGTGCCGAAGGCCATCGCCGCCTCGATCAGCAGCGGTTCGACCCCCTCGGGCACCTTGTCGGCATCATGGCTGCCATAGACGAAGAACCGCCCGGCCCGCACCGGCGCCAATTCGCGCCGGACATGGGCGACCCAGTCGGTTTCCGGCAGTTCCGACACGGTGAAGGGTTTCGCGCCGAAGGCCGCCGCCAGCAGCGCCAGCGCCGCATCGTCGGGAGTTTCGGTGAAATAGCCGCCCACTTCCCACAGGCCCGAGCCGTCTTCGACTTCGAACACGCCGATGCCGGTGGGTTCCGGCTCCAGCCGCTCCATCGCCGCGCCCAGCGCCTCGGCCTGCGATTTGCCGGTCAGGGTGGTCAGGGCGGTAAATGTGGGCATCGGGCTCTCCGTTGGCTGGGCAGTTCTGCGATGTCACTCTGCCGGCTTGGGCGCAACCCCCATGAACACCGTCTCGTAGCCCGGCACCGGGTGACGCGGGATCATCATCGCCAGCATCAGCGACCCGACCGCCAGCGCCGCCGCCAGCACGAACACCGCGGCCGGCGACACCACCCACAGCAGGCCCAGCGCCACCGGCAGAAACACCGCGGCGATGTGGTTGATGGTAAAGGCCACCGCCGCCGTGGGCGCAATATCACCGGGATCGGCGATTTTCTGGAAATAGGTCTTCAGCGCCAGCGCCAGCCCGAACAGGATGTGGTCGACCACATACAGCGCCGCGGCCATCCAGACGCCCCAGTTGAACCAGTAGACACCGCCATACAGCAGGAAGACCAGCGCCAACCCGGCATATTCCAGCATCAGCGTGGCGCGTTCGCCAAACACGCCGACGGCGCGGCCCAACAGCGGCGCCACGACCATGTTGATCATCAGGTTGATCAGGTAGAGCCCGGTCAGCTGATGCACTTCGAAGCCGAATTTCTCGACCATCATGAAACCGGCAAAAACCATGAAGATCTGCCGCCGCGCCCCGGCCATGAATTGCAGCGCGTAGTACAGCCAATAGCGGCGGCGCAGCACCATGCGGCGCACCTGCGGATGTGGCGCGGCAAATTGCGGAAAGGCGAACAAGCAGAACAGCGCCATCGCCGCGGTCAGGCCGCCGGAGATCAGGAAGACGATGTTATAGGTCAGGCCCAGCGGCTCCCACAGCAGCACGATCAGCCCATAGACCACAAAAGTGGCAGCCGAGCCCGCCGCCAGCAGCCAGCCCAGCATTTGCGGCGCCCGGTCCTTGGGCAACCATTGCAGCTGCAACGACTGGTTGACGGTCTCGTAGTAATGGAAGCCGATCGAACTGATCAGCGTCACCGCCAGCAACCCGCCCAACGAGGGAAACCAGGCAGTGACCGCTGTGGCCACGCCCAGCAGGCACAACGAAACCAGACCCAGCACCTGCTCGCGCATGAACAGCAGGATCGCCAGAACGCCAATGGCCAGGAAACCCGGGATCTCGCGCACCGAATGCAGCAACCCGATATCCGAGCCGTCGAAGCCGGCGACCTCGATCACGAAGTTGTTCAGCAGCGCGTTCCAGGTGAAGAACGCGATCGGCATCGCCACAGCGGTGACGAATAACAGCGCCAGCGGCCGGCGCCAGGCCGGCAGTTCAGCCGCGTCCGAGAGGTTGACAATCCGGTTCATCGCTTCGCCATACGCCGGTTCGTTGGTCTTGGCGAGAGCCAAAGCGCCGCCGCACATCGGATGTGCCCCTGTGCTGAACTGGCAGATGCGGGCGCCGGGCCGGTCAAGCCAGGACTCCGTGCAAGGTCATCCGCAGCGAGGACCGGGCGGCCCCGGATCGCACCGCGCCCTACCCGCGCGAGGCCGCATGCGGCAGCAGAAAGGTTCCGCCCAGCGGCGGCGCGGCATTGACCCGCACGCGGCAGCCATAGGCGGCGGACAGGATGTCATCGGTCAGCACCTCTTCGACCGTGCCCGCCGCGCGGGCCTGCCCCGCCTGCATCAGCGTCACCCGGTCGGCAAACATCGCGGTGAGGTTCAGGTCATGCATCACCGCCACCACGCCGCCGCCCCGGTCGGCATAGCTGCGCACCAGCTGCATCACCCCCAGCTGCTGGCCGATGTCGAGGCTCGACACCGGCTCGTCCAGGAACAGCCAGCGCGGCGTGCCGTCGATCACCGGCTCCCAGACCTGGGCCAGTACGCGCGCCAGTTGGGCCCTCTGCTGTTCGCCGCCCGAAAGCTCCTGGAAGAACCGGTTGCCATACCCGGCCAGCCCCACCGCCTCCAGCGCCGTCTCGGCCAAACGCGGATGGGTGGCATGCAGCCCGGCCTGCACGCCCATGCGCACCACCTCGATCACGGTGAAGGGAAAGGCCAGCGCGCTGGCCTGGGGCAGCACGCCGCGCTGCGCCGCCAGATCATAGGGCTTGGCCAGCAGGATGTCGCGCCCATTGAGGCTGATCCGCCCCTCGGCGGCCACCTCGCCGGTCAGGGCGCGCAGCAGCGTGGTCTTGCCGGACCCGTTGGGCCCGACAATCGCGCTCACCTCGCCGGGCCGGGCCAGGAAATCGACACCTTTCAGCACCGGCTTGCGCCCGATGGCATAGCGGAGGGCGGTGGCTTGCAGGCTCACAGGTCCACCACTCCGCGCCGGCGCAACAAGATCCACAGGAAAACCGGCGCGCCCAGCACGGCGGTCACGATGCCGATGGGCAGTTCGGCCGGAGCGATCAGGGTGCGGCTGATGCAATCGGCCAGCACCAGCAGCGACGCGCCCAGCAGCGCGGCATTGGGCAGCAGCGTGCGGTGATCCGGCCCGGTTGCCAGCCGCAGCAGATGCGGCACCACGATGCCGACAAAGCCGATGCCGCCCGACACCGCCACCGCCGCGCCGGTGGCACAGGCGACGGTCAGGATCGCGCCGGTTTTCAGCCGCTCCAGCGCCACGCCCATGTGCATCGCCGCCGCCTCG
>NZ_PGTB01000202.1 GCF_002786325.1 Pseudooceanicola lipolyticus | reverse complement strand
CCATGCCGGCCCCGGAGCCCGCGGCAAAGGCCGCACCGGTCGCCGCGCAAGCACCGGCGCCGGCGGCCGAGGCCGCTGTGCCGACGCAGAAAAAGGCCAAGAAGGCCAAGCCGCAGAAGGTCGAAAAGGCGAAAAAGGCCAAGCCGGAGAAGCTGAAAAAGTCAAAGAAGGCCAAGCCGGCCAAGGTGGAAAAACCGAAGAAGGCGAAAAAGTCCGAAAAGGCGGAAAAGGCGGGAAAGGTCAAGAAGCTGGCCAAAAAGGCCAAGGAGGAGGCGGTGAAATTGTCGAAAAAGGTCAAGGAAAAGGCCAAGGACAGCAAGGCCAAAACCAAGAAGAAAAAGAAGAAATAGGCCCGGATCGGGCCACCGAGGGCCAGCGCGTGAGGCGCTGGCCCGGTATTCGGCACCTAGCCGCGCGTCAGACCAGTTGCCCCTCGGGGCTCAGCATCGTGCGGCCGCCCAGATAGGGCGCCAGCGCGTCGGGCAGGCGGACCGAGCCGTCCTGCTGCTGGCCGTTTTCCAGCACCGCGATCAAACAGCGCCCCACCGCCAGGCCGGATCCGTTCAGCGTGTGCACGAATTCCGGCTTGCCGCCACCCTCGGGGCGGAACCGGGCATTCATGCGCCGGGCCTGGAAATCGCCGGTGGTCGATACGCTGGAAATCTCGCGATAGGCGTCCTGGCCGGGCAGCCAGGCCTCGATATCATAGGTCCGACGCGCGCCGAACCCCATGTCGCCGGTGCACAGCACCACGGTGCGATAGGGGATGCCCAGCGCTTCCAGCAGCGCTTCGGCACAGCGCAGCATGCGTTTCTGTTCGGCGTCGGATTCGTCGGGATGGGTGATCGACACCATCTCGACCTTTTCGAACTGGTGCTGGCGCAACATGCCTGCGGTGTCCTTGCCGGCGCTGCCCGCTTCGGAACGGAAGCACAGCGTATGCGCCGTCATCCGGATCGGCAGCTGCGCCGCATCGAGGATGTCGCCGGCCACGGAATAGGTCAGCGTGACTTCCGAGGTCGGGATCAGCCACCAGCCATTGGTGGTCTGATAGCTGTCATCGCCGAATTTCGGCAGCTTGTCGGTGCCGTACATCGCCTCGTCGCGCACCAGAACCGGCGTCTGCATCTCGGTCAGGCCGTTGGTTTCGACATGGGTGTCGATCATGAACTGCGCCAGCGCCCGGTGCAGGCGTGCCACCGCGCCTTTCAGCACCACGAAGCGCGAACCGGACAGCTTGGCGGCCATCTCGAAATCCATCGCCCTGGCGACGCCATCGATCTCGAAATGCTCTTTCGGGGCAAAATCGAAGACACGCGGTTCGCCCCAGCGATTGACCTCGACATTGTCGGTTTCGTCAGCGCCATCAGGCACGTCCGCGGCGGGCAGGTTGGCGATACGCGCCAGCATGTCGGTCAGCTTGACGTCCAGGTCCTTGGCCTCGGCCTGCATCGCCGTCACCTCGGCCTTTTTGCTGGCCACCAGCGCGCGAAGCCGTTCGAACTCGGCCTCGTCGCCTTTCGCCTTGGCAGCGCCGACCTGTTTCGAGGCACGGTTCTGTTCGGCCTGCGCCTCTTCGGCGGCCTGGATCTTGGCCCGGCGCTCGGCATCCACGGCCAGCAGATCCGACGCGGCCGGCGCCTCCTGGCGGCGGGCGAGGGCGGCGTCGAAGGCTTCCGGGTTTTCGCGGATGGCACGGATGTCATGCATGGCGCGGTCCTTGTCGTTGAGTCGGTCGGTCTGGATGTACCGCCTAACGCGGGAGGAAAGCCAGTTGAAGCGGCAATTTGCGCCGCTTCCCGCCAGCAGGACGCGGGATCATTTCCGGGCGAGGGTGAAGGCGACCACCGCCGCCTCGGATTGCTGGCGCGGCGCACCCAGCGAAAACAGCCCTTGCCCCGACAGCGTCACCGCCGAACGGCGCAGGATGGTTTCGGTGCCCGGCGCCAGGGTCAGATAGGTGCCGAAGGTGCTGTGGTCGCGCAGTTCGACCAGCCCGTTGGCGACCGACACGGTGGCGTGCCGGCGCGACACCCAGGGCGCGGCGATGACCATGGCGCTTTCGGCCGAGCGGCCCAGCGTCAGCTCGGATCCTTCCAGCAGGTCGATAGCGGTCTCGCCATGGCTGAGGGTGACGCCGGCCGCGGGTGCCTGGCTGCCGAGGCGGGAAAAGAACGTCTCGGTCCGGGCCGACGGGTCGCCCGCGACATAGGAATGCACGCTGCGCATGTCCGCCGCGCCTTTCAGTTGCAACACATCGACGCGGCGCAGATCGGCGCGCGCCGCGGCGTCAAGCTGATCGAAACAGGTGCCGTACACCAGCGCCTCGCGCGGCTTGGCCAGGGCGGCCAGCCGCGCCGCCATGTTGACCGGGCTGCCATACAGATCATCGGGCACGCGCAGCATCTCGCCCCAGCTGACCCCGGCATGTACCCTGAGCAGGTCGTCGGCGCGGCCGGCCACCATGGTTTTGACCGCCGCCACCGCGTTGCCGGCCTCGGGGAAATGCACCAGGATGTCGTCGCCCTTGGAATGGATGAAGTCACCACCCGACTGCCCCGCCAGCGTGCGCAACTGGTCGATTTTCCAGCGGATTTCCTGAACCGCACGCTGCGCGCCCTGGCTTTCATACAGCGGCGTGCTTCCGGAAACATCCGCGATCACTGCGGCGCCGACGACGCGCATGAGTCGGTCTCCAAGATTGCGGCACGATCGCGCCCCGCATCGCGGCAATAACCTAGAAATTATGACGAATTGCCGCTAAAGTTGGAGGCATTATCGTTCAAAGCAATTGTCGTTACTGACGGGGAAAATACACCATGACACGAAAATTTGCCATCAGCCTTGCGTTCGGCGCAGCCGCGACCCTGGCGATCTGGGGTGGTCTGCCGGGCGCAGCCCGGGCGCAAGAGGCCAATGCCTGCCCCGTCGACGGGTGCATCGCCAAGATCACATCGGTCAGCAAAGAGGGCGACGAGCTTGCCGTCGAATTCGAGGCCAACTTCATGCCGGAAATGTCCAAGAACCACCTGCACGTCTGGTGGGGCGACCGGTTCGACGTCAAGCAGGTGTCTAACAATGCCGAGACCGAACACAGTGTCGCCCAGGGCGACTGGCATCCGACCGACATCTATCCCAGCTATGTCACCACCGGTGCCGCCTCGGTGACACAGCGCGAAGGGACCACCGTGCTCTGCGTTTCGCCGGCGGATCGCAATCACGACATCATCGACGCCGAAGAGTTCATGTGTCTCGACGTGGCGGATCAGCTCTGATCCACCAGCGGCGATGGAACTCCCGGACTATGTCGGTCGGTATGTCGTTCGCCGCAAAATCGCCCGCGGAGGCTTTGCCGTTGTCGCGCTGGCCTGGGACGAGGAACTGGCGGCCGATGTCGCCATCAAGATCCTCGACTACCGGGGCGAACACGACGAAAGCCTGAAGCAGCGCTTCGTCGAAGAGGCGCGGCTGCTCAGGCGGATCAAGTCCTATTCCATCGTGGGCGTGCATGATGTGGGGCGGCTGTCGGATGGTCGCCCCTATTTTGTCATGGATCACGCCGATCTGGGCACGCTGACCGACCGGGTCGCGGCGCGATCGGGTATGTCGGGGCTGCCATCGGGCGACCTGGTGCAGTTGGTGGATGCGCTGGCCTCGGGGCTGTCGGCGATCCACCGCGCCGGGGTGGTGCATCGCGACATCAAGCCGGAGAACATCCTGTTCCAGACCGTGGGCTTCCGCGCCGTGCCGGCGGCGATGGCGGGCAGCGACGACGTGACCGTGCTGGACCCGGTGCCGCCGCCCAGTTCCCGCAAAAGTCCCGACCGGGTGATGATCGGCGACCTGGGCATCGCCAGCGACCTGTTGGGCAACACCCAGACCTCGCTGATCCTGGGCGGCACGCCGGCCTATATGGCGCCGGAACAATACGAGGCCGATGGCGGGGTCAGCCCGGCGGCGGATGTCTATTCGGCCACCGCCGTGCTGTGGTACGCGATCACCGGGTCGCGCCCGCCCGACGCGGTGGCCATCGGCGAGGCGGTCGAGCGGCTGGCCGAGCCCTGGCGTGACTTTTTCCTGCGCGGCATGTCGGCGGACCCCACCGAACGCTTCGACGATATCGAGGCCTGGAGCCGCGCCGCCCATGACGCGATGGCCCGTATCGCCGCCGAGGCGCCGGATCCGGGCGAGGGCCTGACCGAGGGCCAGGCCATTGCCTCCCCCGGCGCCGATTGCCCCTATCGCGGGCTCAGCTCGTTTCAGCCCGAGGATGCCGACCGGTTCTTCGGCCGCGAGGAGATGGTCGCCGACCTGATCAAGCGGCTGCAATCGCAGAAGGTGCTGGTCGTTGGCGGGTCCTCGGGCAGCGGCAAAAGCTCGCTGGTGCGCGCCGGGCTGATCGCTTCGCTGCGCGACGGTGCGATCCCGGGCAGCGAAAACTGGCGGGTCGAGCTGTTCACGCCGGGCCGCGATGCCCTGTCCGAGCTGTATTTCCGCCTGCGTGGCGATGCCGATCATGTGCGGGTGCGGCTGGAGGAATTCGTGGCGCGGCCCTCGGTGGCGCGGCAGGTGCTGGGCGATGAGGCCGGAGCGCCGCTGCTGCTGGCCATCGACCAGTTCGAAGAGCTGTGTACGCTGAACGAGCCCAAGGTGGCCGAAGGCTTTGTCGATGCGCTGGCGGCGATCACCGATCCGGCGGACAGCCATGTGCGCATCGTCATCGCGGTGCGCGCCGATTACTATCCCAATTGCGCCCAGTTCCCCTGGCTGGCCGAGGCGGTCAGCCGCAACCAGGTGCTGGTCGGCCCGATGACGGCGGGCGACCTGCGCCGCGCGATCGTGGAGCCGGCGCGGCGCGCGGGGTTCTATGTCGAGCAGCACCTGGTCGATGCCATCGTGTCCGAGGCCGGATTGGATGCCGGGGTGCTGCCGCTGATCTCGCATGCGCTGGTCGAAACCTGGATGCGCCGCATGGGAGCGACACTGACCTACGAGGGCTATCGCGCCAGCGGCGGCATGGCCGGGGCGATCCGGCAGACGGCCGATGCGGTTTTCGACAGTGATTTTAACGATGCGGAGCGCCGGGTCGCCAAGCGCCTGTTGCTGAGCCTGGTGACGCCGGGCGAGGGCGGCGGCGATGCCCGCCGGATCCTGGCCCGGTCCGAGATCGAGGGCGATGCCGATGCCGAGATCATGGACCAGGTGGTCAAGCGGCTGACCGAGGCGCGGCTGCTGACCATCGACGACAAGACCATCCAGATCACCCACGAGGCGCTGCTGCGGTCCTGGCCGCGGCTGAGCCGCTGGATCGAGGATTCGCGCGCGGATCTGCGGATGCGGCTGCGGGTGGTGCAGATGGCCGAGGAATGGATCGAGTCGGG
Source organism: Pseudooceanicola lipolyticus (assembly GCF_002786325.1). Lineage (GTDB taxonomy): Bacteria > Pseudomonadota > Alphaproteobacteria > Rhodobacterales > Rhodobacteraceae > Pseudooceanicola_C > Pseudooceanicola_C lipolyticus. Next base: position 254 of record NZ_PGTB01000202.1, on the reverse strand, counting down.
GCGCGACCCGGAAATGCTGCTGCGGGGCGCGCGGCTGGACTACACCCTGGAATGGCTGGAAAACAATGCCGACAAGACCGGAGCCAAGGAACGCGCCTTCCTGATCGCCAGCACCGATGCCCGCGATGCCGAGCGGGAAGAGCGGGACCGGCGGCGCCGGCACCTGCGCCGGTTGCAGATCGCGGCGGTCAGCGCCCTGGGCGTGCTGGCGGCGGGGGCGACAGCGGCCTCGTTCGTGGCCTTCAACCAGTCGC
>NZ_PGTB01000201.1 GCF_002786325.1 Pseudooceanicola lipolyticus | reverse complement strand
AGCCCCGGACAGGGCACCCGCGCCGCTGCCGAGGCGGCGCTGACCGCCGGCTGCAACGGGCCGGCCACGCGCGAACCCGGCTATCTTCTGACCGGCAATCTCGACGGCGACGGCGCCGAGGACACGCTGCTCGACTGGTCGCGCATCCTGTGCGAAACCGCAGTTCCGCGCCCGTTCTGCGGCGCGGCGCTGTGCACGGTGGATGTCTTCCTCAGCAGCCGCGCCGGCCTGCCGCCCGACAGCCTGCTGACCGGCTCGGTGCAATTGGTGCCGTTGACCAACGGCAACCAGGGTCTTGCCACTTACGGTCCATCCCCCGCCTGCGGCGACGCCACGCGCAATTGCCAGGGACTGTATTACTGGGACGGTGCGGGGCTGACGCGGCTGGAATAGGGCGCAGGTGGCCAACAGCCGCCACCGGCGCCGCGCCCACCCATCGCCGCACCCGGCGGCACCGCAAGCAAAACCAAGCCGTTCCGCCCCTGTCCCGGCCGGGACAGCCTAGACGTCCAGCTCTTCCACGAAGCGGGCATTCTCTTGGATATACTGGAACCGCAGCTCGGGCTTCTTGCCCATCAGCCGCTCGACCAGGTCGCCGGTCTCGCCGGGCTCGTCCTCGTCGATGGTCACCCGGATCAGCTTGCGGCTGGCCGGGTCCATGGTGGTCTCTTTCAGGTCCTTGGCGTCCATCTCGCCCAGCCCCTTGAAGCGCGAGACGTCGATCTTACCCTTGCCGCCCAGCCCCTTGGCCAGCCACTCGTCGCGCTCGGCCTCGTCCAGGCAATAGACCCGCTTGGCCCCCTGGGTCAGCCGGAACAGCGGCGGACAGGCCAGATACAGGTGCCCCTGGTCAATCATCGGCCGCATCTGGGTGAAAAAGAAGGTCATCAGCAGCGAGGCGATATGCGCCCCGTCGACATCCGCGTCGGTCATGATAATGATCTTTTCATACCGCAGGTCGTCGATGTTGAACCGCGTGCCCAGGCTGACCCCCAGCGCCTGGCTCAGGTCCGAGATCTCGGCATTCGAGCCCAGCTTGGACGAGGCCGCGCCCAGCACGTTCAGGATTTTCCCGCGCAGCGGCAGCAGCGCCTGGGTCTTGCGGTCGCGCGCCATCTTGGCCGAACCGCCGGCCGAGTCGCCCTCGACGATGAACAGCTCGGTGCCCTCGCGCGCGCTGTTGGAACAATCCACCAGCTTGCCCGGCAGCCGCAGCTTTTTGGTGGCCGACTTGCGCGCGGTTTCCTTTTCCTGCTTGCGCCGCAGACGTTCCTCGGCGCGCAGAACCAGGAAATCCAGGATCGCCCCGGCCGATTTGGTATCGGCGGCCAGCCAGTTGTCGAAATGGTCGCGCACGGCGTTTTCCACCAGCCGCTGCGCCTCGGTCGTGGCCAGCCGGTCCTTGGTCTGGCCAACGAATTCCGGCTCGCGGATGAAACAGGAGACCAGCGCGCAGCCGCCGGTGGTCAGGTCTTCGCGGGTGATCTGCGCCGCCTTGCGGTTGCTGACCAGCTCGCCATAGGCGCGGATGCCCTTCAGGATCGCCGCCCAGAACCCGGCCTCGTGGGTGCCGCCCTCGGGGGTGGGCACGGTGTTGCAATAGGACTGGATGAAGCCGTCGCGCGACGGCGTCCAGTTGATCGCCCATTCCACCTTGCCCGGGGTGTTGAACTTTTCCTTGAAATCCACCGTGCCGGCAAAGGGCGCGTCGGCATAGGTCGAGACGCCGTTCATCGTCTCTTTCAGGTAATCGGACAGGCCGCCGGGAAAGTGAAAGCTGGCCTCGGTCGGCGTCTCGCCATCGTCGATGGCGGTTTTCCAGCGGATCTCGACGCCCGAGAACAGGTAGGCCTTGGAGCGCACCATCTTGAACAGGCGGGCCGGCTTGAACTGGTGATGGCCGAAGATCTCGGCATCGGCATGGAAGGTCACCGTGGTGCCGCGCCGGTTGGGCGCGGCGCCGATCTTGGCCACCGGGCCCAGCGGGACGCCGCGCGAGAACCGTTGCTCGTACAGCTCGCGGTCGCGGGCGACCTGCACCACCATCGAATCCGACAGCGCGTTGACCACCGAGGCGCCGACGCCGTGCAACCCGCCCGAAGTCTCATAGGCCTTGCCCGAGAACTTGCCGCCGGCATGCAGCGTGCACAGGATCACCTCCAGCGCCGACTTGCCGGGGAATTTCGGATGCGGGTCGATCGGGATGCCGCGGCCGTTGTCGCGGATGGTGACGGCGTAATCCTCGTGCAGCTCGATCTCGATGCGGTTGGCATGGCCGGCCACCGCCTCGTCCATCGAGTTGTCCAGCACCTCGGCGACCAGGTGATGCAGCGCCCGGTCGTCGGTGCCGCCGATATACATGCCGGGGCGTTTGCGGACCGGTTCCAGCCCTTCGAGGACTTCGATGGAGGAGGCGTCGTAATCGGAAGGAGACACCTGAGTAAGAAGGTCGTTCATACCGCTGCTCTTTGTTGATTGGGCAGCAGTATGGCAGAGCCGGCAGGGCGGGGGAAGCGGATTCCCCGCCGGCCTCGGCAAAGGCGGCTGCGGATCAGCCCCGCGCCTTGTTGCGCAGCCACTCGGCGATGGCCTCTTCGCCGATCAGCCCATGCGCCAGCGCGATGATACGATCACCGGCGTCCTCGACCTGCCAGTTCAGTTCGACGCCATTCAGTTCCAGGCAGAAGTTCATCGCATCGAAGGCGGTGCGCTTGTTCCCGTCATTGAAACAGTGCCCGGTGGCGATTGCGGTGGCATAGGCGGCGGCAAGGTCGAAGATGTCGCCGATCAGGCCATAGATCAGCCGGTTGTCGACCCGCGCCAGCGCGCCTTCCAGCGACTTGTCACGCGCCCTCCCGGGCAGTTCGCCCGGATTGAGGACCGAGTCATGCAGGGCTTCGACGATGTCGGCGCCCAACAGGGTGAAGGTCATTTGTCCTTGAGATAGTCAAGAACCGGGGCAACCCGGTCGCGTGACCGTTCGATATAGGCCCGCAGCTCCTCCATCGTCGCGTGGTCGGGTTCATCGGGCAGCGCGGCGTTTTGCGGCACCAGATACCCGACGCAGCGCGAGTTTTTCATGATCGCCACTGGCTTGCCGCCGGCGCGGTCGAGCACCTTTTGCGGCTCGCGCAGCTCGGTCATGGTGCAGATCTGGTTGGTAAGCAGGCGGGTCATCGGATGGCTCCTGAAATACACATCAGAATATGCATTCAGATGTACATTTATTCAAGGTACCTCACGGCATCCAGTCCTTGATCCGCCGCGCCACCTCGGCCGGGGTCTGGTGCAGCAGCCAGTGGTCGACGCCGGGCAGGGTGACGCGGGTCAGATCGGGGGCGTAATGCTCCAGCCCCTCGGTTGCCTCGGGCAGCAGCGCGGTGTCGTCCTGCCCCCAGATCAGCAGGTGCGGGCAGCGCACCAGCAGTTTGTCGCGCGGAAAGTCCGGCAGCCCGGTCAGGGCTTGCCCCGGTTCGGGCACCTGCAGGGGCGAGGCACGGTACCAGTGGATCATGGTGTTCAACCGTTCGTCGCGGGCCCATTCCGCCTTGTAAGCGGCGCGCAACTCACCGCTCAGCCAGGACAGGTCCATCTTGGCCGAGAACAGCGCCAGCAGCTTTTCGAAATCGTTGGCGGCGAGGATCTTGTGGCTGTCGGGGCGGCGCAGGAAGTTGATATATTGCGAGGCCTCGGCCTGGGCGCCGCCGGCGGCCAATGCCCGCTGAAACGGGACCGGATGCACCCCGTTGGCAATGATCAGGCGGGCGACCAATTCGGGCCGGAACATCGCCAGGCCATAGGCGACGCCCGCCCCCCAGTCATGCCCGATCACCGTCAGCGGCGCGCCGGTGTGGCTGATCAGCGCGGCCATATCCGCCACCAGCGCCGACATGGCATAGTTTTGAACACCCTCGGGGGCCCAGCTGCGGCCATAGCCGCGCTGGTCCGGGGCGATGCAATGGAACCGGTCCGCCAGATGCCGCGCCAGCGGTTCCCAGGCGCCGCCATATTCGGGAAAGCCGTGCAACAGCAATACCGGCGGCAGGGCGGGATCGCCCCAGCGACGGATGTAAAACGGCTGGCCGTTCAGCGTCAGCGTTTCTGTCTGCATCGCTCTCCTCCCCGCGCTGACCCTCACCCTAGGGGGCGGGGCGGCGGCGGGAAAGGATTTATGCGGCGTTCGGCTGCGGCACCCGGCCGATGGCTCGGATCCAGAATCGGAGCATCAGCAGGATGCCGGCGCAGGCCAGGCCGCAGACCAAACCCAGCCAGATGCCGGTGGCGCCCATCCCGGCCGGAAAGCCCAGCAGATAGGAGACCGTCAGACCCACCGCCCAGTAGGACAGCACCGCCACCACCATCGGGATGGTGGTGTCCTGCACGCCGCGCAGCAGCCCCAGCGCCACCACCTGGGCGCCATCGACCAGCTGGAACAGCGCGGCAAGCGCCAGCAGGACCACGCCGGTGGCCATCACCTCGGGGCGGGCCGGGTCGTCGCCGTCGAGGAACAGCGCCAGGATCGGTTCGGGGATCAGCAGGAAGGCGACGATGGTACCAAGCGCGAAGCACAGCGACAGCAGGGAAACGGCAATGGCGCCGCGTTGCATATGCGTGCGGTCGCCGCGGCCGAAAGCGGTGCCGGTCCGGATCGTCGCGACGTTGCTGAGGCCCAGATGCACCATGAAGGTGACGCCGCTGACCGTCAGCACGATGCCATGCGCCGCCAGCGGCACCTCGCCCAGCCAACCCATCATGAAGGTCGAGGCGGCGAACAGGCTGACCTCGCAGAGCAGGGTCAGGCCGATCGGCAGACCCAGCCCCAGCACCCGTGCGAACATCTCCCAATCCGGTCGCCAGAGGCGACGGAACAGCTGGTGTTCGTGCAGCCGACGGGCGTAGAGCACCACCGCCAGCAGGCTGACGCTCTGGGTGCAGACCGAGGCGATGGCGGCCCCCATGGCGCCCAGTTCGGGGGCGCCCCAATTGCCGAAGATCAGGATGTAATTGACCAGCGCATTGCTGCTCGCCGCCAGCAGGGTGATCCACAGCACCACCCGGGTATGTTCCAGCGCCGCAAGATAGGATTTCAGCACCATGAACAGCAGTGCCGGGAACAGGCCCCAGCCGGCCACGCGCAGATAGCTGGCGGCCAGGTCGGCCACCGTGCCATCCTGGCCCAGCAGCCGCAGCAGCGTGCCCGATCCCAGCATCGCCGGCAGCGCCAGCAGACCGAAGGCAAAGCTGAGCCACAGGCCCATGCGGGTCGAACGGCGGATGCCCTGCACGTCATCCAGCCCGGCCGAGGTGGCAACCAGCGGCATCACCGCCATGGCAAAGCCCGAGCCGAACATGAAGAAGGCGAAGAAATAGCCGTGGGCCAGGGTGACGGCGGCCAGATCGGTGATCCCGTACCAGCCCAGCATCACGGTGTCGGTCAGGCCGATGGCAAATTGCGCCAGGTGCCCGCCGATCAACGGCAGGCCCAGCGTCAGGATCGCGCGCAGGTGCGCGGCAAATGTCATCGGCGCGGTCATGACCGAGGCTTTAGGGGGATCGCGCGCGGGCGGCAAGACATGCCGCGGCAGGGGGGCTGACGACGCGGCGACAGATGGCCGACACGGCCTTGCGGGTCAGATCAGCCGCAGCGCGATCTGGGTGGCCAGCAGGGCGATCACCGCGCCGGCGGCCAGTTCCAGCCCGGCCATGGCGCGGGCGGCACGCGGGC
>NZ_PGTB01000200.1 GCF_002786325.1 Pseudooceanicola lipolyticus | reverse complement strand
CGGGGATCGGCGACACCTCGGGCAGGCGCGCGGTCTCGCGGCCGGCCTCGGGTTGGGTGACCTCGCCGGGTGGGATCTCGGGGGCGGCCGGGGTGCTGTCGCCCACCGCGCGATCCGGGTCGGACGGTGCAACGCCGCTATCCGCAGCGCCGGGATCCGCGGGCGCTTCGGCAATCGGTGATTCGCTATCCACATCGGGCCGCGGGGCCACCGGAGACAACAGCGACAGCGCGCTCAGGGCGACCGCCGAAACGACCAAACCCCAGATTGCACCACTGAGAAATCCGCGCATGGCTGCCCTGCCTCTTCTGCTCTGCCCCTCGCGGCCAGCATCTGATGTGGTGGTCCTGCGAAACCGGCTGCGGACCGCGCGCCCTTGACGCTGGCCGGCAAGCCTGAACATGTAGTTCCCCGTATCATACCGCCAACAGGGGCTCCGCCTCTACCCCAAAGCTGCGAATTTGCCCATGTTGCTGCCGATCCACCACGATGATGACCTGCCAATGGCGGCGCGGCCCGGCCCTGCCCTGCTGCCGCCCGGCCAGACCAAAGGGGAAGTCTCCGCATGAGCGATGCCCTGAAGCCGCTGATCGGCGCCGCTGCCGAACGGCCCCTGACCCGCGCCGAGGCCGAAACCGCCTTTACCCTGCTGTTCGAAGGCGAAGCCACGCCCAGCCAGATCGGCGGGCTGCTGATGGCGATGCGCACCCGCGGTGAAACCGTGGATGAATATGCCGCCGCCGCCGCCGTGATGCGTGCCAAATGCCACCACGTCCAGGCGCCCGAAGGTGCGATGGATATCGTCGGCACCGGCGGCGACGGCAAGGGCACGCTGAACATCTCGACCGCCGCCGCGCTTGTCACCGCTGGCGCCGGCGTGCCGGTGGCCAAACACGGCAACCGCAATCTCAGCTCGAAATCCGGCGCGGCCGATGCCCTGACCGAGATGGGAATCAAGGTGATGATCGGCCCGAAACTGGTTGAGAAATCGCTGAACGAGGCCGGGATCGGCTTTATGATGGCACCGATGCATCACCCGGCCATGGCCCATGTCGGCCCGGTCCGGGCCGAGCTGGGCACGCGCACGATTTTCAACATCCTCGGCCCGCTGACCAACCCTGCCGGGGTCAGGCGGCAACTGACCGGCGCGTTTTCCCGCGAGCTGATCCGGCCGATGGCCGAAACCCTGGCGCAGCTGGGGTCCGAGCGCGCCTGGCTGGTGCATGGCAGCGACGGCACCGACGAGCTGACCATCACCGGGATCAGCTGGATCGCGGCGCTGGAGGATGGCGTGGTGACCGAATCCGAGATCCATCCCGAAGAGTTCGGCCTGCCGGTGCATCCCTTCGAAGCAATCATCGGCGGCAGCCCGGCGGAAAACGCCGCCGCCCTGCGCGCGCTGCTGGATGGCGCGCCCTCGGCCTATCGCGACGCGGTGCTGCTGAACGCCGCCGCCGCGCTGGTGGTGGCCGGGGTGGCGCCGGATCCGCGCAGCGGCGTGGAACGCGCCGTCGAAAGCATCGACAGCGGCAAGGCACGGGAAAAGGTGGCGGCGCTGGCGCGGATCACCCAGGCCGGCTGATGGCGTTCGACCTGTCCCGCTTGGGCGGCTGGCGCGAGCTGCCGTTTTTCTCTGACACCCTGCCGGGGATCGAGGCGCGGCTGGCCGAAGTGACCGGCCCGGTCTTTCCGCCGCGCGACCGGGTGTTTGCCGCGCTGGAACGCACCCCGCCCGAGGCGGTGCGGGTGCTGATCCTGGGCCAGGATCCCTATCACACCCCCGGCAAGGCAGATGGGCTGGCCTTTTCCATCCCCCGCGATTTCGGCGGCAAGCTGGACAGCCTTGGCAATATCTTCAAGGAATTGCACGAGGATCTCGGCGTCGCGCGCCAGCGGACCGACCTGGCCGATTGGGCCGATCAGGGGGTCTTGCTGCTGAACACCGCGCTGACCGTGCCGCAGGGCCGCGCCCATGCCCACAAGGCGCTGGGCTGGAAGACCCTGGTGCACCAGGTGCTCGACCGGCTGGACACCGCGCCGCGGGCCCTGCTGCTGTGGGGCAACCCCGCCCAGGCGCTGGGCCGGCGGCTGCGCCATACCGGCCATCTGCGCATCGAAACCGCCCATCCCTCGCCGCTGTCGGCCTATCGCGGCTTCTTCGGGTCGCGGCCGTTTTCGCAGGTGAATGGGTGGTTGCAGGCCCGCGGCGACAGGGCCATAAACTGGGCCGACCCGGAGGCATCATGACCGACACAATTCTCGACAGGATCAAGGCTTACAAGCTTGAGGAGGTCGCCGCCGACAAGGCGGCGCAGCCGCTGGAAGCGGTCGAGGCGCAGGCGCGCGCCGCCGACCCAGTGCGCCCCTTTGCCGAGGCGCTGGCGCGCACCATTCCGCTCAGCTATGGCCTGATCGCCGAAATCAAGAAGGCGAGCCCCTCCAAGGGGTTGATCCGCCCCGATTTCGACCCGCCGGCGCTGGCCCGGGCCTATGCCGAAGGCGGCGCAACCTGCCTGTCGGTGCTGACCGACACGCCATCGTTCCAGGGCCAGAAAGATTTCCTGACCCAGGCCCGTGCCGCCTGCGATCTGCCGGTGCTGCGCAAGGATTTCATGTACGACCCCTATCAGGTGGCCGAGGCGCGGGCGCTGGGCGCCGATTGCATCCTGATCATCATGGCCTCGGTCTCGGATGCCCAGGCGGCCGAGCTGGAGGCGGCGGCGCAGGACTGGAACATGGATGTGCTGATCGAGGTGCATGACCGGGCCGAGCTGGACCGCGCCGCGCTGCTGAGCAGCCGGCTGATCGGCATCAACAACCGCAACCTGCACAGCTTCGAGACCTCGCTCGACACCACCCGCAACCTGGCCAAACATGTGCCCGCCGACCGCATCATCGTCAGCGAAAGCGGCCTTTCCGGCCCGGCGGAACTGCGCGAACTGGCGCTTTATGGCGTGCGCTCGTTTTTGGTCGGCGAAAGCCTGATGCGCCATGACGATGTCGCCACCGCCACGCGCGAATTGCTGGCCAACCCGCTGCGGCCCGGAACGATGTGATGGCACTGACCCATTTTGATAAAAAGGGCGACGCCCATATGGTCGATGTCTCGGACAAGGCCGAAACCGCGCGCGTCGCCAGCGCCGAGGGCCATGTGACGATGGCGCCCGAAACACTTGCCCTGATCACCGCGGGCGAGGCGCAGAAAGGCGATGTTTTGGGGGTTGCCCGGCTGGCCGGGATCATGGGCGCCAAGCGCACCGCCGACCTGATCCCGCTGTGCCACCCGCTGCCGGTGACCAAGGTGAGCGTCGATCTCACCCCCGATCCCGCCCTGCCCGGCCTTCGCATCACCGCCACGGTCAAGACCACCGGGCGCACCGGGGTCGAGATGGAGGCGCTGACCGCCGTCAGCACTGCGGCGCTGACCGTCTATGACATGGCCAAGGCGGTGGACCGCGCGATGCAGATCGGTGGCATCCGGGTGACGCTGAAGGATGGCGGCAAATCCGGCCGCTACGAAGCGGAATGATAACCGTCGCCGAAGCGCATGCGCTGCTGGCCGGCCTGGTTGCGCCGCTGGAAATGGAACAGGTGCCGCTGGCCGAGGCGCATGGCCGGGTGCTGGCCCGCGATATCAGCGCCGGGCGCGACCAGCCGCCCTTTGCTGCTTCGTCGATGGATGGCTACGCGATCAAGGCGGCCGAGGCCGAGTTGCATGCGATGTTCCGCGTCATCGGCGAATCCGCCGCCGGCCACCGGTTTTCCGGCGCCCTGGGCGCCGGCCAGGCGGTGCGCATCTTCACCGGCGCGCCGGTGCCCGAGGGCGCCGATTTCGTGGTGATCCAGGAAAATGTCAGCGCCAAGGGCGACCTGATCACCATCACCGACGGGCCCGGCGTAAAATCCAATATCCGCCCCGCCGGCGTTGATTTCCGCAAGGGCATGACCTTGGCGGCGCCGCGCCTGCTGCGCCCGGCCGATATCGCCCTGCTCGCCGCGATGAACCACGACCGCGTGCCGGTGACGCGCCGCCCGAAGGTGGCGCTGATCGCGACCGGGGACGAATTGGTGATGCCGGGCGAGCGCCCCGGCGCGGACCAGATCATCGCCTCCAACACCTTCGGGCTGCAGGCGATGCTGGCCGAGGCCGGGGCCCAGCCCCGCCTGTTGCCGGTGGCGCGCGACAGCTATGCCTCGCTGGCCACCGCCTTCGACCTGGCCCAGGGCGCCGACCTGGTGATCACCGTCGGCGGCGCCTCGGTGGGCGATCACGACCTGGTGGGCGAGGTCGCCGCCGGGCTGGGGATGGAACGTGCCTTTTACAAGGTGGCGATGCGGCCGGGCAAACCGCTGATGGCCGGCCGCCTGGCCGGTGCGGCGATGGTCGGGCTGCCCGGCAACCCGGTCTCGGCCATGGTTTGCGGCTATCTGTTCATCCTGCCGATGATCCGGGCGATGCTGGGCCTGGGCGCGGATTTACCGGCGCTGAAACAGGCCAGGCTCAACGCCGCGCTGGAGCGCAACGGGCCGCGCGAACATTATCTGCGCGCCCGCGTCGAGGCAGACCGCGTCACCGCCTTTGAAAATCAGGACAGTTCGCTGCTGACGGTGCTGTCCGAAGCCAATGCGCTGCTGGTGCGCCCGGCCGATGACGGCCCGCGCGCTGCCGGGGAAATGGTGAACTACCTGCCGCTCTGAGCGGGCGCGGCCGCTCTGCCGCCCCCTAAGGCTTCTTCTCTTGGCACCTCTCAACGGCCACCCGTGCCACCGCAGTGGCGCCGGAGCGATGCGCGCGGTTGACACAAAACGTGAACAAGCGTAGAACAAACGCAAACAAAAGCGTCAGAGGTAGAGCAATGCTGACCAAGAAACAATTGGATCTGCTGGAATTCATCCACAAGCGCGTGCAGCGCGACGGGGTGCCGCCCAGTTTCGACGAAATGAAAACCGCGCTGGACCTGCGCTCGAAATCCGGCATCCACCGGCTGATCACCGCGCTGGAAGAGCGCGGCTTTATCCGCCGCCTGGCGCATCGGGCGCGGGCGATCGAGATCGTCCGCCTGCCCGAGTCGATCGGCGGCGAGGTGCAGGGCGGCTTCCAGCCGCGGGTGATCGACGGCGACCTGTCGACCCCGCCGCGCCCCGCCGGGGCCGAAGCGGTCAGCACGCTGGACGCGGTGGAACTGCCGCTGATGGGCCGGATCGCCGCCGGCGTGCCGATCGAGGCGATTGCCCATGCCTCGCACCAGGTGGCGGTGCCGGGCGCCATGCTGGGCAAGGGCGGCGCGCATTACGCGCTGGAGGTGAAGGGCGATTCGATGATCGGGATCGGCATCAATGACGGCGACGTGGTGGTGATCCGCGAAACCAGCACCGCCGATAACGGTGATATCGTCGTTGCGCTGGTCGAGGATCACGAAGCGACGCTGAAACGTTTCCTGCGGCGCGGCAATGCCATCGCGCTGGAGGCGGCGAACCCGGCCTATGAAACCCGGGTGCTGCCCGAGGACAAGGTCAAGGTGCAGGGCCGCCTGGTCGGGCTGATCCGCACCTATTGATCCCAGCGCCGCCTGCCGCCGAGTTGCCGGGCGCTGACGATGCCGTCCGGCCCGATGGCCAGGCTGCCGGTGGCACGCAGGCGGCGCGGGTCGAACACCTCGCAGGGACCTTCCGGGCGCAGCGGCACCGAAACCACCAAAAGCTGCCCGGCGCGGCAGGGTCCGAAAGACTCAACCGCGCGCTTGCCGGCCAGGTGGATGATCTCCGCGCTGCCGACCCGAGCCACCTGCGGCCCGCGCGCCGCC
>NZ_PGTB01000001.1 GCF_002786325.1 Pseudooceanicola lipolyticus | reverse complement strand
CCCGCGCCGCCGCCGCCCCGGCAATCCGCCCCGAGAGCTGCGCAGGCACGGCGCCGCCGATGCCAAGCGTCTCGCCCGCCGCCCAGACGCCGGGAACCGTGGTCTGGCCAGTTGCGTCGGCGCAGCAGTGCCAGCCACCGAGGGCCGCGTCGAAATCATGCTTTGCGCCGAGTGCGGTGGTCAGGTCGATGACCGGCTGAAAGCCGTAACCGATTGCAAGCGTACCCACGCTTTTGATCACCTTTGCGCGGGTTATGTCTGGCGAACCCGAGGCCGAAATCGGTGCGACCTCGACCGCCTCGAGCGTGTCCGTCCCAAGCGCGCGGGTCACCATGTGGCCCATGAGACGCGCGGCACCGGTCCGTCGGACATCAAGTCCAAGCCGCATCGCCTCGGGCAACTTACCCGGATGCCGCATGAAGAGCCTCGCGATGTGTTCAGGCGACGGCCGCATCATCTCGACGAAATGGGACAGGGGCTGGCCCGCCTTGGCAAAGCTCTGCGCGACCGCCAATAGGAATGGACCGCTCCCCGCCAGCACAGTCTTGCCAGCAAGCGGCAGCGAACCGGTGCCGGTTTTCAGCAACCGCTGTGCCGCACCCGCGCCGATGACCCCCGGAAGTGTCCACCCCGGGAAGGGCAAGGGGCGCTCCATGGCGCCCGAGGCAACCACCAGCTGCTTTGCCTCTATCACCAGGGCGCGGCCGCCACGGTTCACCGACAGGCCGAAGCCCCGCGGCACCCGCGCGCACCAGAACACTTCGGCGTCGCAGAGGATCTCTGCGCCGGCCGCTCGTGCCGCTGCCGCCGCCTCCCGTCCGAGCCGCGCCGGTGCGGTCGCGACAAAGGGGCTGTCCGCCTGAGAGGGCTGCATCGCGTACTGACCTCCCGGCTCGGAGAATGCGTCGAGGCAGATCACCCCGGCGCCTGCGCCCGCGGCGGCGATCGCCGCGGCAAGACCGGCGGGTCCGGCGCCGACGACGGCGAGATCGCATGAAAGCCGCTCTGCCGTCATCCGCGGCCCCCCTGTTGGCCGGTGCGGATCTCCATGCCCGCACGGGTGCGTTCAAGACAGGCGCGTGACCAAACACCATCGACCTCGACCACGCATTCGAAACAGAGACCCATCCCGCAGAACATGCCCCGGGCCGCGTGCAGCTTCGGGCTTTGGCGCCACCAGGGCGCGCGGGACATCAGAAGCTCGGTCAGGGGCAACCCCTGGGCACAGGTGACAGGCTCGCCGTCAAGCAGGATTTCGACGTTGCTCATGCGGTGGCCTCCACGTGGCGCGACGGGGCGTAGAGGCTGCGCGCATCGGCTTGCAGGTCCGCATCAAGCACCGAAGTGCCGGTGATTTCGCCGGCCAGGAAGCGCCCAAGCATCAGCGCACGGCAAAAGCCCGAGCCGTTGTCGCCGGCACAGACCCAGAGCCCCTCGCAAGGCAGCGGACCGGCAAGGAAACGGGCGTCGGGCGAGACCGCCTCGAACCGCACCCAAGAGCGCAGAAGCGGGACCTCGGAGAGTGACGGAAACAGCATGCCAAGCGTGTCGATCGAAGACAGAACGAAGCCGCTTGGCACCTCCCGGACGGTGTCCTTGGCCCCGCGCGGGGCCTCGATGAAATCCACGACCGTGTTGAACAGGATCTGCCCCGAGGCGGCCTGCTGGATCTGGGTGTAACCGCTCGCAACGCCGCCACGGCTTTCCACCGCGCTCACGACGCGGCGGATCGTGTCTCTCGGCTGGCGCAACGTAGCGAGGCATTGCGCCTGTCGCGGCACCAGCGGCAGCGCAATGCCCGCGCGCATGCTGATCTCGTGCGACCACGGCCCCGAGGCCAGCACCACCTGCGTGGCGTGGATTTGGGTGCCGTCCTCCATGCGGACACCGGCGATCCGTCCTGCTTCGACCAATAGGTTCGCGACGGGTGCATGGTCCAGCGCGACAGCTCCGGCGCCACGGGCCTCGGCCAGAACCGTGCGAGTGGCCAGGAAGGGGTTTACTGTCGCGGTGTCCGGCGCATAGGTCGCCCCGAGCACGGGGCCGGTGAGGTTGGGCTCGACCTCGGCCAGCTCGGCCGGGGTCAGCATCCGGCAGAGAGCGCCGAGGGCGCGCTCCTCGTTGACCCAGCCTTCGCCGCTCTGCATTCCCTCGGAGTCGAGGATGAACCCGACCTGCCCCTGCGGGTTGTGTTCGAACGGGTTGCCGGTGCGGTCTGCGAAAGCGCGCCAGAGATCACAGGCATGAGCCATGATCTCGTATTCCGCGAGCCCGTGCATATGTGTGCCGATGGCAGCCAGGCTGCCACCGGTGACCGCGCCGCCAAAGCTTTTTGCCTCGAGAAGCAAGGGTTTCGCACCCGTCTCCGCAAGCGCAAGCGCCACCGACAGGCCGACGATGCCGCCGCCCACAACGATGACCTCTGCGCTTTGCGGCAAGTTGGTCACATCACGCCTCCCAACTCGCGCGGCGTAGCCGCTCGGGCGCGGCCCGCCAGAACCGCGGATCGCGCAGCCCGACGGTTGGAGGCACCGGCTCGCCCAGCTCGCGCATCGCCGTCACGGCACTCTCCATATGCGCTGCGTCCGGGAAGCCGAGCCCCTCGATCAGCGTCGCTCCGGTCAGTGACAGGTCGCGGATGGCCGAAAGTTGTGCCGCCTCTTCCGCATGCGTCCTGTCGGGTCGAACGGAAAGGCAGGCGGCCAAGGCAAGTTCGGGCTGGTCGAACGCGATGGTCCAGCCCTCAAGCACGGCGTTCACCACTGCCTGCACGACCTCGGTTTCCTCATCGACCAGCTTTGCCGAGGCGATGAGCCCGTCCTTGAGGATGGCGCAACCAATGCTGGAGCCGTCGAAAATCACCAGGTCCTCAACGGGGAGGGCCTGCTCGACCATATGCAACTCGTGGTAACAGGTCATCTGGCCGGTGGCGGTCTCGCCATTCAGGAAGGGCGCCACGGTGTCGGGCATCTCGACCCGGGTCACCGCATCGTCGGACAGGCCCGCGCGCGAGAGCATCCAGCGCAACTCGAGGTCCTCGTGCCCCGGCCAGACCCCGGCGCTCTTCCCCGCGAGATCGGCCAGCGTCCCGATCCCGTCCGAGCGACGGGCGGGATAGACCAGCGGACTCTTCTGCTGGATCGACAGCAGCCAGCGCAAGGCGGCCGGATCCGTGGATTCCAACAGGTGCGCAGGGCTCGCCACGCACATCTCGGTTTGGCCGGTCAGCACCGCGTTCACGTGCTTGCAGGAGAAATCCAGCCCCTCGCAGACGATCTGAACCCCGGCATCGTTGCCAAGGCCCAGCTCTTCAGCCAGCAGGTAGCCCGCGAACTGGGCCTGCTTGTGCCAGAGAAGGCGGATGCGGATCTCTCTCATGTCAGTCTCCGTGGGGGGCGGGCCGCGGGTGTGCGGCCCGATCTCAGATCAGTTGCAGGCGATCTCGCGGAACTCGGCAGGCGCGGCGTCGACGAACTGGTTGGTGAAGGCCTGGGACAGATCGATCTCGCTGTCGATCAGCTTGGCGCCCAGCAAGATGGTCTGCGCGGTCTCGTAGTCGGCGGGATCGGTGCTGCCGAATTTGCCGTCGAGCGTCGGGCCCGCGCAGGCGATGTCCTTCATCGCCTCGATCTGACGGGTCTGAAACTCGACGTCGAGTTCGGAGTTGTACTTGACCATGATTTCGGCGGCAGCGGCGGGATCGGCAAAGGCCGCCTGCCAACCGCGCAGCGAGGCGTTCACTGCGTGCTGCACAGCCTCTGGATGCTCGGCGATCTGCTCCTCGGTGGTGAAGAGACCGCCTGAAATCAACGCGGCATCGTAGTCGCCCGGTTCGAAGAACACGAGATCCTCTGGCGCGAAGCCGTTGTCGTAGACCAGCTGAAGCTCGTTGTAACGGGTGACCTGCATGACCTCGTAGTCGCCGTTGAGCCACGAGATAATGTCGTAGCCCTGGCTCACCACGTCGACGTCGGACTGCGCGATGCCCGCGTTGTTGAGCATGGCGAGGAACTCGTGCTCGTCACCGCCGAACCAAAGGCCCACCGAGCGACCGGCAATGTCCTCAAGCTGTTCGATGCCCGCGTCCTTGCGGGCGATGTAGGTGCTGGCAGCCTTCTGTCCCCATTGGCTGACCATCACCAGCGGAACACCGTTGGCGCGTGCCGAGATGATCTGGTTGGGATGACCGATACCGTAGGTGTCGACCTCGGTTGCCACCATGACGGCGGGCTTGATATCAGGGCCGGCGGGGCGCAGTTCCATCTCAATGCCGGCCTCGTCGTACCAGCCGTTCTCCAGCGCCATGATGGGGCCGGCGAACTGACCCTGCATAACCCATTCGAGCCGCATGGAGTCGGCCTGTACCACGAGGGGCGCGGCAGCCAGCGCAAGCCCGTAGATCAGTGTCTTTTTCATCATCGTTCTCTCTTGTTGGGTAAGATCGGCCGGGGTTGTTCCCCGGTCTTCATGGATCGGTGGACATCGAGGCATGCCAGGGGACGAAGATCCGCTCGAGCATCGCGACGAGGAGGAAGAACAGGATGCCCATAAGCGCCGAGAGCAGCATCGCCGCCCAGAGCTTCGGCATCGCCATGGTGCGGTAGGTCGTCATGATGACGAAGCCCAGGCCCCGGTCAGCCTGCACGAACTCGGCGACGATGGCGCCGATGACCGAGAAGGTGACATTGAGTTTCAGGCCCACGAAGACGTAGGGCATGGCCGAGGGCAAGCGCATCTTGAAGAAGGACTGAAGGGGGGAGGCCGCTGCGATGTGAAACACATCCGCGACGGTGCGGTCATAGCTCTGCAGCCCTTTCATCATATTCAGCGCCAGCGGGAAGAACGAAAGAAAGGCGGTGACAGCAATTTTCGAGCCGATGCCATGGCCGAACCAGATGATGATGATGGGCGCGATGGCCACCACGGGGATGGTGTTCGCCGCGATGATGAAGGGCAGAAAACCGCGGGCAAGAAAGCGTGAATAGGCAAAGGCCGTGCCCAGAACTGCCCCGAGCGCAGAGCCGATGACAAAGCCGGCAAAAGCCTCCCACGCGGTAATGCCTGCATGGCGCGACAGTCCCGGCACGTCGTTCAGCGCCGCGGTCAGGATCGCCGAGGGTGCGGGCAAGATGTAAGGCTTGATGTTCAGCGCCGTGCAGGCCCATTCCCAGCCGGCGATCAGGAGCACGAGGATCAGGACGGCCGGCCAACTGCGCTCGCCGATGTCGAGCAACCTGTGCGAGAGCGGCGCGCCGGATCGGGCGGCAGGGATTGAAAGCGCGCTGTCAGACATTGGCATAGCCCTTTTCGAGCTCCCGGCTGCCGTTGCGAACGAGATCCTCGTATTCGGGCAGAAGTCGGGTCCCAAGGCTTCGCGGTCGTGGCAGAGGGTCGTCGAGGATGCGCTCGATGCGGCCCGGTCGCGGGGTCATGACGACGATGCGATCGGAGAGCAGGACCGCCTCGCGGATCGAGTGGGTCACCAGCACGACAGACACGCCAGTGACCTCGTGGATGCGCGCGAGCTCCATGTTGAGCCGGTCGCGGGTGATCTGATCGAGTGCGCCGAAGGGCTCGTCGAGCAACAGCAGGTCAGGCTCGGTCGAGAGCGCGCGGGCAATCGCGGCACGTTGGCGCATACCCCCAGAAAGCTGACGGGGCCATGCGGCCTCGAAGCCGGTGAGCCCCACCAGCTCGATCAGTTCGCGCGCCTTGGCCTCTCGCAGCTTGCGCGGGGCTCCGTGCAGCTCGAGCGGCAGGGCGATGTTGTCAAGCACCGAGCGCCATTCGAGTAGCGCGGCTTCCTGAAAGACAAAGCCGATGCGCCGATCGAGCCGCTCGGCCCGCGGAGTACGGCCCTTGATGGTCACCGTGCCGCCGCTCGGCGAAAGCAGGTCGCCGAGGACCCGAAGCAGCGTAGACTTGCCGCAGCCCGAGGGCCCGATGAGCGAGACGAACTCGCCCTGTTCCATGCTGAGGCTCACCTCGGAGAGCGCGGTCACGTTCTGGTGCCGGCCCTTGTAAACCAGCGACAGGTCCCGGATCTCGGCGGAAAGCTCGTCAACCATAGCGACTGCCTCCGGCGAACCAGTCGCCGAACTCGTCGGTGGTGCGGACGGTGACCGAACCCTTGACGAGATAGCCCTTCAGAGCGTCCCAGCCGTTTTCGTGGCCATAGCCGCTCGCGCCCGAACCGCCCCAGATCGAGCGCGGGTCGTTCTTGTGGTGGTCGTTGATCCAGACGACGCCTGCCCTGAGCCGACCAACCACGCGATGTGCCAACAGGATATTTCGGGTCCAAACCGAGGCGCCGAGCGCGTAGGGACCGTCATTGGCAAGCTGCACCGCCTCCTCTTCAGTGTCGAAGGGCGTGATTGAGACCACCGGGCCGAAGATTTCGTCCCGAAAGAGCGTGTTGTCGGGCGCGACGTCGGCGAAAACCGTGGGCGGGACGAAAAACCCGCCGTTTATATCTGCGGGCAGATCGGGCAGCACACCGCCCGCCACCAACCGCGCCTCGGTGGCTTTCGCCTCTTCGATGAAGCCCAAGCAACGGTCACGCGCGGCGGCAGAGATCACCGGGCCGATGTCGGTTTCGACCAGTGCCGGGTTGCCCTGTCTAAGGGCCTTCACCCGGTCGGCGAGCTTTTCGACGAAGGCGTCGTAGACCCCGCGCTGCACCAGGAAACGGCTTCCCGACACACAGGTTTGGCCCGCCGCCACGAAGCCCGCAAACAGCGCACCGGCAACGGCCTCGTCCAGCTCGGCGCTGTCGAAAATCACAACGGGGGTCTTGCCGCCCAGTTCCAGCGTGCAGGGTACCAGGCGCTCGGCCGCGGCCTTGGCGACGATCTTGCCGGTTTTGGTGCCGCCGGTCAGGTCGATATGGGCGACATGCGCGTTGGCCACCAGCGCGGCCCCGGCTTCGGCGCCCCCGGTGACGACATTGATGACGCCGTCCGGAAAGCCGGCCTCTTTGGCCCATTCCGCCAGAAAGAGCGGCGTGACAGGAGCCAACTCCGAGGGTTTCACCACCACCGTGTTGCCAGCGGCAAGCGCCGCGGCAAGCTTCTTGACCAGGATGAGGATCGGATGGTTCCAAGGCGTCAGCAACGCACAGACGCCGTAGGGGCGGTACCGGGTATAGGTCAGAAACCCACCCTTCACTTGGTTCGAACCCCCTTCCAGGCCTTGCGCGATGCCGGCAAAATATTCCAACCACTCGGGGATGCGGCCCATCTGGGCGCGCATCTCGCGGATCGGTCGGCCGGTGACGGCCGCTTCCAGTGCCGCGAGGTCCGACATCCGCTCCCGCAGGATCCCCGCCAGCGCCAAAAGAAGACGGCCACGCTCGTCACTGTCGAGCGCGGCCCAGTCGGGAAAGGAGTTGGCCGCAGAGGCGCAGGCCGCGTCGACATCCTCGGCCGCGGCCTCGGCCACGCTCCAGCCCTCGGCCCCGGTGGCCGGGCGGCGCACCGCGCGGCGTGCACCAGAAACGCCATCTCGCCAGCAGCCGCCATAGTGCAGCGGAAAGGCTTGAGCGGGCGCTGGATCCAGGATGGGGCGGAAAGTGCCGACGGTACCGGTCATCAGATGATCGAGGCCCGGGAGGTGATACCGCCATCGACGGTGAATATCGCGCCGGTGGTGTAGCCCGAACGATCGGAGGCCAGGAACGCCATCAGGTCGGCAATCTCGCGCACCTTTGCAGGGCGCTTGAGCGGATAGGTGTTAAGCAGTTCTTCCCAGCGGCTCTCGTCGCCGTACCAGTCGATGGCGCGGCGCTTGAGGAGCTTGTAGATCCGGCCGGTGTCCACTGGGCCCGGGTTCACGCCGACCACGCGGATGTTGTCGTCCAGCGCCCGGCCACCCAGCGCCTTGGTGAAGGCCATGAGGCTGGCATTGCCCGTGGTGCCCGCGATGTAATCGGGGTCGAAATTCTCACCTGCGTTGCCGATATCGTTGATGATGACACCACCGCCGGCACGCTTCATCTTCTCATAGAAGACACGGCACATGTTGATATAGCCAAACACCTTCAAGTCCCAGTTCTCACGCCAGGCGGCATCATCGGTCGACCAAAGGTTGCCGCCGGGAATGACGCCCGCGTTGTTGATGAGAATGTCGATTTCGCCCACCTGTTCTGCCAGCGCGATCGGCGCGGCTCCGCCGGTCAGGTCCATCGGGTAGACGGACACTTCGGTGCCATGAGCCTTGCGCAGACGGTCCGCGATGGCCTCCAGCTTGTCGGCGCTGCGGGCGGTCAGGTGCAGGATTGCCCCTTCTTCGGCAAAGACTTCGGCAATGCCTTCGCCGATGCCCTGCGATGCTCCGGTGATGAGAACGCGCTTGTCGCGAAGCTCGAGATCCATGGGAAATCCTCGTTTGGTGCTGCGCCTCTCGCGAAATGCTATGCGGCGCAGCGTTCTTCAGTTATTGAGGAGTAAGTCGACACGCTGCACGCGCTGTGTATACATGGAATCGTACAATCTTCCTGATCTGTGCCATTGGTGCACATTTATTGATCAATAATTCAGGAAGAGCGCTTGGGATTTCAGCAAAAAGGGCGCGTAGGAGGAAGTTTGGTAGAGCAACTACGTGAGAAAGACGATTCTGTTGAAAGCGCGGTGGAGCCCTCCGCGGCCAACGTCGTGCCCGTCCCCGCCGCGCCCCAACGGCCTGCAACCCGCGCCGAGGAAATTGCCGCCGCGCTTGAGGACGAGATCGTTCAAGGCGAACTTGCCCCAGGCCAGCGGCTTGACGAGCAGATGCTGGGTAAGCGTTTCGAGGTGTCCCGCACCCCGGTGCGCGAGGCGCTGCGCCTGCTGGGTGCGAGCGGTCTCGTCACCATCGAGCCTAGACTCGGCGCCATCGTCGCACGGCCGACCGTGAGCGAGATCTTCGACCTGTTTGAACTTGTCGGCGAGATGGAAGCGGTAGCCGCGCGGCTGGCCTGCGAGCGCATGAGCGAGCATGACCGCAGGCGCATCCAGCAGACCCACGATGCGTGCCGCGAGGCGGGGCGCCACGATGATGCCGATGCCTACATCGAGTGCAACGATGCCTTTCACGAGGCGATCCACATCGCCGCCGAGAACCG
The DNA here is from genome assembly GCF_002786325.1 of Pseudooceanicola lipolyticus. Taxonomy (GTDB): domain Bacteria; phylum Pseudomonadota; class Alphaproteobacteria; order Rhodobacterales; family Rhodobacteraceae; genus Pseudooceanicola_C; species Pseudooceanicola_C lipolyticus. The sequence continues at coordinate 244,070 of NZ_PGTB01000001.1, read as the reverse complement.
CGCGCTGCGCGATCAGATCATCCTTCTGAACAAACGCCTGGCCCCCTACCGGCGCTTCATCACCTTCCGCGCGGAACGCAAGCAGACCGCCGAGCAAGAGCATGAACTGCTGGCCGAAGCACTGTTGGAGGGCGATGCGGATGCCGCCGCACGGGCGATGAAGGACCACGTGAAAATGCTCGCCGAGGATGCCTTCGTGCTGGCCCGCAGTCTCCGGCTCTAGGACGACGCTTTTTCATCGCGGGCCGCGTGTCACAGGGTGTGTTTGCCGGCGGTCTTGCGCGCCGGTCAGCCCCCTGCCTTGCCGTGCGCCTTGTCCGTCGGGGTCCGGTGCATCAAGCGTTGGGATGTTACAGGCCTCGTTGCCCCAAGCCGAGGAGTGAGCGACGGCCCGACGCAATTTGTTCAAGCCGCACCGCTTTCCGCACAAGGGTATCCTGCGGGCGCTGCGCCGACATTGTCGCGAGCCGCTTTCGTGCCGGGACTGAACACCTAGCTCGGCAACATGAAGAATTCCTCGCGCACGATTTTACCGTCCTGGACCGAGTAAATCGCGATTTCGCGCAGGTGCAGTTTGCGGCCGGACGCATTCTGGGTCACCTCGGCTTCGAGGCGCACGGCGAACCGGTTGGGCGGATGCACATAGGGCCCGTCGGCCACCAGCTTGTGGATGTCATGGGTGGCCACCCAGTCTTCGCGCTTGGCCCTGATCGCGTCGCGGCCCTTGGCAACGCGCACGTCCCGCCCGGGTGGCACAACCGCTTCGACCGACTCGGCGGCTTCGGCATAAAGTTCGTCGACATGTGCAATCCCGCGACGGTTCTGCATCGCCTCAACGAAGGCCCGGCCGATCTTGACGAGTTCTTCCATCTGACCTCTCCTCTTCCTGCCGCCGAAAATAGCACATTTTCGAGGACCGAGCCTTGATGGGGATCAAGGCGCCGGGAGGTTCCGGCTGTGACAGCCTATGCCAGGCGTTTGATCCAGGTCATCTGCAACCGTCGCATCCCGTTCTAGACTGTAAAGCGTCGAGGACGGAACCGCGCGGAGCATGAGATCCAATGCAGACAGGCCAACTCACGACCGACCAGCTCGCGCCGCGCCCCGAACGTCTGCGCCGGGCGCTGAACACACCGCTTTTGACGCTCTACGGGTTGGGGGTGACGGTTGGGGCCGGCATCTATGTGCTGGTCGGCGCGACGGCGGCCCAGGCCGGGCCCTTTGCCCCGGTCTCATTCCTTCTTGCCGCCGTTGTCGTGGCCTTCACGGCGTTTTCCTATGCCGAGCTTTCCACGCGCCATCCGGTCAGCGCCGGCGAGGCCGCCTATGTCGAAGCCGGGTTCGGGGCGGGATGGCTGGCCACGCTGGTGGGCCTGGCCGTGGCGCTGTCGGGCATGGTGTCGGCCGCGGCGGTTGCGATCGGGGCCGCCGGCTATCTGCATGATCTCACCCTGGTGCCGCAGGAGGTCCTCACGGTGCTGGTTGTCGGCATCATGGGGCTGATCGCGCTCTGGGGCATCGCCCAGTCGGTCACGGTGGCGGCGATCATCACCGTGATCGAGATCTCGGGCCTGATCCTGGTGATCCTCTGGGGCTTCTTCGTGGCCCCGCCACAGGGATTTGAGCTGGCCGAGATGCTGCCGCCGCTGCAGGGCCCGCATTGGATCGGGATCGGCGCCGCTTCGCTGCTGGCCTTCTTCGCCTTTGTCGGTTTCGAGGATATGGCCAATGTCGCCGAAGAGGTGAAGGATCCGGCTCACACCCTGCCGCGCGCGATCCTGTGGACCCTGGCGCTGGCCGCGATCCTCTATGTCGCCACCACCGCCGCGGTGCTGGTCGCGGTTCCGATCGAAACCCTGGCCACCTCTTCCGCGCCGCTGCTGCTGGTCTTCGACAGCGCCAGCGGCAGGATGCAACAGGTCTTTGCCGTCGTCGCGATCGTGGCCACCGTCAACGGCGTGCTGATCCAGATGATCATGGCCTCGCGCGTGCTGTACGGTCTGGCCGACCGCCAGCATCTTCCGGCGGTCCTGGCGATGGTCTCCCGCAGAACCCAGACCCCGGCGGTCGCCACGGTTGCGGTATGCCTGATCACCGTGCTGCTGGCCTTGGCGCTGCCCATCGAAGCGCTGGCCGAACGCACTGCGCAGATCGTGCTGTTTGTCTTCGTGCTGGTGAACGCGGCGCTGCTGCGGTTGAAACAGGCCGGTGATCCGGGCGGCGATTTTTTCCGCGTGCCCCGGCTGGTACCGGTTCTTGGCGTTTTAACCAGCGTGCTGCTATGGGGCACCAGCTTTCTCTAAGCGGTTGCAAGCGCGAAACGGCGCCGTCTGCCACCGTTCAAACAAGTGTTGGTGATGCAGGGAATGCGCACCAGGCGCGCTAGGGGTGGAACATGGCGCCGACCCCATAGGCAATCGCCGCCGCGCTGCCCCCGATCACCAGTGTCTCGAGCGCGGATTTCCACATCGGCACCTGCGCCCACCGGCTTTTGCACGCGCCGATCACCGCAAAGACAAGTGCCGTGGTCCCGATCGACGCCGCGAAGGCCGCCGAAAGGCTCAGAATATAAGGCATCAACGGAAAGACCCCGGCGGCGACAAAGGCGGCAAAGGTCGCCAGCGCAGACCGCATCGGACGCGGGCGGGCGGCCGGCAGCCCATATTCCTCGGTCAGCATCAGCCGCACCCATTTGCCCTTGTTCGCCGCAATCATCCTGACGGCATCGCCCAGCACCGGGCCGTGCAACCCGATGCGTTCAAGGATCTGGCGCAATTCCTCGCGTTCGCCTTCCGGCACCAGGCGGATATGCCGGCTTTCCACTTCGGCAAGCCGACGCCGATTGTCGAGTTCGGCCTTGGTGCCGGTATAGTTGCCGGCGGCCATGGAAAAGCCATCCGCAAAGACGTTGGCGAGGCCCAGGGCCACGATGACGGAATAGGGGAGCCCGGCGCCCTCGACCCCGGCAACGATGGCGAAGGTTGTGACCGTGCCATCGATCGAGCCATAGACGAAGTCCTTGAGATGCGCGGAACCTCCCGCCTCGCGCAGGCGTTTGTGCACCTCTTCCGGGCTGTGTCCGTGTTCAAGTGCGCCGGGTTGTGTCATGGCTCAATCCTGGCTGGACAGGGCATCGCTGCACCCCTCTGCAAGAGTGGCAGTCTGGCCACCGCGCCGTGCCACCAACCGATGTCAGCTCACTCGACCTGGATCGCCTCCAGATAGGCCAACAGTGCCGCCAGAGGGCGCGGCGTGGGGGTCAGCACACCGTCAACCTCAACCGGCACCAACTCCCCTTTCAGCAAGCTTCCGAATTCCGGCATCACGTGGGCAGGTGATTTGCCGCGGCTATAGCCATCGATCTGAGACAACACCTGCGCCCGTGGAAAATTGCCGCCAGCGCGGGTGGAAATGCCTGTGAGATCCGGGGCCGAGCGCAGGCCGATCGTGCCGCCCCCTGCCCCGGATGGCCCATGGCACGCGGTACAGTTCTGCGCAAAGTAGCGTTCGCCTTCCGCCGGCGCCGGCATCGTGTCTTCAAGGCTGCAGGCGGATATGAGGGCGAGTACCGCCAGGGTGGCTACAAAACGCCGGGCCTGGGTCCCGGCCGGGTTAGATTGGCCGGCGTCGGCCCGTTGCCAAGCTGCCCTGCCCCCGGAGCGCGGCAACGGCTCAGCGGCTTCTGGTCTGCGACATGTCATCGAAAGGCTCCTCTACCGTTGCCTGACCCGGCTGCTCATCCGCGGCAAGGCGCCGCGTCCCAGGCTAGGTGCGCATCGAACGGCGCTCCATGATCCAGATCAATGCAACCGGACCGCAAAGCTGTGATAAATTGAGCCCTGCATGCCCGACTTCTGTCCGATTTGCATTTGGGGGAAGCGTGAAAAAGGCGCCATCTCTTGCAAGTACTGCACCTCTCCAGGCCGACTATGAAGAGGCCCTTCAGCTGAGCGGTCTGGTCGATGACGTCCAAGATGCGAGCCTCCTGGACCCGCGACCATACCGGTACGTAGAAGGCGAAACGATTTGCCGGCCCGGCGATCCGGCGGATTGCCTCTGGGTTATCGTCAGCGGTGCCATCGCGGTAAAGCTGCAGGATCAGACGCTGTTTGTACGACGCCGCAACGAGGTCGTCGGAGAACAACACCTCGTCGGCAACGGCTATCAGCGGGTCTATGGCCTCGTCGCCGCCGAAAGCAATGTCGAGGTTCTGGTTATCGACAAGGCCAGACTCGAAGCGCACCCGGAGGCTGGTGTGATCTGGCGGAATATCGCCAAGATCATCTCGATCAAGCTTCGCAACGCCTCTCGCAAAACCGCGACACTCGGGCGGCAACTGGCGGATGACACCCGGATCCTGCACGCCTATACCAGCCAATATGCGCTGAGCCGGCGTCTGCAATCAGGAGGCGACCATCAGGCCGATTACCTGGTCGAGCGAACGGTCATCTGGTTTTCCGATGTCGTAAACTTCAGCAAATACATTCTGAAATCCCCACCAGAACGCATTGCAGATATCGTTCAACGTTTCTTCAATGCGCAAACCGAACCAATTCTCGATTGCGGAGGCCATATCGACAAATTCATCGGAGATGGTCTCATGGCCTTCTGGGTTCTCTCGAACCCGGGCGAGGATACGCGGAAGGTGTGCGCCGCTGCCGCCCGAGCGGCTGAACAAGCCGCTGAAAACGTCGCCAACATATCGGTAGGGAACGTGCAGTTGGCTCTGCGCATCGGGTTGCATATCGGGCCGGTCATCAGCGGTGATTTCGGCTCGGCCACGCGGCACCAGTTTACGTTGATCGGGCCTGAGGTGAACAAGGCAGCGCGCCTGGAACAGGCCCATTCTGACGACGTGATTGATGGCCAGCCGCCATTGGGTGACATCCGGATCAGCCCGGAATTCCGGCGCGAGTTGGACGCGCTTGAAACGCGCAGGTTCGGCAAGCGGTTCGTGGTCCGCGCAAAGAACATAGGCACGATGGACCTGTATACGGCTTGAGATATCGTAGCGCAGGGTGGGGGTGCCAACGCTTGGGCCACGCCAGCGGCACAGAATCTTGGCGCCAGTGCCCGCCTGCTGTTCCTTCCGGATGCCAAAGGACTGCGCTTCGCTGACGCGGCTCTGCCGCATTCACTGTCGCCTGACCAGGAGAAGCGGCAAAGTTCTTGTCGCGTGGCCGACATCGCTGCCCGCGCGTGCCGCAGCGAAAGTGAGCTGGCTTGGTCAGGGGAAAGCTTTGAGACCGCCCTTCCCCGCGCGTGCCGGTATGGTCGGGCAGACGCTCGAAGAGCGGAGCATAATTCGCCCTGAACGCAGATATTTGGCCCGGCTTAGAGTATCAGCGTCGCGTCGGTTAAACTCTCGAGGTCATAGCCGCGGAGATAAACCACTTGCGTGTCGAACTCGAGCAGGTTGATGAACAGCCCGAAAGGCGTGTCGATGGTGAGGGCCCGTACGCCCTCGGTGCTGGCAAAACCAAAATCGGACAAATCGAGGCGGTCAACCTCGGTGAAATCAGTGATTTCGGCATCCGACCCCTTGCGGATCACGAAGGTGTCCGAGCCGGCACCGCCGGTGCCGATATCGGCCGCGTCGCCGTCGCCTGCGCCGAAGATCAGCGTATCGTTCCCACCGTCGCCGAACATCCGGTCAAGCCCATCTTTCGCCAGCAGAACGTCGGCACCGTCACCTCCGTTCATGCGGTCGTCGCCGGAGGCGCGGCCGTCGAGCCGGTCCTTGCCAAGCCCGCCTGACAAGGTGTCGTCGCCCTTGCCGCCAGAGATCCGGTCGTTTCCGGCGCCGCCATCGATCATATTGGCAGTATTGTCCGATCCGCCGGAGAGCGTGTCATTCCCGGCCGAGCCAACGAGGTTCTCGATCGAGGTAAGCCTGTCGCCCGCGGCATCACCGCCCTTTTGGGTTTTCCGTCCCAGATCGACATCGACGCCTTTGGAGGACGCCGAATAATCGGCGGTGTCGAGGCCGCTCAGGCCATCGATCTTGTCGGCACCGCGGCCCCCGGCGATGTGATCGTCGAATTCTTGCTTGCCGGTTATCGTGTCATCAAACCGGCTGCCGACGAACCGCTCGAAACCTGTCATTTTGACCGTATCATCGCCGCGATAGATGCCGTTTTCGTGGTCGATCTTCAGCGCTCTTTCCGCCTTGGCACCGCTCAAGGTATCGGTGCCCTTGTCGCCATCCGCGCTTTTCTCGTCGCCTCGGATCAGGACGGTGTCATCCCCCTTGCCACCGATCAACTCGTCCCGTCCGGTGCCGCCATCGATCACATCGTCGCCGCCGAGGCCGTGAATGATATCGTTGCCCGCCCCACCCTCGATCCGGTTGGCTCCGTCGCTGCCAAAAATCCGGTCAGCCTGATCCGAACCGATGACATTCTCGATCGCACTGACGCTCTCGGAACTCCGCTTGCCGTCGACACCGGCAGCCTGTTCCTTGAGATCGATATAGGTTTTCGCGGACACGCCGCTGGCATCCAGCGTATCGATCCCGTCGCCGCCATCGATCCGGTCGCCATCCAGGCCCAGGGTGATGATGTCATTCCCCAGCCCTGCCGCGATCCGGTCCTTGCCCGCGTCGCCGGAGATCTCGTCGTTGCCAGCACCGCCGATCAGCCTGTCCTTCCCCTTGCCGCCCAGCAGGATGTCGTCACCGCCCTGGCCATCAAGCGTGTCATTGCCGTTCGCGCCCTGGATCGTGCGCGCCGCATCATCATCGGTGATCTCATCATTGCCAGCGGTGCCCAGGATCGACTCGACAGATCGAATGGTCCCGGCCGTCTTCTGCGTGAGATCGACGTTGACTCCGGAACCAGAGAATACCAGCTGGTCATTCCCGGCCTGGCCGTCGATCGTGTCACCAACGGTGTAGAAGAGCGTGTCGTTCCCGGTCCCGCCAAAAAGCTGGTCGATCCCGGCGCTCCCGTCCAGACGGTCATCGCCCTCGCCGCCATGCAGCTCGTCCTGCCCGGCGCCGCCTTCGAGCGCGTCATCACCCTTGCCACCATACAGGCTGTCATTGCCGGCACCGCCCAGGATCGTGTCCTTGCCGTCGCGCCCGTCGATCGCATCATTGCCGGCAAATCCGAGGATCCGGTTCTTGCCGGCATCGCCGCCGAAGATGTCGCTGAAATTTGAGCCGAGAAGGGCCTCGACATTGCGGTAAATGTCGCCCGTCGCCTCGCCGCCGTTGGGATTGGTATTCGAGAGATCCGCGATTACCCGAGACTGGGCGTCGGTGAAGGAAACCGTATCATTGCCGGCGCCACCGTCGATCTCGTCAGCGCCAATGCCGCCCACCAGCAGATCGTTGCCTTTGCCGCCCTCAAGGCTATCATTCCCGGCCTGACCGAACAGCTGATCATCGCCCTTGTTACCGATCAGAACGTCGTTCGCCGCAAAACCCCGGACCACATCATTGCCGCCAAGCGCATCGATCCGGTCACCCAGGAAGGTGCCCGCCAGCACATCGTGCCCCTCGGTCGGTTCGGCCGCATCCGAGACCGGGATGGTGATACTCTCGGTCACCTTGTTGCCGGTGGGGTCGGTCAGCTGCACCCTGATCCGGTGGCTGCTGTCCGTTTCGTAATCGAGACTGCCCACCAGCCGGATTTCCCCGGACTGGTTGATCGCAAACCGGCTGGTATTGTTGGCGAGCGTGAAAGTCACCGTCTCGCCCTGGGGGTCCGAGGCCTGAAGGGTCGCCACGACGGCGCCAGCCGGCATATTTTCCGGCGTCACGAAGACCGAAACCGCGTCGAGAACCGGCAGATCATCGACGTCGAGAACGGCGATCGTGGTTGAGGTGGTGTCGCGGTTCCCCGCGGTATCGCGCGCTTCGATGGTGATCGTGTGGTTTCTGTTCGTCTCGAAATCGAGCATGTCCTTGACGCGGACCACACCCGTCGCGCTGATGCGGAACCGGCCGCCGGCATCATCGGTGAGCGCATAGGTGATCGCGCCGCCCTCGGGATCCACGGCGCCGACGGTGCCCACCACGCTGCCAACCGGGATGTCCTCTTTCACCGACGCCGAGAAAAGCAGATTAAACTCTGGATCCTCGTCCACATCGCCCACGGTGATCGAGAAACTCTTGCTGTCGGTATTGCCTTCCTCATCCGTCACCCGGACGGTCACATTGTGGCTGGCATCGGTTTCGTGATCGAGCGTGCCGTCGACCTTGATCACTCCGTTCTGGTTGATCCGGAACCGCCCGCCGGCGTCATCGGTCAGCGCGAAGGTCAGATCTTCGTCCTGAGGATCCGTCGCCGAAACCGTGCCCACATCGGTGCCGTTCGCCGCGCCCTCGTCCACCGTCTTGTTCGAGAGAGTCCCAATGACCGGATCTTCGGCCACATCCGTTACCGAAATGGTGAAGGTCTCGGTGTCGATGAAACCGTCAGTGTCGGTGACCCGGACGGTGACGTCATGGCTTGCATTCGCCTCGAAATCGAGCGCTCCGTCGACCTTGATCACCCCGGTCTGGGTTATCCGGAACCGCCCGCCCGCATCGTCGGTCAGCTCATAGGTCAGGTCATCGCCCTGAGGGTCGGTGACGGCGACCGTGCCCACATCGGTGCCCTTGGCCGACCGCTCGGCGACACTCGCATTCGAGAGCGCCCCGATCACCGGCTCTTCGTTCTCGTCGAGCACCTGGAGCGTAAAGGTCCGCTCCGAGAACAAGCCATCGGGATCGGTCGCGCGGACGGTGACCTGATGGGTCTGGTTGGTCTCGAAATCGAGCGCCCCGTCCACCCGGATCTTGCCGTTCGAGCCGATGCGGAACCGCCCGCCGGCATCCTCCGTCAGGGTGAAGCTCAGGCTGTCATTGTCCGGATCCACGGCCGAGACGGTGCCGACAACGGTGTCCACCTCCGCGGTTTCCGAGATCGTGTTGGCATCCAGGGTCGGTGTCCCGGGGGCGCCGTTGATGTCCTGGATCGCAAACACGTCGAAGTTTGTGCCCGCCGCGCCGGGGGTCAGGTCTTCGACCATCTCGGTGCCGGCCTCGGTCCCGTCGGTCACCCATAGCTCTCTGCCATTGGTCCCATCATTGGCGGTGAAGAAAACCAGGTCGTTGACCTTGTGGAAGTTGAAGACGCTCCCACCCGTCCCGCCAGGATTAATGTCCTTCAAAAGCTGCGTGCCAGCCGTTGTCCCGTCGGTGATCCAGAGCTCTTGCCCGTTGGTGTCGTCGGTGGCCGAGAACACGGCGGTTCCGGTCGCCCCGATCTCGGTCATGCCGCTGGGGCTGCTGCTTCCGCCCGCGCGGATATCCTTGACCAACGAAACGGTGCCGTTGCTGGCGACCTTCCAGAGCTCGGAATTACCGAGGCTGTCCCGTGCGGCGAAGAGAATATTGTCGCCGATAACCCGCATCGACGAGATATTGCTCGAACCCGCGCCCGCGAAGATGTCCGAAACGAGGACAGTTCCCCCGGTGGTGCCGTCGGTCTTCCAGAGCTCTTGGCCCGTGGTCCCGTCATCGGCGACGAAATAGACTTCGCCGTTGAATTCGACAAAAGCACTGGGAAACGATCCCCCGGACGTGTTGATATCCTTGAGCAATTGGGTGCCAGCGGCGGTGCCGTCGGTGGTCCAGAGCTCGCTGCCGTCGACACCGTCATTGGCCGCAAAGAGGAACGCGCCATTGAATTCGATCCCCCGGCGCCCCTGCGAGGCCAGGCCGGTGTCCAGCGTTGTGACGGCATCGGTTGCCGGATCATAGGCATAGAGATTGGTGTTGGTCCCGTCGCTGGCGTCGAAGAGGATCTTGCCGTCAATGGCTCCGATAACCGAGGGCGAGGCATCGCCCGGGCCCGTATTCAGATCGGTCAGCCGCCGTGTGCCCAGAGAGGTGCCATCGGTGACGTAAAGCTCAAGCCCCCTGCCCGATCCGGCATTTGCATCCCGCGCGGCGAAATAGACCCGGCCATCGTCATAGAAGAAATTCCGGATCCAGGCCTCACTGTCGCCGGCGCCGGGGTTGATGTCGGCCAGGCGGAAAGTGCCCTGAGCCGTTCCGTCCGAGACGTAGGGCTCGCCACCATCCGAGCCGTCGGTGCCGTAGAACACCATGAAGGGGGCCGGGCCGTCGGGGCCGGGCAAAAACTGGAAGATGCCATCGCCGGCACCTGGGTTCAGATCGACGACTTGGAACGTACCCAGGGCGGTGCCGTCAGAGATGTACGGCTCAAACCCGTCACTGCCAGTGTCGGCCGAAAAAAACAGACGGAACGTCATGCCCCCTCCAAGCTCCGGCCCGTGGCCGGATCGGATTGGGGGCTGTAAGCGATGCTCGAACCACCAAAAGTTGCGGCGGTCTCAGCTCTGCCGGATCGGCCTTGGCGGCCGCATTATCCCAACACAATGAGAACGCTAGACGAGGAACCCGGTTCAGGCAAGCTTGCTGCGCCTCTGTTTTCCCGACCGAACCGGAGAGTCCGGGGGAGAATTTTCGCTCAGTCGCAACCCGACTGAGGCCTGACAAGTTTTCAGAAAGTCGTTGCTTTTTTGCCACGGGCTGCCAAGGTCAGTCAGGCAGACTGTAAAAGTTTCCGCGTTTACATCTCTATTTCGCGCCTTCTGCCCACCGCCCGGGGGGGGAGCAATGGCACGACAAAACACGTCACTCACCTTCAAAACGAATGGCGATCTCTACCCGACGGGCAATACCAGTTCGCGATTTATCACAACCGACAAAAGCTTGGTTGCCGATCTCAGCCAGTCGAAGAAGGTTGGAGTTTCGGCGCTGAACACCGACATCTCGGGCACCCTGTATCTGGACGCGTTCTTCGGCTTTGAGGTGTGGGCCAATGTCGGGACCACCGGGACCTTTGAGGCCGAGTATGACCTCGAGATCAATGTGGGCCTGCCCAACGCGGTGATCACGCCCGAGCGCGTGCCGGGCCAGCTCCCCGTTGGCGCGGTGATGGAGTTCGATTTCACCGATTTCGACGTCACGCGCAGCACAATCTCGACGGTGGGTTTCGGGCGAACTCCGGACCAGGCCCCCGATCCAGTGGCCGAGGCGGGGATCGACCTCGAGGCCGCGCTCGCCGCCGGGATCCGGGACGCGGGCTTCTACGGGCCCATCCCCGGCGGGATCGACAATTTCGATTTCCCCGACATTCGGTTCTTCGGCGTCAATTTTGAGAAGGATCTCAAGGCACTCGGCCTCTCGAACACGATCCTCAGCCGCACGGCTTTCGAGGATCCCTATGTTTTCGATATCGGCTTTGCCGACGGGCGGGCGATCCAGACAATCAGCCCCAGGGCGAGCGAACTTCTCAAGTCCTTGGGCGAACTCTCGTTTCAGGCCCCGCAAGGTGCAAACCTGTTCGGGTCCACCAACGGAACCGCGCGGGCCGAGGCCCTGGGTGTCTCCGACCTGGATTTTCTGCATTGGAGCATCGATGTCGACCGGTTCATCACAACGATCCTGAGAGAGATTCCAGACCCCCGGATTCAGAAGGCCGCGGCGATTCTGAAAAACACCGTCTTCCTCGACAAGGAGTTCTCGATCGGCCGGGGACTGGACGTGTTGATCAAGGTTGTGGACCTGTCGCAGATCCTGACCCTGGGAGTGAAAGAGACGCTTGCGGTCGATCTGAACCGCGCGGGCACCAGGATCCCGAATATCGATATCCGGCTGGTCTCGGATCACGGCACGCCGAATGACCCGACCGACGATCTCACGACCACCGGCAAGCTGGGAGAGAAGCTCTATCTTCTGTCGCCGGCCAAGGGGTTCGGCACCGCGCAGATCGATGCCACCTTCTCGGTGGATGAGGCACGGTTCGACCACGAGGTCAGCTTTACGGGCGGCAGCTATTTCCAGGTCGACATCCTGCAGGGGCGCTTTGGTGGTTCGGTTGTGCCCGACTTTCTCGAGTTCGATTTCGGGCCGATCTTTTCGGAGAAATTTATCCAGAACGAGCCCGGCAAGACGCTTGGGACCACCTTCACCGAGAGTTTCTCGATCCCTGGGCACAAGTTCAACCTGGAAACCGACACCTACGAGGTCTTCTGGGTCGAGGACCGTCTGGCACCAACCGATTGGGATCCGGAGATTCCGCGCTTCGAGGATGACGTCATCGACTATTTCGAGGCGTCTTACGAACAGCTCGAGGCGCTCTTTGAGGAGTATGACACCACCGGGTATATCCTCGAGCCCGAAACCATTCCCGACGATCTGGAGGTTCGGTTCACCCAGCAACCCCGTCCGGTCCTGTTCGGCTGGACAGCGGCCTATGACGTGCGGGTGCTGTTTGGCAGTCTCGCGGATCTCTATCTCGACGGCAGCCGGGTTCTGATCGGGCCACGGCCCACCGATCAGAACGGCGCCCCGATCCTGGACGCCCCGATCACCGTCTCGGGCGTCAGCTTTGACAGCGCCATTGGCGATTATGTCGAGGTGCTGGGCCCGGTCGCGCATGATGATCCGGTGCTGGAACAGTTGGCGCTGATCGACACGTTCTTCACAACGATACAGTACAATTACAACGGCAAATTCGTTCAGACGAACCGCACGATCGATGTGATCGGCAATGATGCGGGCGACGTGCTCTATTATCATTTCACCGGTGAATCCGACGGGTATTTCGATGGCGGGCAGAACCTCAAGAACACCGATTATGACGTCTTCATCGCCGATCTGAGCTTTGTCGCCCGGGATATCCGTTGGGATCTGGCCGAAGCGATCCGGCTCGAAAACGATGGCGACAACAGCACCATGGGCGGTGTCACCATCGCGATGAAAGATGGCCATGAGCTGACGGTCAAGAATGTCGAGGCAGCGGTTCTCAAGACCGGGCGCGGCGATGACTATCTCGTGGGCGGCAAGCGCAGCGATTATTTCGATACCGGCGCGGGCGACGATATCGTGCGGCTGAACTACTTCGTGCCGGGCGGGTCCGGCGCACCGATCGACCGCGCCGATGATCATGTGCGCCTCGGCGCGGGCCGGGATTCGGTGATTGTGGAGCTGGGCGCCTCGCGGTTCACGGGGGCGCGGGCCACCGACTATATCTTCGGCGGCGAAGGCGCCGACAGCCTCTTTATCCGCTCGGGCAATCTGGGCCTGCGCTATGATCTCTTCACCGAAACCACGTCCGGCACGGCCGGGTATCTCTTCGGCGGCCGCGGGCTCGGGGCGGATGCCAGCCTCGACAATCTCGGTACGCTCGTCGACGGGTTCAACGATGACTATGTCGACAATTTCGGGGTCTTCGGCGACCCCGACACCCGGTCAAAATCCCACTATCTGGTCACAAGCGGCACAGATGGCAGCCGGATCGAGATCTCGAAAGACGTGGAATATGTGAGCGTCTACAACACCGCCCTCGGCCCGACCGGCGACCCGGGCGGCACCGGGAACGGCAACGACCTTGTCCTTTTCATGAATGGCAGCCGCTACGAGGGTGGCGCCGGGCGCGATACCTTCGCCGCCGATTTCACCGAGATTGACCTCTATACCGGCGACCGCGGCGGTATTCAGTTCTGGGCCGATGCGCAGGTCTCGTATTTCGGCGAGACGGTCATTACCGGGTTCGAGCGGATCTGGATGAAGGGCACCAAGGTCTCCGACGTGATCGCGGGCGGCGGCTTTGCCGACTATATCCACGGCGGGCTGGGCAACGATTTTCTTTATGGCGGGTTCGACCTCGCCCCCGATAAGATCTTTGGCGGCGCCGGTGACGATGTGATCCTGTGGCGCGCCAATGGCGATGATGTGCTCGATGGCGGCGCGGGCTTCGACACGCTCTACGTCGGAAATTTCGACTCTCCGATTGACGGCACCGAGCGGGAACTGGTGGAAGAAACCGGCTATCGCATGCTCTATTACGATGCCGACGGCAAGGTTCTGGATACCGTCGGTGCTGCCGGATTTGATGACCCGCGTTTCGCCCATGACAAGACGCAGGAGCTTCTGACGCTCGGTCGTATGGCTGACAGTTTCGGCATCCAGGCGAACGGGGATCCGATCATCCGCTTCGACAATATCGAGGCGGTGAACATGAAGGGCACCGATTTTTCCAATGACCTGATGGTCTATCAGGGCGGCTCGATCTACGACGCGGGCGAGCGGCTGGATGGCAAGGACAAGGATGTCTTTTTCGCCGATATCCGGTTCCAGCGCACCGGTGTCGAGATCGTCGCGCCCGAGCTCGGCTCCGCCGCCGACAAGGGCTTTCTGCTTGATAACGGCGTCTTCATTGCCGGCATCGAACAGCTCCTGATCGCGGGCGGGCTCGCCTCCGATGTGCTCTCGGGCGGAACCCGGACAGATGTGCTCTTGGGTGGCGGCGGCGATGACATCCTGTCGGGCGGCGGCGGCAATGACTATCTCGATGGCGGCGATGGCAATGACCAGCTGTTCTGGGACAGCCAGGGTAAGGACTATATCTACGGTGGCACCAATCGCGATGGTGGACCCGAGCAGGACAACCTGATCATCAATGGCGGCTCGGGGCACAGCCGTGTGGTGCTGATCGACGAGAACGGCGACGACATCCTCTCAAGCCGCCGGGGCCAGGCCTGGACCGATTCCAACCGCGAAGTGCTCCAGGAACTTGCCGAGAATTCACTGACGGCGGATACCTGGAAGTACTACAACTCCACGCCCGGCAACCCGCGAAACCGCGAGGACCGCTCGCTCCGTCACGTGACCTATTCCGAGATGGAGAGCGTGGATATCGCCGGCACCCATGATTATGACGAGGTCATCGTCTACCAGAACGGCGTGGCCTATGTGGGCGGCGAGCGCGCGGGTGACGAAGATCTCTTTGTCGCCGATCTCCGGGCCTTCGAGGAAAACCTGTTCTTCGATGCCTTCTCCGCTTCTGGCGAAGGCTATGAGATTGGCCAGGGAACCCGCATCGCCGATTTCGAGCGGTTCCACCTGCTCTTGGGGGCGGGCGACGACAGGGTCATCGGCGGCGACAAGGTCGACACGGTCCAAGGCGGCGCGGGCGACGATTGGGTCTCGGGCGGGCTTGGCGACGACATGGTTCTCGGCCAGGGCGGCAACGATTTCTTCGAACACACCGGCGGCCGGGATGTCTTTGACGGTGGTGCCGGAGCCTCCGACGTGCTCAGCGTCAACAGCCGCTCGACCCAGTTGAAGCTCTCGATCTTCGATGGGGATGGGGCCGCGCTCGGGACCGAGCTGTCGATGATTTCGGATGCCCTCACCACCGACGAGATCCGCGATTTCTACGATTTGGCCGGTGTCACGACGGAGCTGTCCCATGGCAAGAATTCCATCCGCTTCAGCAATGTCGAAGAAACCCTGATCTCGGCCAGCGAAGGCAATGACGTCCTGATCGGCGGCTCGTTGCAAAGCGCGCTCTTCGGCGGCGGCGGCGACGACGCCCTGATCGGCCTTGCCGGCAACGACTTTATGGCCGGCGGCCTCGGCGCCGATATCTACGCCTTCGACGCGGGCTTCGGCCAGGACGTGATCTATGGCGAGACCGCCGCCAATACACGGGTCGTCTTCAGCGCCTATGCCCGGTCCGAGCTGAGCTTCGCGCTGGACGGCATCGATCTGCTCATCGCGGCCGAGGGCAACACGCTCCGCATCATCGACTATTTCGCGGATGACCCGAACATCGGCCACAACTTCACCTTCGTGACAACCGATGGCGCGGGCAAACGCGATTTCTCCGGGCTCGGCGCGGTGAGCCCGGGCGCACCCGCGCGTGGGATCACCGCGTTTGGCACGTCCGGCGACGACCGGCCCACCAACGGCACCCCCAAGGCGGATCTCTTCCGAGGCTTTGGCGGCGATGATTTCTTCGCGGCCACGGGTGGCGGCGATCTCTTCGATGGCGGCAGCGGCGAGGACGCGGTGTCGTTCATCGACGCGACAGCCAAGCTCCGGCTCGATCTGGCCAATTTTGTCGCCAAGGTGGGCGGCGGCCGCGAGGATTACCTCGTTTCAATCGAGCGCGTCCTCGGCACCACCTTCAACGACGCCCTGATGGGCGACAGCCACAACAATTCGCTGAACGGCGACGAGGGCAATGACGACCTGATGGGTCGCGCCGGCGCCGACACGCTGATTGGTGGCGAGGGCGACGATGAACTCGATGGCGGTGCGGATGACGACCAGCTCGCCGGCGATGCGGGAAAGGACAACCTTGTTGGCGGTGCGGGCAATGACCGGCTGCTCGGCGGCGACGGGGCCGATACGCTGAAAGGCGGCTCCGAGGATGACGTCCTGGACGGTGGTGCGGGCAATGACCGGCTGTTGGGCGGTGCCGGGAACGACACGCTCCGCTATTCTGGCGGCGTCGACATCATGACGGGCGGACAGGGCCGCGATCTGGCCGATTTCAGCGCGCTCGACGGCACCTTGCTGGTCGACTTGAACGGCACCAAAAACGCCAGCTTCGCCCCCGCCGATACCAAAAGCGCCGAGGCGAAGATCGCCAAGACCTCGGGTTTCGAAGACGTCTACGGCAGCCAGGGCGACGACCTTATCATCGGCAACGCCCTCTTCAACCGTCTGGACGGGTTTACTGGCGACGACACTCTCGTGGGCGGCAAAGGCGCCGACGAGTTCTATGGCGGCGGCGGTCGGGACATGGTGGATTACAGCCGCGAGACGGGTGCGGCCGGCGTGGTGGTCGACCTCCGCGACGAGGAGGACGAATTCGGCACCGACACCTTCGGCAACCGCGATACCTTTTTCGGCATCAGAACGTTCAAGGGCACCAGTTTCGCCGACCGCATGTTTGGCAGCGACAACGGCGATGTCTTCCTGGGCGGCGGCGCGAGCGACCGGCTCGATGGCCGTGCGGGCGATGACGAGCTTGATGGCGGCACCGGCAATGACGAACTCATTGGCGGCGAAGGCCATGACCTTTTGATCGGCGGCGACGGCGACGATCGAGCCTTTGGCAACAAAGGCGACGACACTTTCCTCGGCGATGGCGGCGGCACCGACCGCTACGATGGCGGCGAAGGCTTCGATATTGTCTCGTATGAGCGCACCACCAAGGGCGTCACCTTCAACCTCAACCAGAACGAGGCCACCGGCCAGGAGGTTGGCGAGGACACTTACCGCAACATCGAAGCTTATGTCGGCGGCCAGGGCGACGACAAGGTCGGCGGCTCCGGCAATGGCGATCACTATTTCTACATCGGCGGCCATGACGATTTCGACGCCAAGGGCGGGCGGGATACGTTGGACTTCAGCCGGTTCACCGCCTCGGTCCTGGTGAATCTCGCCTCCGGCGACGATGCCAAAACCGGGGATGGCACCAAAGCGCCGGAGAAGACGCTGCGCGATATCGTGGCCATTTCCAGCGTCGAGGATGTCCGTGGCACCGATTACGACGACATCCTGACAGGGAATGCCGCGGCCAACCGGCTGCATGGCGGCAAGGGGGATGATCTGCTCGACGGCGGCAAGACCCGCGACAATGACGAGCTGAATGGCGATCAAGGCGACGACACGATTATCGGCCGGATCGGCGCCGGACGCGACACGATCGACGGCGGCGACGGTTCGGACATCCTCGACTATTCCGGCGAGAAACGTGCGGTTCTGGCCAGCCTCGAACATGGCGATGGCGACGACACGGTCGAGAATGTGGAATGGCTTCTCGGCACCAGCTTCAATGACACGCTGCTCGGCAATGACGAGGCAAATGTGCTGGTGGGTGGCAAAGGGCGCGACCGGGTGTTCACCGGCGGCGGCGCGGATCTGATCATCTACACCTCGGGTATCGATACGGTCTCGGGCGGAGAAGACAGCGACACGGTCGATTTCGGTGCCTTTCGCGCGGCGGTTGATGTGGATCTGGGCAATGCGACCCATGCCGCAACGACCGGCGGCAAGAAGAGCTTTGATCAGGGCACCCAGCGCAAACTCTTGCGCCTGCCCGAGCTGGACGTGGAAAACGCCATCGGTTCGCGCTTTGATGACCGTCTGATGGGCAACGAGGGTGTCAATATTCTGGCGGGCGGCAAAGGCGATGATCTGGTGATCGCCAAAGGCGGCGACGACATTCTCACCTATGATGACGGGCGCGACACCTGGAATGGCGGCGGCGGCTCCGACACGGGCGTTTTTGCGAAATTCGACAAGGCGATCAAGGTTGATCTGAGCAAGGACACCGCACAGACCACCGGCGGCAAGACCCTCGCCAATCTGACCAACATCGAGAATATCGTCGGCACGCTTAAAAACGACGTGCTCACCGGCGACGACGAGGACAATACGCTGGAGGGCCTCAGCGGCGACGACCAGCTTTTTGGCAAGGTTGGCAATGACCGGTTGGCGGGCAGCTTGGGCGACGACATCCTTGATGGTGGCAAAGGGGCCGATGTGCTCGAGGGTGGCGAAGGCATGGACACCGCGAGCTACACCGGTTCGAATTCCGCGGTGACGGTCGATCTCGCCCTGGGCACCGGCGAAGGTGGCGAGGCCGTGGGCGACAGCTATGACAGTATCGAATACGTCACCGGGTCGGATCATGACGACACGCTCAGAGGCGACGGGCTGGGCAACCTGCTTGACGGTGGCAAGGGCGATGACCGGCTGGTTGGCGCCGGCGGCGACGACACGCTGGAAGGCGGCGCAGGGGCAGACACGCTCCGAGGGGGCGACGGCACCGATCTCGCCAGCTACGCCGGTGCCAAAGAAAAGGTCACCGTGAACCTTGCCGATGCCTCGGCCAACACAGGCGATGCCAAGGGCGACACGTTCGATGGGATCGAAGGCGCCATGGGCTCGTCGCAGAACGACAGGCTGATCGGCGACCGCGGGGCCAATATCTTCCATGGCGGCGCGGGCAACGACTCCATCAAGGGCGGCGGCGGCAATGACATCCTGTTTGGCGGCGCAGGCCAGGACGATATCGACGGCGGAAGCGGCGCCGACGAGCTGAGAGGCGGCGCCGGCAACGACACCTATCGGGTCGACGATGCGCGCGACCAGGTGTTCGAGGACCAGGGCGGCGGGACCGACCTGGTCCTCGCCACTTCCGACTTTAACCTTGGCGTCCATGTCGAGAACCTGACGCTCGAAGGCACTGCGGAATTTGGCACCGGCAACAACAGCGCCAACCAGATCATAGGTTCGGACGCCGACAATGTGCTATTGGGGCTTGCCGGAAACGACCGGATGAACGGCGGCAAGGGAGCGGATTTCCTTGCCGGCGGCGCCGGAAACGACGTGTTGACCGGTGGTGCCGGCCGGGATGCCTTTGCCTTTGCCGAGACGTTCGGCCAGGACAGGATCACCGATTTCGACGCGGGCGTGGATGTGCTGAGGCTATTCGCGTCAAGCGGTGAGGCCCGAACGTTCAAAGCTTTCAAGCGCGCATCTGAGGATACACCGGAGGGTGTGCTCTATGATCGCGGCGGCGACGGCGAAAACACGATCCTGTTGCAAGATGTGTCGTTGGCAGACCTGACCAAAGCCGATTTGGATTTTGTGTGAAGCACGGCGTTGTCGCTGCACGTTCTTTGAGCCCCGGTTTTATTGCTCCCGGGTCGGCGGCGCAGGCGCTGCGACGAAAAACAATGTAGGTGATATTCGGGCGGGGGATGGGCATTTCCTCAGCCTATAGGGGCAGAGCTTGCGCCGGGGAGCCGGTTAAAAGGCCTACGGTTTTTTTGATTGAGCGCCATGCGGGCGATATGTTTCATCGGCGCGACAACATGCAGTCGCCACCCGGCGTCTGTTTGATCATTCTTATTTAGATATGACAGGATCATGCGAGCGCCCCGAGCTATCGGAGAATGCGCGAGAACACCCTGTTGCAAGTGTGGACTTGATCGTGCGCGCCCGGCACAGTCGCGGCAATCACGTGGCAATCGCCGCGCAATCCAGCAAGAGGTTTCCGGTGGCCATTTCCCTTCGACAGCTTGAGTATTTCGCGGTGCTTTCCGAGGAACTGCATTTCGGTCGCGCCGCCGAGCGGCTCGGCATGTCGCAGCCTCCGCTAAGCCTCAGCATCAAGCAGTTGGAAAAGGACCTGGGCTTTTCGCTGATGGACCGGGCCGGCAAGCCGGTGCGGCTGACGCAGGCGGGGGCGATCTTTGCGGAACATGCCAAGCGTATTCTTGGATTGCTGGATTCGGCCAAGGCGATCTCTGCCCAAGCCGCCACCGGCTTTGCAGGTGAGGTATCGATCGCCTTTGTGTCGGCCATGCTGTATCGGCGGTTCCCCGTTGCGCTGAAGGCTTTCCAGGAAGCCTATCCCGGAATCCGGCTGATCCTGCGCGAGATGAACACCACCAAACAGATCGAGGCCGTACAGACCGGCGAAATCGACCTGGGCTTCATCCATTCGGTGCAGGTGCCCGACACCGTGACCCAACATGTGCTGGAAACCGAAAGACTGGTCTGCTGCTTGCCGCGAGACCACCGGCTGGCCGGGCGTGGGCGGATCAAGCTGCCGGAACTGGCGGGCGAGCGGGTGATCGTGTTTTCACGGGAACACGCAATCAGCTTTCACGACCGGATCATCTCCAGCCTGGCAAACGCCGGTGTCACCGTCGAACCCGATTTCCATATCCAACATTGGCCCACCGTGGTCACGCTGGTGGCGCAGGGGCTGGGGGTGTCGCTGGTGCCCAAGTCGTTGGCCACACTCATCAATGACCGGGTGCATTACATCGAAGTCGACGAACCCAGGGCCGAACTGGAAATTGCCCTGATCCACGGCACGCAGCCGCTCAGCAGCACCGCCCGGCTGTTCATCCAGCATTACAACGGCGACACTTGGTAAATTGTCGCCGGCCTAGCCGCGCAAGTGGCAGGCTACCGCGCGGCCATCGGGACCGGTCTTCAGCTCGGGCCGGCTGGTTGCGCAGAGCGGCAGTTTGCGGATCGGGCAGCGGGTGTGGAAATGGCAGCCCGTTGGCGGATCGATCGGGTTCGGCAAGTCCCCCGCCACCTGCACCCGCTTGCGCCTGCGGCGCGGGTCAGGCCGCGGGATCGCTTCGAGAAGCGTCTCGGTATAGGGGTGCCGTGGGTCGGAATACAGCTGATCGGTCGAGGCGATCTCGACCACCCGGCCAAGATACATCACCGCCACGCGGGTTGAGATATGTTGTACCACCGACAGATCGTGCGCGATGAACATATAGGTCAGGCCGAATTCTTCCTGCAGATCTTCCAGCAGGTTCACCACCTGCGCCTGAATCGACACGTCCAGCGCTGAAACCGGTTCATCACAAATCACCAACTTGGGCTCAACCGCCAGGGCGCGGGCGATGCCGATGCGCTGTCGCTGCCCCCCCGAGAACTCGTGTGGAAAACGCTGCATATGGTCGCCATTCAGCCCCACCACGTCCAGCAGGTGCGCGACCCTTTCGCGTTGCTGCTTTGCTTTGCCGGCCAACCCGTGGATCTGCAATGCCTCGCCGATGATCGCGCCAACCGTCATCCGCGGATTGAGCGAGGCGAAAGGATCCTGGAAGATGATCTGCATTTCGCGCCGCATGGCTTGCAGGTCGGCTTTGTCCATGGCGATGACGTCGCGCCCCTCGAAGGTGACCTGGCCGTCGGTCGGTTCGATCAACCGCAGGATGCAGCGCCCGGTGGTGGATTTGCCGCAGCCGGATTCGCCGACGACACCGAACGTCTCGCCCTTGGCGATGTCAAAGCTGACCCCATCCACCGCATGGATCACCTGGCCACGCGCCCCGCCCTTTACCGGAAAGGTTTTGCGAAGGTTGCTTGCTTGCAGAAGGGGCGGCGTCATGCGGCGGTCTCCTCGGGTTGATGGATGCAGGCCACCTTGTGGCCCGCCGGGCCTTCGACGAGCGCCGGAGGTGAAGTGCGGCAGGCGTCGCTGCTGACCGGGCAGCGCGGCGCAAAGCGGCAGCCCGGCGGCGGGTTCAGCGGCGACGGCACGACGCCCGGCAAGGTTGTTAGCCGTTTCTTGCGCTCACCCGGCTTGTAGATCTGCGGGATCGAGCGGATCAGCCCCTGCGTATAGGGGTGGCGCGGATGATCGAATAGTTGCTCCACCGTGGCCTCTTCGACCACCCGGCCCGCATACATCACCACAACCTTCTGCGCGGTCTCGGCAACCACGCCCATGTCATGGGTGATCAGCAGAACCGCCATCCCCATCTGTTCCTTGATGTCCTGCAAGAGGTCGAGGATCTGCGCCTGGATGGTCACGTCCAACGCCGTCGTCGGTTCATCCGCGATCAGAAGCTGCGGGTTGCAGGCCAGCGCCATGGCGATCATCACCCGCTGTCGCATCCCGCCCGAGAATTGATGCGGGTAATCATCCACCCGCCGCGCGGCATT
This sequence comes from Pseudooceanicola lipolyticus, assembly GCF_002786325.1. Taxonomy (GTDB): domain Bacteria; phylum Pseudomonadota; class Alphaproteobacteria; order Rhodobacterales; family Rhodobacteraceae; genus Pseudooceanicola_C; species Pseudooceanicola_C lipolyticus. The sequence continues at coordinate 221,761 of NZ_PGTB01000001.1, read as the reverse complement.
GGGTATGCGCACCATCTCCAGCATCTCGATGGCCCGCTTGCGCGCGCCGCTGCGTGACAGGCGATCATGCAAGCGCACCGATTCCGCGATCTGCTCACCGACCGAATAGACCGGGTTGAGCGAGGTCATCGGCTCCTGGAACACCACGGCGATTTCCTTGGCGCGAACCCTGTTCAACTGGGCCTTCTTCAGCCCCACCAGGTCGGTCCCTTTCCACAGGATCTGTCCGGCGGCGATGCGGCCGGGAGGCATCGGGATCAGTTGCAGAATCGAATGCGCGGTGACGGTCTTGCCGCTGCCTGACTCGCCCACCAGCGCCACGGTTTCGCCGGTGTTGACGGTGATCGACACATCCTCGACCGAGGCGACGGTGCCCTGATCGGTGGCGAACTCGGTTCGCAGCCCGCGGATTTCCAACAAGGGGGAAGACATGGTCAGCGCACCTTTCGCGGGTCCAGCGCATCGCGCAACCCGTCGCCGATGAAGTTGATCGACAGCACCGATACGAAGATGGCGATGCCGGGGAACACCGCCCAGTGCGGCGCCAGACTGAGATAGTCCTTGGCATCGAACAGGATCCGGCCCCATGTGGGGGTGTCCGGCGGAAAGCCGAGGCCGAGGAAGGACAGCGTCGATTCCGCGATGATCGCCTCGGCGATCGAGATCGTCCCGGCCACGATCACCGGCCCCAGGGCATTGGGCAGGATGTGCCGCCCCACCTGTCGCGGCACCGAGGCGCCGAGCGCGCGCGCGGCCTCGACGAACTCCCGTTCGCGGATGGTCATGAACTGCGCCCGTACCAGACGCGCCACCGGCATCCAGCGGAAGCCGCCGACGACGACCACCACCAGCACAAAAACCCCAAGCTCGGGCCCGATTGCCGCGGTCAGCGAGTCGCGGAACAGGTAGATGATCAGCAGCAGCACCGGCAGGTTCGGCAGCGACAGGAACAGGTCGGTCACCCACATCAAGACCGTGTCCACCGGCCCGCGCGACATGCCGGCGATGGCGCCGATCAGCGTGCCCAGCGTCAGCGCCACCAGCATTGCCGCGATACCGACCGCAAGAGAGATCCGCCCGCCATAAAGAACCCCGGCCAAGATGTCCTGCCCGAGGTCGTCGGTGCCGAAGGGATGCGCGAGCGACGGGCCCTTCATCGTGGCGAAGAAATCGATCTCGTTGAACCGGGTGGTCCACAGGAAAGGGCCGATGATCACCGCCAAAACGATCGAGGACAGCAGCACCAGTCCGACCACGGCCAACCGGTGGCGCCGGAACCGCCGCCAAGCTTCGGCTGCGGGGGTGGTGCGCACCGCGCGTTTCGCGGAAGACAGGGATTCTGTGCTGCTCATCGGGTGGCAATCCTCGGGTCCAGCAGGCGGTAAAGAAGGTCGGCGACCAGGTTGAACAGGATCACCAGAACCGACAGAACGAAGGCGATGGCCATGATGACCGGGGTGTCATTCGCCATGATCGACGAGATCAGCAGCGAGCCGATGCCGGGGATCCGAAAGATCTGCTCGGTCACGATGGCGCCCCCGAAGACGATTGGAATTTCCAGCGCGACCATGGTTACGACCGGGATCAGCGCATTGCGCAGCACATGCTTGACCACGATCACCCGGTCCGGCAGTCCCTTGGACCGCGCCGTGGTGACGTAATCCAGCTGGATCACGTCCAGCACCGCCGAGCGGACATAGCGCGTCCAGGAGGCCGCCTGGAACAATGCCAGCACGGTGATCGGCATGATTGACTGTCGAAACTGCGCCCAGACCCACGCAAGCCCCGTGGCCTCGAGATCGGACCGATAGATGAACGGCAGCCAGCCCAGCGTCACGCTGAACAGCAGGATGAACAGCATGCCCGAAAAGAAGGTCGGCAGCGAAAAGCCCACAAAGGTCAAGGTGCTGACCACCTGGTCGAACAGGGTATAGGGTCGCATCGCCGAATAGGTGCCGGCGGGCAGCGCGATGGCCAGCGCCAGGATCTGCGCCAGCCCCACCACCAGCAGTGTCGCCGGAAGCCTTTGCAGGACCAGCGTGCTGACATCGACCCGGCTGATGAACGAGAAACCCCAGTCGCCACGCAACATCGCGATCAGCCAGCTGAAATAGCGCTGCAAGACCGGGTCATTCAGCCCGTATTGCTCGCGTAGGGACTCGATCACCTCGGGCGGGATGGCGGCATTCGACGCCATCTCGTTGAAGACATCACCAGGCGCGAGTGCAAGCACCGTGAAGATCACGATGCTGACACCCAGAATGCTGATGGCGGCGGTGGCCAGACGCCTTAGCAGGAAACGCGTCATGGCCCGATCCAAGCACCGCGCAACAGGGAATGCCCTTGGTCAGGCATCAATATACCAGTCCTTGACCAGCGACAGGAACCCGGCCCAGGCGGTGGTCGGAGCGACCAGTGCCAGGTTCTTGCCGGCCACGAACTGCCGCGCAACCACTGGCACCACGGCCACGTCACCCACCAGCAAATCGTTCAGTGCGATCAGCTGCTCGGCCCGCTTGACCGGGTCCAGTTCGACCGCCGACTGTTCCCACAGCGCGTCATACTCCGGGTTCCGATAACGCGGCACGTTGCGCAGCAGATAATTGTTGGCCTTTGTCGGCACCTGCGACGAGTGATAGTTGTACATCAGGTTGCCCGGGTCGGGCTGCTGCATGGGTGAGGCATATTCCTCCATATCCGCCATAAAGCGGGTAAAGGTGTCCGGATTGCCCGGGTCCGAGGAGAAATAGATCGATCCGGCGATGGCCTTCAGCTCCAGCTCGATCCCGGCCTCGGCGCAGGCTTGCTTGACGACCGCCTGGGTCTTCTGCCGTTGCGGGTTGGTCGAGGTCTGGTAGAGGAAGCTAAGCTTCACGCCGTCCTTCTCGCGCACGCCGCCGGCGCCAGCAGACCAACCGGCCGCCTCCAGCGTGTCGATGGCCTTCTGGATGTTGAACTCCCAGTTGGTGTTCTCGGAAACATACCGAGGCGGGCCGACGAGAAAGTTGCCGGTTTCAACCCCGGCCTGACCATAGATGAAATCGCCGATCGACTTGCGATCCACCAGGTAGGACAGCGCCTGCCGCACCGCCTTGTCCTTGAAGGCCGGGTGTTCGGTTGCCACGCTGGAATATTCGCCGTCGACCTCGGTGCGCGGGTCGGTGTGGTTGAGCGAGATGAACTCGATCAGCGCGCTGGCCACGATCACCGGTTCGCCGGCGCCACCCTCGGACAGGCTGGTCAGGATGTCGTCGCCGATCGACAGATTCCAAGTGAAATCATAATCGCCGGTCTGCAACACCGCCCGCGCCGCCGAGACCGCGTCGCCGCCGCCCTTGATTTCAAGCGCGTCGAAATAGGGGCGGTTGGGTTCGTGATAGTTCGGGTTGGCATCGGCCAGAACCAGGTCGCCGGGCACAAATTCGCGGACGATATAGGGGCCGGTGCCGATGGGCTTCATATTCATCGGTGCCTCGCGCGCGGCGACGCCTTTGTATTCCGAGAACAGGTGCTTGGGCAGGATGGCGCCGGCGATACCGACAAACGGGTCGGCCCAGAACGGTGTGGGCTTGGGGAACGTCAGGCGGAAGCTGAAATCGTCCAGCCGTTCGAAGGTCAGACCCTGGTAACTTTTGATCGTGCTGGCCGAGACCTCGGGATCGGCCAGGAACTCGGCGGTGAACAGGCAGTCATCGACCGTGAACGGCGCGCCATCGTGCCAGGTCACGCCCTGCTTCACCTTCCAGGTCACCGTCAGCCCGTCTTCGGACAGACCGCCGTTTTCCAGCGTCGGCACCTCGGCGGCAAGGATCGGCACCAGATTGCCATCCTCATCCCAGCTGGCCAGCGGCTCGTAAAACGCCGACGAGGAATGCTGGTCAGCCAGCCCCACCGCGAGATGCGGGTTCAGCATGGTCGCGGATTGCCATTGCAGCACCTTCAGCGTGCCGCCGCCACCCGCCTGCGTGGGTTTGTAGCCGCTCGTCGGCTGCGCATGGGCGACACCGCTATGGGCCAGCATCATGCCCGCCATCGGCGCGGTCAGACCGACCGACATCATGCCGCGGACAAAGCTCCGACGGCTTATTTCTCCAGATCGGACCTGTTCGATCAGGCCCCGAATTTCGCGTTCTTTCATGTCACCCTCCAGCTGCTTGGAAACGGTCCTTTGTGTCTGACCTGGCGCCCAGAACGGCAGCATAAGATATGCAAGTCAAGCAATATTGGAGCTTTTTTCATATTTAAATACATATTGACTTGACGCGTCCAAGCTTCGCGCGAAATGCTGAGAAAAGTGACACGGCACAATGCCTCCGCTTTCGCAGGGCCAAGAAAACAAATGACTATAGAAGGGATTACAGGGAATCCAGCGTTTGCGGACGACGCGCCTGACGTCTGTCGCGACTTGTTTCCGGCCCTGTCCGGCTGCTGCTATCTGGATACCGGCAGTGGTGGAGTGTCGCCTTGTGGTCAGGGCCGTCGCGTGGCCAGCTTCTACGAATGCGCCGACCCGTCGCGGATCGGCTATCGCCTGATGGATCATTGGTTGGATCGGGCCAACCACCTCCGCGCGACCCTGGCGCTTTTGCTGGGCGTGCCCGCCACCGAGATCGAGTTCCTGTCCGGCACCACCGAGGCGCTGAACACGGTCAGCCAAAGCCTGACCTGGCACCCCGGCGACGAGGTTGCCTTTGCCGAAGACGACTTCGCCTCGATCACCCAGGCTTGGCAAAGCGCCGTTCGCGCGGGCGCAGCCCTGCGCCCTTTCCATGTGGCGGACGAGGCCGAGCGTACCGAGGCGCTGATCGCCGCCCTGACCCCCCGCACCCGCGTGCTGACGGCCTCGCATGTACACTCCGTGCGCGGCACCCGAATCGATCTTGACCGGATCGGGCGGGCCTGCCGCGCCAATGGCACCTTGTTTGTGGTCGATGGCATCCACGCACTGGGGGCGACGCCTGCCGATCTGGGGCAGGTCGATGTTTACGTCTCGGGCACATTCAAATGGTTGCTGTCCGGCTTCGGCGTCGGCATCGCGGTGCTGCGACCCACAGCGCGGGCGCAGATGCATCCGGGTGTGCGCGGCTATCGCAACCGCCTGGCCGATCAAAGCTATGAATACGCCCACCTGAACTATTCCAGCCTCTATGCCCTTGAATGCGCAATAGAGATCATGGGTGGCACCATCGGATGGGACTTGGTGCATGCGCGCACCGCCCACCTGGTGCAATGCCTCGCCGACGAAATGGAGGCGATCGGCCTGCCGCTGGTGGCCCCGCCCGGCGCACGTGCCGGGGTGGCCACCATGCGCGTGGGCAACGCCGACGCGCTGAAACAGGCGCTGGACCGGCGCGGCATCCACGTCGCCGCCAAGGGCGAATATCTGCGCGCCTCGCCGTTCTTCTACAATTCGCGCGAGGATATCTCGCGTTTCAGCCAAGCAATGAAGGAATTGACATGACCGCAAGCAGCCCCGACGCGGCACAGCATATCGCGCCTTACCTCGACGAACTGGTCGCCATTCGCCGCGATATCCACGCCCATCCCGAGCTCGGCCTGAAAGAGTATCGCACCTCGAAACTTGTCGCAGACAAGTTGCAGGAATGGGGGATCGAAACCGATGTCGGCATGGCCGGAACCGGCGTCGTCGGCATCATTCGCGGCAAGCGGCCGGGGCAGAAGACCATCGGCCTGCGTGCCGATCTGGATGCCCTGCCGATCATCGAGGAAACCGGCGTCGACTATGCCTCGCGGAACGATGGCATCATGCATGCCTGCGGCCATGACGGCCACACCACGATGCTGCTGGGTGCGGCGCGCTACCTGGCAGAAACCCGCGACTTTGCCGGCACCGTCGTGCTGATCTTCCAACCGGGCGAGGAAGGCTGTGGCGGGGCCCGCAAAATGGTCGAGGACGGCCTGTTCGAGAAATACCCCTGCGATGCGGTCTACGGCCTGCACAACCGGCCCGGCATGCCGGTCGGCAAGATCGGCTGTCGCCCCGGCCCGTTGCTGGCCTCGGGGTCGTGGTGGCAGGTCAAGTTTGTCGGCACCGGCGGCCATGGCGGCGGCTGGGCCTACAAGGCCACCGACGTGACGGTGGCCGGAGGCAATTTCCTGGCGATGGTGCACAGCGTCATCAGCCGCAACATCCCGTCGGCGGATACCGCGGTGATCTCGGTGGGACATGTCTCGTCCGGTGTCGTCACCTCGCCCAACGTGATGCCGGCGGAATTCCTGGTGGCCGGCATCGCCCGGACCTTCAAGCCCGAGATCAACGAGACCGTCAAACGCCGCATTACCGAGATCGCCGAGGCCTGCGCCGCGATGCAGGGCTGCAAGGCCGAGGTCAGCTATTGGCACAAGACCCATGGCGTGACCAACGAGCTTGAACAGACCGCAGTGGCCGCCGCCGCCGCCGCGGCCACGGTGGGCGACGCCAACGTGATCTCGGATATCCCGCAATCCACCGGGGGCGAGGATTTCTCGGAGATGATGCGAGTCGTACCCGGCACCTTCTCGTGGATCGGCAACGGCGCCGCACCGGATGGTTCGGTGCACATGGTCCATACCCCGAAATACAACTTCAACGACGACGTGATCCCCGTCGGCGTGAAATTCTGGAGCGAAATCGTCCGCGCCGAACTGGATGTTTCCGTCTGATCTGCCGGTGGTTGCTGGCGTGGGCTGATGCCAGCAACCCACCCCAGTTTGCGGGCCTTGTTGACCGCGTGGTCACCACAGCCGCCAACGTTTTGTGCTTTGCCCGGCGATGTCCGGCATCTGGATGAAGTACAGGAGAAAATCGCCGGCCGGTCCTTGCGGCTCTGGCGGGCGATCGATTTGGATGGCGTGGCTCTGGAGGAGATCCTGCAACGCCGCCCTGATCCGCGACTTGGGGTCAGCCGTGTTCGATGCTGGAGGAAGAGGGTGCCGCGTCGGGATCGAGCGCGCGCACGCGGTACGCAGCGGCCTTTGGGAGCCATTCTGCCAGCATGCGGCTCAGATCTTCCAAAGGGGTGCTGGAATCATCGATCCGCAGATCGACATCCTTCAGACCCGCATCGCCAAGAACCGCCATGGATGCCGATTGTAGTGGATCGCGCTCCCCGCCTGCGGCTTGCCCGGCCAGCATCCCTGCGACGAGCCGATTTGCAAGGCTGCCTTTGGCAGTCTCGAAACCGTTGACCATCGCGGGCAACACATCTTCCGAGCCCAGAAAATTTCCCAACGCCAGGCTGTTCTCGCCGATTAAACCGCCCGCCACGCCGAGACATGAGCTGCCGGTGAAGTGCAAACCTGCACCGGTGGCGGGGAAGACACCGAGTTGACGCCAATGCAGGGCGGTTGCAGCCTGCTGCATCGCTTCCATCGCAGCCGTCGCGTCCTGGCTTTCTTCCCAACAACGCAGTCCGGGGCGGTGCAGACGCGGATCGGTTCGGCATTGTGAAAACACAACGCAGCCTTCGGTGAGCGCGCCAACCCGTCCACCGACGCAGACCGAAGAAGTCGCGACCGCAAACCCGATTTCTCGAGTTTGCGGATCGCGTCCCGCGAGTGAAAAGGTCACGAGGGAATCTCCACGCCGGTTTGTTCAGTAATCGGGCCGTAATGTTCGATTCGGCGGTGGCGGGCAAAGTCGAAGACCGACCGGCGGATATAGGCGCCAAAGTCCAAATCGCAATTGTGGGTGATGACCTCGTCATCCTCGGAAGCCGCGCGCGCCACGGTTTCACCGGTCGGGGCGATGATGGCAGACCCGCCGATCATCGCAAAGCCGTCTTCTGCGCCGCATTTCGCGGCGGCCATGACCCAGGCGCCGTTTTGATAGGCGGCGGATTCCAGGCTGAGCCGGTTGTGGAAGTCGCGCAGATGGGCCGGTTCGGGGTGGTGGATGTTCCGCGTCGGAGTGTTGTAGCCGAGCATAAACACCTCCGCCCCGCGCAGCGCCATAACGCGGAAGGTTTCCGGCCAACGTCGGTCGTTGCAGATGCACATGCCAAATCGCCCCGAGGGCGTGGCGAAGGTGGGAAACCCTAAATCGCCGACTTCGAAATAGCGCTTTTCGAGATGTTCGAATTCCAGATCCCCAATCGGGTCTTTGGTGCCAGGCAAATGGATTTTGCGATATTTGCCCAGGATGCTGCCATCTGGACCGACCAAAACCGAGGTATTGAAGCGGTGGGTTACGCCGTCTTCGGTGATCTTTTCCGCATAGCCGAGGTAAAAGCCAACGCCGAGATCCTTGGCCGTTTCAAACAGCGGCACCATCGCGGGAGAGGGCAGACCTGTTTCGAAGAACACATCATATTCTTCTGGGGAGTCATAGACATAGCGGGGGAAAAACGTGGTCAGCGCCAGTTCCGGAAAGGTGACCCAGCCAGCGCCTCTGGCATGTGCCTCACGCAGCATTTCGATCAGGCGGCTGACAACCTGCTGCCGCGTATCGGCCAGATGTACCGGCCCCATTTGCGCAACGGCAAACACCTCTTTCCTGCTCATTCGACCCTCCAGAACTAGTGCGTTGCCTCCTTGCTAGCCAGTGAGTGCATCAGTATGAAATAAAAAATGGGCCTACTGGAATAATCGGGAGTTATAGAATGATCAGCGCGCGCCAACTCGAAGTACTGTCCACCGTGATCGAGGTGGGAACCACTGCCCGCGCCGCTGAATTGCTCTCTGTCAGTCAGCCGGCGATCAGCAACATGATCCGACATACTGAAGATCTGATCGGCTTCCCGTTGTTCATGCGCGAGCACGGCCGTCTGACACCGACGAAGGAGGCGCTGCATATTGCGCAGGAGGCGCAGCACTTGTTTATGCAGCAAAACCGGATTGCCAACATCATCGACGAATTGCGTGGTGGCACGATTGGACGGCTGAGCATCATCGCCACTCCATCGGTTGGACATGGGGTTCTGCCGCGGGTTCTGGGACAATTCATCAAGGCCCGCCCGAAGCTACAGCTTTCAATCGAACTGGGCAGCCAGGACGAGATCATCCGCAAGCTGGGCAGCGGCCGGGTCGACTTGGGGCTTTCGATCACGCCGCCGCGCCATTCCGCTGTTTCTGTTCGGGAAATCGCCAACGGGCAGCTTATGTGTGTCTGCTCGGCCGATCATGTCTTGGCGTTGCAGGAGGTTGTTTCGATCTCGAGCCTCAATCACGTTTCGCACATTTCTTACGCATCCCGCACACCATTAGGGCAGATGATCGATGCGATGTTTTCCGAGCGCGGATTGGAGCGGCGTTATTTCTGCGAAGTGCGCCACACTGCAACCGCATTGGAGATGGTGCGGAATGGGTTGGGGGTCGCCCTGGTTGATAGCTTTGCGGTGATCGGATCCAACGGGGGCGACATAGCCGTACGGCCGACGAAACCGTCATTGCCTTTGAAATTATATGGACTTACGTCGAACATGTTCCCCACCACCAACCTGACAATGCAGTTTCAGCATTTCCTGGCGGACTACCTGAAGTCGCATGATGAGTCGGGCTCCGGAGAGGCCGTGGACGCGGCCAGGCTATAATTTGAAGATATAGACGAGGGTGTATTTTTTATTTCAATATGTACTCCCGCCATGCTCACCTGCTCGGAGCCAAGCGGCAGTTTCGCCGCCACCGACGAGAGCAAAGCGGGTGATCCTGTCTGATGAATGAACCGATCCTTTCCATCAAGAACGCGGTAAAGCGATATGGCTCCGTCAACGCCCTCGATGGGGTGAATCTGGATGTTGCCGAGGGCGAGTTCCTGACCCTTCTGGGGCCGTCCGGTTCGGGCAAGACCACGCTGCTGAGTGCGATTGCGGGCTTTATTACCCTGGATGAGGGACGGCTGGCGCTGCGCTCCACCGACATCACGGGCAAACCGCCCGAGCATCGCGATTTCGGCATGGTGTTCCAGGGCTATGCGCTGTTTCCCACCATGACCGTGCGCGAGAATGTCGGCTTCCCGCTCAAAATTCGCAAACGCCCTGCCGCCGAGATCAAGAAGCGCGTCGGCGAGGCACTGGAGATGGTGCAAATGAGCGCCTTTGCCGACCGGATGCCAAGCCAGTTGTCCGGCGGACAGCAGCAGCGCATCGCGCTGGCGCGGGCGATGTCGTTTGACCCGCAAATTCTGTTGCTGGACGAACCCTTGTCGGCGCTCGACAAGAAGTTGCGCGCCGATTTGCAGTGGGAGCTGAAAGACCTGCATCAGAAACTGGGCGTGACCTTCATTTACGTCACCCACGACCAGGATGAGGCGCTGTCCATGTCTGACCGGATCGTCATCCTCAAAGATGGGGCGATCCAGCAGGAGGGCGGCCCCAATGCGCTCTATGACCAGCCGCGCAACCGGTTTGTGGCCGACTTTCTGGGCAAGTCCAACTTTCTGGAAGCGGCTGTCCTGTCCGCAAGCGGCACCTCCTGCCAATGCGAGTCGGAGGGCGCGGTTTTCGATCTGACAACGCAAGAGCCCTGCCGTCAGGGTGAGACGATCACCCTTGCGCTTCGACCTGAGCGGTTGCGCCTGGGTTTGCCCGGCGAAGAGTTCGTTCCGGCGACGGTCAAGCAGGTAAGCTATCTTGGCGAACGTTGCCAGGTGATGGTGACGCGCAAGAGTGGCGAAGAGTTTTTGATCTCACGCCCCACTTGGAAAACCGACATCATCCCCACCCCCGGACTAGAGGTCAGCATCGGCTGGGATGCAGACGCGCCCGTCGTGCTGGCCCCGCTTAACCAAGAGTGACCGGAAGAAGAAAAGGTCACCCCACCCCATGACAAGGAGAACGTACATGACTGACACCACTGATTTTGAAGCCAAGCGCGATATCGCCGAAGTTGCGGTCGAGCGTTACAAGCAAGGCCGCCTGACCCGGCGCGGTTTCATCGCCGCGATGGGCGCTCTGGGCGTTCTGCCCGCATTCGGCCAGCGCGCAATGGCCGCGACCTCGGAAATCATCGTCGTGAACTGGGGTGGAGCCGCCAAAGACGTTCTGCAGGAAGTGCTGTGCGACACCTATACCGCCGAAACCGGGATCAAGGTGACGGTTGACGGCTCCGGCCCGTCGGCGGGCAAGATCCGCGCCATGGTCGAAAGCGGCGCGGTGGTCTGGGATTTGTGCGACAGCGGCGCCGGCTCTGCGATCATCCTCGAACAGCAGGGCATGACCGAAGCGATCGATTACAGCATCGTCGACAAATCCAAGGTTCTGGAAGGCACCGCCTATAACAATGGTGTCGGCAACTACGTCTATTCCTACGTGCTAGCCACAAACCCCAAGATGCTTGGCGGCAATATCCCGCAGACGTGGGAAGATGTCTGGAACGTCAAGGATTTCCCGGGCATGCGGACCTTCCGTAAATCGGTGCGCGGTCAGCTTGAAAGCGCAACCCAAGCCCTCGGCGTGCCACTGGCAGAAGTCTATGACGCTTTGAGCACCGAAGACGGCATCAAGGCCTCAATCGCCAAGTTCCGCGAGTTGCGCGAGAACATCATCGTCTGGGGATCGGGCAGCGACAGCCAGAACCTGTTCCTTCAGGAAGAGGTGGCGATTGGCAATATCTGGTCGACCCGTGCGCACCTTCTGAAGGATCAGATGGAACCCGGCAGTTTCAATGTCAGCTTCAACGGCGGCGTGATCGCACCGGGTATCTGGGTCGTGCCCAAGGGCAACCCGGCGGGTAAGGACGAGGTGATGAAGTTCATCGCGCACGGCCAGAAGCCGGAACTGCAAGTGGAATGGCTCGAAAAAATCGGTTCCGGCCCGATCAACCCGGCTGCGGCAGAGTTGGTTCCGGCCGAGCTCGCGCCTTATAATCCGTCGAGCCCCGAGAACCTGGCGACGCAGATCATCTACAACGATGAATGGTACGCGAAGAACCAAGTTTCTGCCGAAGAAATGTACGTGGACGCGCTGATCAACTGATCCCGGTTCAAGGCGGGCCCGCCAGGTGGTGGGCCCGCTAACCCATTGAAGTTTCAAAACCAACAGGGGGCGGAATGCCAGGGGTCAACGAGAAGACCAGCTACTGGATGCTGGTTCTGCCGGCATTGTCGATCATGGTGATCTTCTACATTCTGCCCGTGCTGGGCATCTGGGAGATCGCCTTTACCGAGCCGCAAGCCGGGGTTGACAACTTCGTCAAGATGGCTGGTTCCAACGCGGTGAAGACCAGTTTCGTCATCACCTTCCGCGTCGCCGCCATTACCACCTTGGGGTGCCTGATCCTGGGCTATATCGTGGCCTATGCGATCAGCAATTTCGCCACGCGCCTGACCCCCCTTATGGTGGCGCTGGTGATCTTGCCGTTCTGGGTTTCGGTGCTTATCCGGTCGTTCAGCTGGATCGTCCTGCTCGGCCGTTCGGGTCTCGTGAATGACGCGCTGATCAATGCCGAACTGATCGAAAGGCCGCTCCGCCTGATGCACAACGAACTGGGTGTGCTGATCGCGATGATCCACGTGATGCTGCCTTTTGCAGTGTTGCCCATGCTGACGAATATGCGGGGCATCTCGGGAATTTATGTCCAAGCCGCGCGCAGCCTCGGGGCCAGCGAATGGACCAGTTTCCGGCAGGTGTATTTCCCCCAGACCTTGCCTGGCGTGCTCTCCGGCGCGCTGCTGGTCTTCGTGCTTTCACTGGGCTTCTTCGTGACACCCGCGTTGCTGGGCGGTGGGCGTGTCCTGATGATTTCCGAATACATCACCTACCAAATTCAGGAATTCCTGAACTGGGGATTGGGCTCGGCCCTGTCGGTTGCACTGCTCGTCGCGACCGCCCTCGTCCTCCTGGTCTCGGCACGGTTCGTGAACCTGCGAGCCACCCTATTGGAGCGTAAGTGATGCAAAGCTCTGCTTTCCGGATCTTCTTTCAGACAGGCGCGTGGTTGGTAATTGCGTTTCTGGTCTTGCCGATCCTCGTCGTACTGCCGATTTCGTTCACTGATACGAGCTACATCGGCCTGCCGAAAGAGTCGTTGTCGCTTCAACACTACACCAACTACTTCTCCGATCCCGAATGGTTGCGCGCTACGTGGACAAGTGTCTGGGTCGGGCTGGTGGTTGCGACCTGCGCCTCGGTTCTGGGCACAGCCTTCGCCATCGGATGCTGGTTCCTTTCGGACCGGGCGGCGATGATCGCGCGCTGGATCCTGATCACGCCAATCCTCGTGCCGCCGGTGGTGCAGTCGCTGGGGTTCTACCGGTTTTGGGTCACGCTTGGTCTGATCGATACACATTTCGGCGTCATCCTGGCACATACGTTGCTGGCGCTGCCCTATGTGTCGATCTCCGTCTTTGCGGCGCTGAGCAATCTGGACCGCAACCTTCCACGGGCCGCGCGGAGCCTTGGGGCCTCGGTCATGCAAACGGTTTGGGCGGTGGTCGTGCCTGCCGCCCGGCCAGGTATCGCCTCGGGGTTCATCTTTGCATTCATCGTCAGCTTCGATGAGATTGTGGGAGTATTGTTCATTACCGTGCGCAATGTGCAGACCCTGCCCAAGATGATCTGGGAAGGCATTCAAGACAATATCGACCCCACGATCGCCGCCGTCGCGACCCTGCTGATCGCCCTGACGCTCATCGCCACGGGCATTGGAGTTCTGCGGAGATCATGACCCGTCTGCTTCTGAAAAACGCGACCTATATCAGCCATGATAGCGGGTTGCCCCAGGTGCGGCGCGGCCATATCGCCATCGAGGGCAGCCGCATCGTCGCTTTGCCTGCAACGCTTGATGGCAGCGAGTTCGAGGCCTTCGAACCGCTCGATATGTCCGATAAGCTGGTGTCGCCAGGGCTGATCAACGCCCATACCCATTCGGTTCTGTTGGTGCTGCGTGGCACGGTCGAGGATATCGAAGGCAATCTTGTTTACCAGTATATGGTACCTGCCTCCTACCTGCTGGAACCGGGTGAACGCGCAGCAATTGCGCGTCTGGCCTGTGCCGAGGCAATTCGGTCGGGCACGACGACGCTGGTCGATCCGCTGCGCCACGTGGCAGATTACGCGCCGGCGATGATCGACAGTGGCCTGCGGCTCTGGCTCGCGGAAAGCTGCGCCGATGCGGTCACAACCGAGGTGGGCAGCGGGACCTATCGCTTTGACCGGGCGTTCGGGCAGACCTTCCTTGACCGCACCGAAGCCCTGATCGAGCGGTTTCACGGTGCCGAGGATGACCGCGTGCGCGTCATGATCTCTGCCCATGCGCCCGACAATTGCAGCCCCTGGATGCTCGGGCAATTGAAGGATCTGGCGCGCAAGCACGGTTTGCGCCGCACCGTGCATCTGAGCCAGATCATCAGCGAGAAAGAACAGGTCGAGGCGCTGCATGGCTGCACCTCGACCGAGTATCTCGACCAGAATGATTTCCTCGGCGATGACCTGATCGCGGTGCATTGGACGTTCTGCAACGAAAGCGATGTGGCGCGACTGGCGGAAACCGGCACGTGGCTGGGGCATTGCCCGTCGTCGATGTCGGCCAAGGGGCCGCACCCCTTGCCAATGCGCGCCATTCTCGATCACGGCGTCAAGATCGTTCTGGGCACCGACAACATGACCGAGGACATGTTCCACGCGATGAAACTGGGGCTGACCTTGCATCGCGGCGCCTATCAGCGATCGGTCACGCCGACACCGGGGCAGGTGTTCAACTATGCCACGCTGAACGCCGCCAAGGCGCTGGACCGGCCCGACATTGGCAGCATCGCGGTGGGACAAAAGGCCGATCTGGCGATGTTCAACCTATATGCCCCCGCCTTGAACCCTCGCGTTTCGCTGGTGTCGAACATTGTGCATTACGGTCACCCCGGCACGGTGACGGACACGATGGTAAACGGTCGGTTTTTGATGCGGGACGGCGTTCTGACCACGATAGACGAACGCGCTGCGGTCATCGAGGCCCAACAAGCGACCGACGCCATGTGGCAGCGTTTTGGCGCCGAAGAACGGGATGTGCCTTTGCCGGCAACCGATCCCCGCTAGACATCAAGGGAAACGAACATGACTTTCTCGATCATAGGTCGTTGCGTGCGCACTGGCGCATTTGGCGCGGCAATTACAACATCTGATCTTGCCGTTGGCGGGCGCTGCGTGCGTTTGCTGCACGGCAAGGGGGCTGTGCTGTCCCAACACCGTACCGATAGCCGTTTGGGCGATCTTGGGATCTCTTTGCTCGCCGAGGGGAAAAACGCCCAGGACACCGTCACCGAGGTGTGCAATTCGACCAAGGATATCGAATGGCGCCAGATCGGAGCGCTTGATGCAAAGGGCCGCGCGTCGGCCTATCACGGGCGGCGCATGTATTCGATCTATACCCACAGCATCGAGACGGACTGCCTCGCTCTTGGCAACATCCTGGCAAACGAGACCGTGACACGGCATATGGCCGAGGCCTTTGCCCGTGACCCGAACCTGCCGCTGGGCGAGCGACTGATGCAGGCGCTGGAAGCCGGGCGCGACGCGGGCGGTGAGATCGTCGGGCCGTTGAAATCCGCGGCCGTACGCGTGACCGGCGAGCACGGGATCGATGCGATGGACCTTCGCATCGACATGTCCGAAGGCACGGCGGTCGAGGACCTGCGCGCGCTGGTCGATGCCTATGCCGGCCGGGCCGAAATACTGCGCGACGTCGCCCTGGCACCAGAAGGGATTCCGGTCATGCGCAGCCTGTTCGAGGCCAGCATCGCACGGATCGAAGAGTTGGGCTTGCAAGCGCGGTTCCCCACGGCGCAGCACCGCGACAGTTGGACGTTAAGGGACTAAGGCCTTGTCTGCTGAGCAGATATATTGGCAAGCGAGCGATCCGGCCGAGAACCGGCCAGAGAAAGCCCCTGATCGGGTGGACATCGCGATCATCGGAGCCGGGTATACAGGCCTGAGCGTCGCGCTGCATCTTGCGCGGGCCGGCCGCCACGTTGTCGTGTTCGATGCCGGCGGTATCGGATCCGGGTGTTCCTCTCGCAATGGCGGCATGGTCGGGCCCAGCTTTCACAAGCTTGGATCAGCTGGCCTGATTGCACGATACGGCGAGGCCAAGACATTGGCGATCATGCGTGAAGGTATTCATGCGCTTGATTATTTCGAGGAATTTGTCGCCGGGAACGGGCTGGAGTGTGATCTGCAAATGCGGGGCCGGTTTCGCGGCGCGCGCACGCTGGCCGATTACGATGCTATGGGGCGCGAAACGGATTGGCTGTCGCGCAATCTCGGGCTGCCAGTGGCGATGTTGCCGCGCGCAGAGCAGCATCGGGAGATCGGCAGCACGTTTTACCATGGCGGCGCGGTCTATCAGCGCGATGGCGGGATACACCCACGCAAACTGGTGGTTGAATTGGCACAGGCCGTGCGGGCCGCCGAGGTGCAAATCGTGCCGCATTGTCCGGTGTCCGCCATGCGCCGCGAAGGCGCGACAACCATGTTGCAAACGCCGCAAGGCACGGTCACCGCGAAAGAGGTCGTGGTCGCAACAAACGCCTATTCGGACGGGCGCACCCCGGCGCTGCATCGGCGTATCGTGTCGATCCGTACCGCCGCCGTCGCCAGCGAGGAACTGTCGCCGCAATTGATGGAGAACCTGACGCCCCAAAAGCGCATGTTCGGCGAGTCTGGACGTGTATTCATGTGGTTCCGCCCCACTCCGGACGGGCGCAGGTTCATCTTTGGTGGCCGGATCGGAAACCCCGGAGGCGCCTTGGAGGCGCAACGCAAGGCCTTCACGAAGTCCATTACGCGGGTTTTTCCACAGCTAAGCGATGTGCGCCTAAGCCATGTCTGGTCTGGCAACGTCGCCTATACTCCCGACCACAGCCCCCATCTGGGCTTTGTGGATGGCGTTTGGCTGGCCGGGGGCTATTGCGGGTCGGGCGTGACGCGCAGCGTGTATTTCGGCATGAAACTGGCGCGCAAGATCCTGAAAGAGCGCGATAGCGACACCGCGTTTGACGATCTGCCCTTCCAGCGGGTTCCGTTCAAACCGTTTTCGGATCGCGCCGCAAACGTGATGACGAAATGGTATGCCCATCTCGATGCCCGCGACCTGCGCCGGAATCGCAACACAGACTGACCCCCAGCAAGGAGCGCCATAATGCAATTCGACACGGTGATTCACGGTGGCACTCTGGTCACGAGCAGCGACGTTGCCAGGGGCGATATCGGTATCCGCGACGGCCGGATCGTTGCGGTTGCCGAGAACCTGAGCGGCGGGGATGCGCGCATTGATGCTGGCGGCCGGTTGGTCATGCCGGGCGGAATCGAGGCCCACGCCCATATCGCGCAGGAAAGCTCTTCGGGTGTGATGGGCGCGGATGACTACCTGTCCGGTTCGGTAGCGGCCGCTTTCGGCGGAAACTCGTCGTTCATTCCCTTCGCGGCGCAGCATCGCGGGCAATCCGTAGATGATGTGATTGCCACCTATGACGCCCGCGCCGCGCGCTCGGTGATCGACTACAGCTACCACCTGATTATCACCGACCCGAGCGAAGCGGTTTTGCAGGACCAGTTGCCGCGCGCATTTGCACGCGGGATCACTTCGTTCAAAGTGTTCATGACCTATGACATGATGAACATCGGCGACGGCGGTATGCTCGATATCCTGAGTGTTGCGCGCGATCATGGGGCGATCACCATGGTCCATGCCGAAAACAACGACATGGTGAAATGGATGAATGGCCGGCTTGCCCGGGCCGGGCTGGTTGCGCCGAAATACCATGCGATTTCCCGCCCCGAGCTTGCCGAGGAAGAGGCGATCAACCGTGCCATCTCGTTGGCGAAACTGGTGGATGCGCCCCTGTTCATCGTGCACGTGTCCACGGCGGGCGGCGCTGCGATTGTTCAGCGCGAAATCCTCGCGGGAACACGGCTCTTTGCCGAAACCTGCCCGCAATATCTGGCCTTCACGCGCGATGATTTGGACCGGCCGGGGATGGAGGGCGCGAAGTTCGTCTGTTCGCCACCGCTAAGGGACGCAGCGACGCAAGCGGCGCTGTGGCAGCATGTTAAATCCGGAACTTTCACCTCGGTCAGTTCGGATCACGCGCCGTATCGCTATGACGAAACCGGCAAATTCATCAAGGGCCGGGATATTCCCTACCCGCAGATCAGCAATGGCATGCCCGGTATCGCCGCGCGGCTGCCCTACCTGTTCTCCGAAGGGGTCGTGAAGGGCCGGATCAGCCTGCAGCAATTCGTCAGCCTGTCTTCCACCAATGCCGCGCGCACCTTCGGAATGACCGACAAAGGCAGCCTCGCACCAGGCATGGATGCCGATATTGCGATCTGGGACCCGGAGGCGACACGGGTCATGAGCCTGCAAGATCAGCATGACAACATGGACTACACCCCGTTCGAAGGCTTGGAATTGACCGGCCTGCCGGAAACGGTGATGACCCGTGGCGCTTTGATTACACACAAAGGCCGCCTC
Organism: Pseudooceanicola lipolyticus; assembly: GCF_002786325.1. GTDB lineage: Bacteria > Pseudomonadota > Alphaproteobacteria > Rhodobacterales > Rhodobacteraceae > Pseudooceanicola_C > Pseudooceanicola_C lipolyticus. Next base: position 203,359 of record NZ_PGTB01000001.1, on the reverse strand, counting down.
ATCGCCAAGGAAGGGCAAGGCAAATTCGTTCCCCGTGCGCCGATGAGGTTGCTAGGTGACGGCTACCTTGCCAAAGAGCGCGACCCGGCGCAGAATTTCGGAGCCCAGATATGAGCGATAGCAAGGCACGCACAGGGCCGATTGTCATCATCAACCCAAACTCCTCGGTGAAGGTAACCGAGGAAATCGCGCGCAGCGTTGCGCCGTTTCGATGCATGGATGGGCCGGAGTTCGAGTGCATCGGAATTGCGCATGGCCCCGCCACCATTTCAACCATGAAAGACAGCGCCGAAGCCGCGTTGAACGTGGCAGCCATTGTGCAATCGCGCCCCGATGCGTCGGCCTTCGTGGTTGCCTGTTTTTCCGATCCAGGCGTTGATCTGTGCCGGACATTGGTGCGCCAGCCCGTCATCGGTATTCAAGAAGCCGGCATTCTAAGCGCCATGGCACAGGCGGATTTGTTTGGCATCGTCGCGCTCGGCCCGGCCTCGGTTGCACGGCATCGCCTGCGCATCCGCCAAATGGGAGTGGAAGCGCGCATGGCTGCGGAACTGCCGCTGGACAACGTGTCGGCCGAAGACGCGGGCCAAAGCGAGGAGGTGTTTCAACAGACGCTGGAAGTCGGCGCCCGACTGCGCGACCTGGGTGCCGGCGCGATTGTATTGGGCTGCGCGGGCTTTTCGCCCCGCCGCAGGGCGCTTGAGCAAGAGATCGGTATCCGCGTCGTCGATCCGGTCGCTGCGGCTGCGGTCATGGCCTTGGGCGCATCGGCCGGGCTTTAGACTTCGGATTTCCCGAACTCGCGCTCTCTCCCCCTTGCTCCGACGGTATCCGCTGTCGGCCGCCGCCGGTCTTCGCAGTTGGGAATCTACAGCCGGTTTCAAAACCGCCCCACAGCGCGCCAAAATACAGATGGCCCTTTAGTCGAAGAGGACGGGCATAACAGTGAACAGGCGTGGAAAACTGGCTCTGGCCGCGTCGAGCCATGCTGCCCTTTCGCCCTCACGCGCGTAGTTCACCACTGCTGTGGCATTCGCCGCCGAAGGTGCTGGTCGTGACATCCGTCCCAGTCAGTAGCCATTCGTCCGGTCGACCAGGTTCAGCAATGGCAGCCGGGCATCCAGCCGCCGGATATTTTCGGCAATCTGCTCGGCAATGCGGCGGGGTTTGGTCAGCGCAGCCATGTGCGGCGTGACAAGAACGCGCGGTTCGGCCCATAGCGGATGATCTGCCGGCAGCGGCTCTTGCTCGAAGACATCCAGGACGGCGCCGGCGAGCTGTCCCTGCGCGATCAGGGCAAGCAGGTCGGGCGCGACAAGATGCTCTCCGCGCGAGCACAGGACCAGGCCGGCGCCCCTGGGCAGCTGCGACAGCCGCGCTTGGTCGAGCAGGCCGCGGGTCGATGGCGTGAGAGGCAGCAAGCAGATCAGCACATCGGCGTTTTCCAGCACCGCCTGCAGGCCCTGCGTTCCGTGCAGACAGGTGATGCCGGGAATGCTCTTTGCGCCACGCGACCAGCCGCTGACAGGATAGCCCAGATCGGCAAGACGTCTCGCCACCACCTGCCCAATGCTGCCCAGCCCCAGAATGCCGACCCGGCAATCCGCGGCCGGACGTTGTGCAAAACGATCCCAGCGGCGCGCTGCTTGTTGGGCAACGATGCGGTCAAAACCGCGCTGGAACCACAGCACCGACCAATGACAATATTCCGCCATCGCCACTGCTAGGTCGTCGTCGCGAATACGACAGACCGGCACGTCCGGCAGGCCGGGATCGGCCATCAGGTTGTCCACTCCGGCCCCGATGGAATGAACCAGCCGCAGCTTGCGCATCCGCGCAAGCGTTCCGTGCTCGGGGTTCCAACAGACCGCGATCTCGGCCTCCATCGCGCCCGGATCAGGCCAATGCACCAGCTCGGCAGCGGGCAACACCTCTTGCAGGCGCGTATCTAGAAAATCGAGCCGGGGACCTTGGTTGATCAATGCAACGCGCATCTGGCTGTCCTTTGTCATTTATTGCGAGCCATGGATCGGCCGCAGGCCGGATCCCGGTGGACAGTGCGCAGTCAACGGGCGGCCCATTATCGGCTCTGGGCACAGAAGCATCGCGTTTAGGCCAGTTGTACTTGGTGCGCTTGCCGCAAGACCCGGCGGAAGCATTACTTGTCCTTATCGCGACGATGTCTCGGTGTTCGTCGCGTAGCATCAGAATTCATCGGGGCCACCAGAGCCCGAGAAATGATGCGGCCAGCGGGCCGCCAACAGAGAGGGTATTCCTATGAAGAGACGTGACTTCACCAAGCTTCTTGCATCTGGCGCGGCGCTGTCAGCCGTCCGACTGTTCGGTGATGGCGTCGCCTATGCGCAGGGGTCGAATGGTGGGCTGACCGCGATCATCCAGCCCGAACCGCCGCTCTTGAACCTGGCGCTGAACCAGCAGACGCCGACCGGCGTGGTTGGTGGCAAGATGTACGAAAGCCTGCTGACCTATGATTTCGAGCTGAATCCTCAGCCACAGCTTGCAAAAAGCTGGACGGTTTCCGAAGACGGGCTGACCTATACATTTACTCTTCAGGACGATGTGAAATGGCACGATGGCGCACCGTTCAGCGCCGCCGATGTGGTGTTCTCGTGCGACGTCTTCCTGCGCGAGGTTCATCCCCGTGCCCGCACCACCTTTGAACGCTGCGAAAGCATCGAAGCGCCAGACCCGCAGACCGTGGTCTTCACACTCAAGTCGCCTTTCGCACCCTTTCTTCTTGCCTTCGAAAGCTCGTCGGCACCGATCGTTCCCGCCCATATCTATGAAGGCACGGATTTCAGAAATAACCCGGCCAACGACACTCCGATCGGGACCGGCCCGTTCAAATTTGTCGAATGGGTGCGGGGCAGTCACATTCACCTGACCGCCAATGAAGATTACTACATGCCGGGCCAGCCGGGCCTTTCCGAAATTTACTACCAGATCATCCCGGACGCCGCCTCGCGCTCTGTGGCGATGGAAACCGGTCAGGCCCAGGTCGCACAATGGGGCGACATCGAAACCTTTGACGTTCAGCGCCTCGCAGCGATGCCAGAGCTTGAACTGACGACGAAGGGGTATGAATTCTTCAGCCCGGTGATGTGGTACGATATCAACCTGCGCCGCGAACCGTTCAACGACGTGCGCTTCCGCAAGGCGATGATGCATCTCATCGACCGCGATTTTGTGGTCGACCGGATCATGTTCGGCCTGGCCCGCCCCGCGATCGGGCCCATCGCTTCGACCACCAAGTTCCACGATCCGAACGTCACGACCTATCCCTACGATGTCGATGCGGCGATCGCGCTGCTCGACGACATGGGCCTGACACCGGACGCCAACGGCATCCGTACAACGATCAACTTCCTGGTCTCGCCCTATGGCGAAGTCTGGACGCGAACGGCCGAGTATTTCCGGCAGACCATGCAGTCGGCCGGGATCGAGGTGAATCTGGTGTCCACCGATGTCGCGGGCTGGGGCACCTCGGTTGGTAATTGGGACTACGATGTCACCACCAACATGCTTTACCAGTTTGGTGACCCGGCGCTTGGAGTGGCGCGCACCTATATCAGTTCGAACATCCGAAAAGGCGTGTTGTTCTCCAACACTGAAGGCTACGAGAACCCGAAGGTCGACGACCTTTTTGCCCGGGCGGCCATTTCCACCTCGGAAGACGAGCGCCAGCAGCTTTACAGCGAGGTGCAGAAAATCCTGACCGATGAAGTACCGGTGCTTTGGCTGACTGAACAACACTATCCAACCCTCTATGCCAGCGGTCTTCAGAACCTGATCACCGGGGCGACCGGGGTGAACGGCAACTTTGGCGAAGCGCGCTGGGGCTGATGGAAGTGCTGCGACATCTCCTGTCGCGCGTGGCGGGGATCGTGTTCGCGATCCTCGTCATCGCAACGATCAATTTCGTACTGGTGCGGGCGGCGCCGGGTGATCCCGCGACGGTGATCGCGGGTCAGTCAGGTGCCACGGACGAGCAGTTCATCGCCCAGACCCGCGCGGAATACGGGCTCGACAAACCCTACCTCGTGCAGCTTGGCACGTATCTCGGCAAAGTGGTCACCTTCGACCTGGGCTATTCCTTCCGACAGCGTCGCGCGGTGGCAGACCTGATCGCGGAACGTCTCGGGCCAACCTTGCTGCTGACCCTTTCGGCGTTCTTTATGTCGTTGATCGGTGGCGTGACCTTTGGCGCGCTGGCCGGACTGCGGCACGGACGATGGTCGGACATCGCGATTTCGATGGTGGCATTGCTGCTTTACGCGACGCCGGTGTTCTGGCTGGGTCTGATGCTGGTGCTGGTGTTCTCGATCCAGCTCGAATGGCTGCCGGCCTATGGCTATAGCGACATGCGTGCGGCCGGCTTTGGCACGCTGCAATATGCCTGGGATGTGGCCAAGCACCTGCTGATGCCGGCGGTCACGCTGTCGGCGATCTACATGGCGGTATACACGCGCCTGATGCGATCGTCGCTGATCGAGGTGGCCGGTGAGGACCATGTAAAAACCGCCCGCGCCAAGGGGCTTACCGAGGGGGCCATTCTGCGCGGCCACATGTTGCGCAACGCCGCCCTGCCGGTGATCACCTTTGCCGGCCTTCAGATCGGTGCGCTGGTGGGTGGCGCGGTGGTGGTCGAAACGGTGTTTTCCTGGCCCGGCCTTGGTCGGCTGACCTTCGATGCGGTGACCACACGGGATTACCCGGTTCTGTTGGGGCTGTTCCTTGTGATGTCGATCCTGGTGATCGCCGTGAACCTCCTGACCGACCTGATCCACCGATTGGTCGATCCCCGGCTGGCCGCGAGATAGAAGATGAACAAAACTCTGAAAACTTTCCTCACCCGGCCGGCGGGCATCGTTGGTCTGATCTTGCTGGCCGGGGTCTGCGCGATCGCCGCGCTGGCGCCGGTGCTCTACCCCGGCTCCCCCTGGAACATGGCAGGGATGCCCTTTGCCCGTCCGGGTGAAGCGGGCATGGTGCTGGGCTCGGACACAATGGGGCGCGACATCGCCGCAGGTGTCATGCATGGTGCGCGGGTTTCACTGCTGATCGGAATTGCCGCGACCTCCGCTGCGCTGGTCATCGGGGTCAGCATCGGCGCCGTTGCCGGCTTTGCCGGTGGCGGGATCGAAACCTTGCTGGTGCGGGTTACCGAAATCTTCCAGACCATCCCCAATTTCGTGCTGGCGATCCTCCTGGTGGCGATCATGACGCCTTCGATCGGCACCATCATCCTGGGCATAGGGCTGGTCAGTTGGCCGCCGCTGGCCCGCCTGACACGTGCGCAGGTCAAGTCCGTGGCGCAGCGCGAGTTCGTTCAGGCGGCGCGTTGCCAGGGCCAATCGAGCCTGTCTGTCTTGCTGCGCCATGTGCTGCCCAATGCGATTTCTCCGATCATCGTCACCGGCTCGCTTACGGTGGCCGCGGCGATCCTGATCGAAGCGGCCCTGTCCTTCATGGGTCTTGGCGATCCCAATCACATGAGCTGGGGCTACATGGTCGGCGCGGGGCGCACGGTCATCCGTCAGGCCTGGTGGATGAGCGTCTTTCCCGGTCTCGCCATCCTGGTCACCGTCGTGGCGATCAATTTGGTGGGGGAGGCCCTGAACGATGCCCTGAACCCGAGGATTTCGCGCGCATGACTCTTCTGACCGTAGATTCACTCTCCATAGCGCTGCCCAAGGGCGCCGATCGCGCCCGTGCCGTCAGCAAAGTGAGCTTCAATATCGAACCCGACCAGATCGTGTGCCTTGTCGGCGAAAGCGGCTCGGGCAAATCGATGATCGCCCACGCGCTTTTGGGATTGTTGCCGCCAATGGTGCATGCGGATGGCGGGCGGATTCTCTTTGAGGACGCCGACCTTCTAACCGCAGGCGCTGAGAGAATGCGCAGCCTGCGCGGCGCCGGGATCTCGATGATCTTCCAAGAGCCGCTCACCGCGCTGAACCCGCTCAAGAAGGTGGGTGCACAGGTCGCCGAAGCGATCCGCGTCCACACCCTACGCTTGCCAAAGGCAGAGATTTCCACGCGTGTCCAAGAGCTGTTCGAACAGGTCGGCCTGCCCGATCCGGCCCGGTTGGCCGGGGCGTTTCCTTTCCAGCTTTCGGGGGGGCAGCGCCAGCGCGTCATGATCGCCATGGCATTGTCGAATAACCCGCGATTGCTGATCGCGGATGAGCCGACCACCGCGCTTGACGTGACGACCCAGCGCCAGATCCTCGACCTGATCCGCCGGCTGCAACGCGAACGCGGCATGGGCGTGCTGTTCATCACGCATGATATCGGCGTTGTCGCCGACATCGCCGACAGGGTCGTGGTGTTGCGACAGGGCGAAGTGGTGGAACAGGGCGCGGCTGCCGAAGTCCTTCATTCGCCTCGCTGCGACTATACCCGGATGCTGCTGGAGGCCGTGCCGGGAAAAGGGGCCTTTCGACATCGTCCAGATGCGCCTGAGCCGTTGCTTGAGATCAAGGCGCTGGAAAAAACCTTTGTCACTCGGCAGGGCATGTTCAGCCCTCCACGACGCGTGGTCGCCGCCGAGAACGTGTGTTGCCGGCTGGACCGGGGCGATACATTGGCCGTCGTGGGCGAAAGCGGATCGGGCAAATCCACGTTGGCCCGAATGATCTTGCGGCTGATCGAACCGGACGGCGGCGCCATCCTGTATTGCGGTCGCAATGTCCGCAATATGAACCGCCACGCCCTGCGCAATTTTCGGCGTCGGGCGCAGATCGTGTTCCAGGATCCCTATGCCAGCCTCGACCCCAGATTGCCGGTGGGAGAAAGCATCGTGCGCGGGCCAATGGCCTTCGGCACCTCGCGCCACGAGGCCACCGCCGAGGCGCGCCGCTGGCTGGATCGCGTCGGCCTTGGCCCGCAGGCCTTCGGGCGCTTTCCGCACGAGTTCTCTGGCGGCCAGCGCCAGCGCGTCTGCATCGCGCGCGCCCTCGCCCTCAAGCCTGAATTTCTGATCGCCGACGAGGCGGTCTCGGCGCTCGATGTTTCGGTGCAGGCGCAGGTCCTCGATCTGTTGTCCGAGCTGAAAGCCGAGATCGGATTGTCGATGCTGTTCATCACCCACGACCTGCGTGTTGCTCGCGAAATTGCCGACCGTGTCGTCGTGATGAGCCGTGGTCGTATCGTCGAGCAGAACGAGACGCAGGCGCTGTTTGAGCGCCCGCAAGACCCCTACACGCGCCGTCTGCTGGACGCCGTTCCGGGGCGCGAATTCTTTGCCGGGCGCAGCGCCCCGGACCAGTCACAGTTTCTGAACGGAGCTATTGCATGACCCTCGACCTTCCCGCCGTCGCGGCAGATCCGCTTGACGTGCTCGACCCCGAAATCGCCGAATTCGTTCGCCGTTCGATGGAGGCTGGGCGCGGTTACCCGCCGCGCGAAACGCTCAGCGCCCCGCAGGCGCGTTTGCTGGCGCTGGAGACCCGGCGCCAGTGGTTCGAGGGTGGACCGATTATGGCCCGCACCGAGGAACGGATGATCCCGACGCGCCATGGCGAGCTTCGGATGCGCCTGCACCGGCCCGAGGGGGTCACGGCAAAGGGCGCCTTCCTCTATCTTCCGGGCGGAGGCTGGGTGCTGTTCTCGGTTGATACCCATGACCGGCTGATGCGCGAATATGCCGAAGCAGCGAAGATGATCGTGATCGGTGTCGACTATTCCCGCGCGCCCGAGGCCCGGTTTCCACAGCCGGTGGAGGAACTGGATGATGTGCTCGACTGGCTGTTTGAACATGCCGACGAACTGGGCTTCGATCCGGCGCGATTGGCTATGGGCGGTGACAGCGCCGGGGCGAACCTGACCGCCGCCACCAGCCTTAAACGGCGCGATGAAGGCAAGGTGCTGCCGGCGGGGATGATACTGAACTACGGCTCTTACGATCTGAACATCTTCACGGAATCGGTCGTGAAATGGGGCGGCGGGTCCTACCTTTTGACCACCCACATGATGGTGTGGTTCCAGATGCAATATATGCGAACGCCAGAAGATATCACCCACCCCTGGGCCTCCCCCATTCGTGCGCACAGCAAGGCGGGACTGCCGCAGACGCTGATGGTGATGACCGACTGCGACGTGCTCTACGACTCGAACATCGGGTTCGAGGCGGCGCTGCGCGAGGCCGGGGTGGACGTGACCGCGCGGCTTTATCCCGGAACGGTGCACTCCTTTCTTGAGGCCATGTCCATTGCGAAGGTGTCGCGCCGTGCCATCCGCGAAACCGCCGAATGGCTGCGCGAGAGGGTCGGCTGATGTACACTCCCCCGGCCTATTCTGAAACCGATACCGCCTTGCTGCACAGGTTGATGCAGGAGTGGAGTTTCGCCACGCTGGTCTCAAGCGAAATGGGCGCGCCGCTGGCGACGCATCTGCCCTTTCTCGTCGATCCCGGCGGCAGCCAGGGACTGGGAAGACTGGTCACGCACCTGGCCCGCAACAACCCCCATTGGGAAGCACTGGAAGACCGCGAGGTGCTGGTCATCTTCCAGGGGCCGCATGCCTTCGTCTCGGTGGATTGGTATGACAATCACCTGACGTACCCAACCTGGAACTACGGCGCGATCCACGCGCGTGGCCGCGTCAAGCTGGAGCGCGATCCAGAGGCGCTGCGCGCCCTCTTGCGCCGCTTTATCGGGCAGTTTCAGCCAGCCGAGACCAAGTGGAGCTTTGATGAGATGCCCGAGGAGATGACGGCGCCGCGATTGCGTGCAATCGTTGGGCTGGAACTGGATATCACCCGGCTCGATGGCAAGCTGAAGTTCAACCAAGACAAAAGCGATACCGACCGCGCCGGGGTTCGCGCCGCCTTGTCCAACAGGGCAGAGGGCGCGGAGACCGCCTGTTTCATGTCCAGGCTGGACAGGATGAAGGAAAGTGCAAAGTGAGCGACCTTTGGAGCTGGTCCGCTTCGCGTTTGGCAACGGCCATAGCCGCAGGTGACATAACCTCGGTCGAGGCGACGACAAGCGCGCTGGCGCGGATGGACGCAGCGAACCCAACCATCAATGCCGTGGTGGATCCCATGCCTGATGAGGCGCTGGAAGCGGCGCGGGCGGCGGATCAAGCACGCTCGCAGGGCCGTACCTTGGGGCCGCTGCACGGTGTTCCGCTCACGATCAAGATCAACGTCGATTACGCGGGCCGTGCCACCACAAACGGGGTCGTTGCCTATAAGGATCTGATCGCCGATCAGGATGGCTCGGTGGTGCGCAATCTCAAAGCGTCGGGCGCGGTGATCATAGGGCGGACCAATACGCCTTGTTTTTCGATGCGCGCCTTCACGAACAACGACCTCCATGGCGCCACACGCAATCCGCATGATGCGCGTTTGACGCCCGGCGGCTCGTCCGGCGGGGCAGGCGCCGCGGTTGCCGTGGGGATCGGGGCTGTGGCGCATGGCAACGATATCGGCGGTTCGGTGCGCTATCCGGCCTATTGCAATGGCGTCTACGGCTTGCGGCCGACGCTCGGCCTTGCGCCGGCCTTCTCGGGCACGGCACCTGAGCGCAAGATCGTCTCGCAACTTTCCGCAGTCCAGGGGCCCCTCGCCCGCACCGTCGAGGATATTCGATTGTCGATGGAGGCGCTTTGCGGCTACGACCCGCGCGAGGTGATGCAGGTTCCCGCCGGCCGGCTATTTGATCCGTTGACCGGTGCACCCTGCCGAGTGGCGATGCTGGCCGAAACCGCAGAGTGTCCCGCTGATACGGAGGTTTCCGCCGCCATACGACAGGCGGGTGCCATGCTACGCGATGGCGGTTATGAGGTCGTGGAGACGCCGCCACCATCGTTCCAAGAACTCGTCGAATACTGGCACCTCATCCTCGGCAACGAAATGCGTGCGGGCCTTGGCCCCTTGATGGAGACGCATGGCGACTCGAAAATGAAGGCGGCGCTGGCGCTGCTGCTTGAAGATGTGCCCGACCTGTCAGACCGCGACAGCTTTTTGGCGGAATTTGCACGGCGAAGCACTCTGCTGCGCCAGTGGCAGGTGTTCTTCCAGGAATACCCGCTGGTGTTGACCGCAACCAACTGGGCGAAGCCCTATGTTGATGATTACGATGTCTCGCCCGGTGCCGATGGCGACTGGTTCCGCCGAACCTGTGCTCCGATGACGGGTACGCCAATTATCGGGTTGCCCGGTATCAGCGTGCCCGTGGGAACTCGGCCCGGAGCGCCGATGGGCGTGCAATTGCTTGCAAACCGCTTCGGCGACCGCCTGCTGCTGGAAGCTGCTGCGGTGCTGGAACGCGCCATGGGTCCCATCGCGCCGTTCGATCCCATCCCCCAGGCAGAAAGCGAACCTGCCTGATCTCAGAATGCTAACAAGATAACTATTATGGCCCTGGATCAACGCTCTGTCCTACCGCCCGAGATGCTTTCGGTGCATGGTGCGCACCGGCTCTACACCGAAGCCATGGACGAGACCCGCCGTCTCGTCGCCAGGTTGACTTCGGAAAGCGAGAGGCTGTTCGCGATCGAGAGCGTCTACACCTCCGGTTTCGCCTCGAATTATCACAGTCATCGCCACGGCCAGGTCTCGTTTATCCGCTCTGGCTTTATTTCGATGGTGACCGACAGAACGACCTATATCGTACCCGCGGGTCACGCGATCTGGATTCCGCCGGGCGAGATGCATCTTGCGCAGGCACAGGAAGAGGTCTGTATGCTCTCGGCCTATTCGGGTTCGGATTTTCTGAACGGCCTGCCGAACCGCTGCACCGTGTTCCAGGGCTCGGATATGCTCGAGCCATTGCTCAAACGTCTTATCGTCCAGCAATTGAGGCGCCAGGAGGGGCCGCTTTACGACGCATTGCTGTTGTTATTGCATGAAGAGCTTGCCGGTTGCGGGCAACTCGATACCGCCATTCCGATGCCGTCGGACCCGCGCCTTCGTCGGGTTTGCGATGCCATCCTGACCGATCCGTCAATCACCTTGGGCAAGGAGACGCTGGCGCGTCTCGGTCACATGTCGGTACGGACGATGACACGGCTGTTCCGCCGCGACCTCGGGATGACATTCCTTGAATGGGTGCAACAAGCCTTGATTTTGACCGCCGTGGCACGGCTGTCACGCGGCGAACCGGTGGCGAATGTTGCCGGTGATCTCGGCTATGCAAGCCCCTCGGCCTTTACCGCGATGTTCCATCGACGGGTGGGGCGGAAACCGTCCGACTTTCACTACCGGCGATAGAATTTAAATCCAGCGGTTTATTGGCGCAATCCATTCGCGGCACTGGACGAAGAAGGGGCGGTTGCCACCCACCTCCGACGGCATTGCGATGTGCCTAGGTCGTGATGTTCAACGCCACGCACTGGAGAGGACGGCGAAATGTCCAATATGCTCGTTCGGGCCGACCTCGGGGCGCGCTATGCCGCTTCCCGCCCCACCGCGATCTGGCAAAGGGTAATGCGCACCACCGCCTCAATTGTTGAAACTGGCCTCCAAAGCCCGAAAACCACCGAGGAAAACCTCATTCTCAACAAACCCGTGCCAGCGCGCACTGTCGCCGTCGCCGGCCTCGAACTCTGCCCACCACTGGGCAAAGGTTTCGCCCCGGTCGGTTATCTCGGAAAATTTCATCGTCGAGACGTAATCCACGAAGGGCAGCGGCCCGCCGGGCAGCATATCGTAACTTAGACAGCGCTCCGGCTCGGAGATCGATAACAGGGTTTCGCGAATGCGGCCCGAGCCGTCGGTCAGCGCGAAGTTGCGCACGCAGCCCACCTCGCCGGCGTTGTGACCAGGTTCGATGCAAGAGTCTGTGGCCGCCGGGTGCCAATCGGGCAGGCCGTTGAAATTGCGCACCCTGTCCCAGACGCGATCGACAGGAACTGCGAGGATGGTGGAAGCATAGGCCTTGATCATGCAGTTGCCTCCTCGGTGACACGGTTGCCGCGGCGCAGACGCGTGAAAGTTTCGGTCTGCGCGGTGATCGCGCGTTCGGTTGGCAGACGCTCCATCGAGGAGGCACCGTAGAAGCCATGGCAGCCGGGGCAGAGATCAAGAAAGGCCTGTGCATCCTCGGGCTCGGCCAGCGGTCCGCCATGGGCGATGAAGATGATGTCGTCGCGGACCTCGCGGGCGGCGGCGGACCACTCCTCGAAGAGCGCGGCGCAGCCGGCGATGTCGGGCGCGGTGTCCTGCGCGCCTATGGTGCCGCCGGTGGTCAGGCCGAAATGCGCAACGATCACATCCGCACCAGCGCGGGCCATATCGCGCGCATTGTCGGCGCTGAAGACATAGGGCGTGGTCAGAAGGCCACGCTCATGTGCCGCGGCAATCATCGCCACTTCCTGGGCATAGGACATGCCGGTGGCCTCCAGTTCAGCGCGGAAGCGGCCGTCGATGATGCCCACCGTCGGAAAATTCTGCACCCCGGCAAAGCCGAGCCTTTCGAGATCGGCCAGGAACGTGTCCATCACGCAGAACGGATCAGTGGCATTGACCCCGGCCAGCACCGGCGTATCGCGTACGACAGGCAGCACCTCGCGGCCCATCTCCATCACGATCTCATTTGCGTTGCCGTAGGACATGTAGCCCGCCAGGGAGCCGCGCCCGGCCATGCGGTACCGGCCGGAATTGTAGATCACGATCAAGTCGATGCCGCCCGCCTCTTCGCATTTGGCAGAGAGCCCGGTGCCGGCGCCGCCGCCCACCAGAGTCTCGCCGGCGGCAAGTTTGGCGCGCAGCCTAGCCAGTATTTCGTCGCGTCCGGTCTTGGTCATCTCATGCGCCCCCGTCTGTGGTGATCTCGTGAAAATGGGCAACCGCCGCCTCGGCAAAGGCGGGATCGTTGATATGCAGGTCCAGCTCGACGAGCCGGCGGGTGTCGGTCTGCTGCACCGTGTCCCGCAGCGCTTGGAACAGCGCGGCATCGGCCTCGGGATCTTGAAATGCGCCCCCCTCGATATCGAGCGCCGAGACGCCGCGCAGCGGCAGCAGAAAGCGCAGAGGGCCGTGGCAGGCATTCAATTTGCGCCCGATCCAGGCGCCGATGGCGGCGCATTCCTCCGCCGTGGTGCGCATCAGCGTGACCTGCGCGTTGTGGTGATAGAAACGGCGGCCCTCAAACTCCGGCGGCACCGTTTCGGGCCCCCAGAAGTTCACCATGTCAAGCGCGCCGCAAGAGCCGACCATCGGCAGACCGTGGCGCGCCACCGCGCCCAACCTGTCCTCACCCGCACTCAGCATGCCGCCGACCAGAAGGTCGCAGACCTCGGTGGTCGTGATGTCGAGCACCCCCGCCAGACCGCCTTGGTCGATGATCTGCTCCATACAGCGCCCGCCGCTACCGGTGGCGTGAAACACCAGACAGTCATAACTCGCCTCAAGCTGTGCGGTGATCGCCTGCACCGCCGGGGTGGTGACACCGAACATCGACAGCACCACCGCTGGCTTGTCGGCTTCGGCCTCCGGCACCGGGTTGGCCATCATCCCGGCCAAAGCATGGGCCGCATTGCCCAACAGGCGCCGCGAAACGCGGTTGAGCCCGGAAACATCCGTGACCGGATGAAACATGTTGACGTCGGAGGCTCCGACATAGGCCGAGACATCGCCCGAAGCGAGCGTCGAAACCAGCACCTTGGGCAGGCCGATCGGCAGCGCCTGCATCGCCGGTGCGATGATCCCCGACCCACCAGAGCCGCCCAGCCCGATGATCCCGCCCAGGTCGTCACGCGCGGACACAAAGCCAGTCAGCGCACGGGACATCTGGGTCACCGCCCTTCCCCGGTCATTGACGAAAACCGCCGCCGGGCCCTCGGGGTGACAGGCCGCAACCTCCGCCGCCGCGACGTCGGCGTATTGCTCTCCGCCCTTGGTTCCGACATTGACCAGCACCGTGGCGATGCCCGCCTGCTCCAGCAGGTCGCGCACATAGCACAGCTCCGGCCCCTTGGTATCTGCGGTGCCGACCACATATGCCTTTTTCATGCCATTCCTCCCCTCGGTCATGCCAGTTCCAGCGCCAGGTGCCGCTTTTGCGTCGCCGTATCCTCGGCCAGTGCCCGCGCCGGCATCCGCTCGACGATTTGGCCGCCGACCATGATGGCGACGTCCTCCACTGCGCTCAGCGCCGCGTGCAGGTTCTGCTCCACCATCAACACCGCGATGCCCTCGCGTGCCACCTGTCGGACCAGCGCCACCACGTCCGACACGATAGCCGGCGCCAGCCCCTCGGTTGGCTCGTCCAACACCAGGAGCCGCGGATTGAGCAGCAGCGCGCGGGCAATCGCAAGCATCTGCTGCTCGCCCCCCGACAGCCGGTCGCCCAGGTTGCGGCGGCGCTCCTTGAGACGCGGGAAGGTCTCGTAAACCCGCTCGACATTCCAGTCACCGTCCTTTTGGGCCATGATGGCCAGATGCTCCTCGACGCTCAGCGAGCGGAAGATGCGACGGCCCTGCGGCACATAGCCGATGCCCAGGCGAGCGCGTCGCTCGGGCGTCAGCCCGGTCAGTTCAATGCCGCCCAGCCTGATGCTGCCTGAGAAATGCGGCGCGAGGCCCAGGATGGCGTTGCACAGGCTGGTTTTGCCCATGCCGTTGCGGCCGAGAATGCCCAGCGGGCGCGCGTCCACGTCCAGTGTCACATCATGCAGCACATGGCTCGACCCGTAGCTCAGGTTCAGCCCGGTGATGCGCAAGAGCGGGTCACTAGCCATGGGCACCTCCGATATAGACCTGGTGGACCTTTTCGTTTTGCATGATCGCCTCCGGCGTGCCCTCGGCAAGCATGCGGCCGTTATAGAGCACCGAAACGCTTTCGGAGGTCTGCAGGGCGATCTCCATGTCATGTTCGATCAGCACCACCGCCACATCGGTCGGGAGCGCTTTGAGCAGCGCGCTCAACTTTGGCCGTTCGGCCGGCGAAAGACCTGCCGCCGGCTCGTCAAGCAACAGGATCTGCGGGTTCTCCGCCAGGGCAATGCCGATCTCGAGCTGGCGGCGCTGGCCGTGGCTCAGATTGGCAACCTCGCGGTCGAGCAGCCCTTCAACACCGGCGACTTCGGCCAGCCGCTCCGCCTCGGCCCGGCGGGCATCGGATTGCCGCACCGGCCAAATCTGCGCCCAGCTGCCCTGTACCCCGGCCACCGCCAACAGCAAGGTGTCGCGCACGGTGAGCCCGTCGAAGAGGTGCGCGTGTTGATAGGTTCGCCGCAGCCCGCGCCGGATGCGCTTGTGAATGGGCGTGCGGGTCACATCCTGTCCGAACAGGCAGATGGTCCCGGCGGAGGGTGCAAGATCGCCGGTCAGCACATTGAACAGGCTGGTCTTGCCCGCGCCATTTGGGCCGAGAATGGCGCGGCGTTCGCCGGGGCGGACGGTGAGGCTCACGTCCTGCACCGCCCAGAACCCGCCGAAGCGCCGCCCAATGCCCCGGACTTCCAGGGCATTGGGATGGGTGTGATCGGGTCTCACGGGCACGAGGGGTTGTCCCGGCTGACGGGGCCCATGGCAAGGAATTCCTCCTTGTCCATCCCCAGGTACTGATCGACATCGCGCACCACCTTGACCACCCGGTTGCCCAAGGTGCCGTCCTCACGCTCGAAGACCTCGGTCACGAAGTTGTCGACGATGCCGTTGCGGTTTTCGTCGAGCCGCATGGTGCCCCCGGTGGGGGTGGTGAACTCCAGCTTGGCCAGCGCCTCGCGGAAAGCTTCCTGCCCGTCCGAGAGGTCACCGCCGACTTCCTCGAGTGCCAGCATCGCGGCCTTGGCACTCATGTAATAGTGGTGGCCGAAGATCGAAGGTGCAGAGAAGCCGTCCGGGAAGGCTTCGTTGTAGGACGCGGTGAAAGCCTTCCATTCCGCGCCGTCAAAATTGCTCACCGTGGGCGTGCCGGAAGGGGCGCCGATCAGCAAATTCTTGAACGGACCGTGGGAATCCAGCACCGACTGGTCGATGGTGACAGAGCTGCCGATGATCGGCTTGTCGCCACCGGCCTGGGCGTACTGCGTCAGGAAGTTGACCGCATCTGCCCCACCCAGCACCACGAAAATGGCGTCGACATCCTGCGGGATCGAATAGACGACCGAGGAGTAATCCTTGTTTCCGATCGGCGTCCAGAACTTCTCTGGCACGCGTCCACCGGCCTCGCAATACTCCGCCATGAAGCCCAACACCTGAGTGTAGGGGAAAGAGTAATCCTCGGCCACGATGGCCACGCTTTCATAGCCGAGCTCGTTATAGGCATAGTCACCCACGCCCACCATCCATTGCGCCCCGTCGCCGCCAAAGCGGAAAAAGTTCGCGGAGGCATCGCGCAGGGTGGTGTCCTGCGAGGCCGAGGAGCCATTCAGGAACGTCACCTCGGGGTAGGATTTCGACAGGTCGCGCAGAGCCAGACCTTCGGAGCCGGAGAGCGGTCCGACGATGAAGTCGACGCCGTCCTGTTCAATCAGCTTGCGCGCCGCATTTACCGCGCTGTCCGGGCTGGCGTCCGAGGACATGGTGATGACCTCGATCTCGTTTCCGTTCACTTCGCCGCCAGCCTCCATCACTGCCAGTTTGGCGCCGCGCACCCCGTCCATGCCGGGCCCGGCGAAGGCGCCTTCGAGCACCGAGATCACGCCGATCTTGATGTCCTCGGCCATAGCCGGCGCCGCGAGGCAGCAGAGCGCCAGGATCGAGGCGGCTGTCTTGAACTTGTTCATCTTGGTTCCTCCCATTTGATGAGTCAGGTCGTGGTTTTTGCGGTGGCGGGTCCGGGCCGCAGGCGCGAGACAAGCCCCGCTGCCAGGCCCTGCAGCCCGTGTGGCGCCAGCATGACGATGGCCAGCAGCACCAAACCGATCAGGGTGTTAAAGCGGTCGCGGTCAATCAGGTCGACGGCGAAGGTTTCCAGCAGCACGAAGGCGATCGCGCCAATGAAGGCCCCCGCCGGATGCCGCAGCCCGCCGATCACGCAAATGATCAGGATGTCGATGATCGGGCCCAGTCCGACCGAAAAAGACGAGATCCGCTCGTTGTACCAGACGTTGAGGATGCCCCCTGCCCCGGCCAGAAAGCCCGAAAAGGCAAAGGCCGCGACAATAGGAAGTGTCGTCGGAATGCCCAAGGCGCGCACCCGGCCCGGCGAGTCGCGCAACGCTTGGATGGTCAGCCCCAGAGGCGCGCGGACAAAGCCCGCCACGAGAGCCAGCGCCATCACCGAGACTGCGAGGCTTGTCAGGTAGAGCGGCGCCGGCGCACGTAGACTGATGCCCATGACCTCAGGGGCGCGGACACCGGAGAACCCGGTCCAGCCGTTGAACAGGGAATAGTTCTGCCGGGTGAAGTAGAAGAAGGCCACGCCGATGGCGAGCGTGATCATGATTGCGTAGATGCCGCGCGAGCGCCGTGCGATCAGGCCGGTCAGCGCGCCGGTCAGCGTCGCCAGCGCCAGCGCCAACGGGATCGACAGCCAGAACGGCAGTTCGCGCCCGACCTCCACCGTATTCGGCCCGAAAAAGGCGATGGTATAGCCCCCGACACCCGCCATCATCGCTTGGGCAAAGGAGACGACACCCAGATAGGTCGCGAGAAAGCTGAGGCTTAACGCGGTGATGCCGAGGATCAGCGCCCGCGTGGCGACCTGGGTCAGCCAAAAATCGTTCAGCAAAAAGGGCAGCGACAGCAGCCCGATCAGGAGCGGAGCATATTTCATGCCTCAGCCTTTCCCATCAGCCCCTGCGGCCGCACCGCCAAGACCAGAACCATGATTGCAAAGGTGAAAACCGCGCCATAGGTCGGCGCATAGGCCAGACCGTATTGCTCGGCGAGCCCGACCAGAAGCGCACCCAGAGCCGCGCCGCCGACCGACCCCATGCCGCCGACGATGACCACGACCAGCGAGGACAGCAGGAATTGCAGATCGGTGCCTGGCGCGATCGACAGCGCCGAGGCCGCCACCACGCCAGCCATGCCCGCCAACATTCCGCCCAACGCGAAGACGCCGATGAAGATCCGTTCGATCGGGAAGCCAAGCGCCCGCAGCATTGCCTGGTCGTCGACACCGGCGCGGATCACGGCGCCAAACCGCGTCTTCTGGATCAGCAGCCAAAGCGCCACGCCGGTGACCAGCGCAAACCCCATCAGAGCCAGGCGAATGCTGGCATACCCCACCCCAAGCAGCGGCAGGCGCTGGCCGCCCGCAAGCATCTCTGGCAGCTCCACCTGATAGGTGATCCCGCCCCAATACCAGAGCATCAGATCGGCCATGATGATCGAGATCGCGATCGAGGCGAGGGTCTGGCGCAGCTCGTCGCCCTGCATCCAACCCAGCACCCCGAACTGCACCAGCGCCCCCGCGAAGGCCGCCACAAGGCCGCCGCCCAGCACCCCCAGCCCCCAGAGGCCGGTGGCTTCGGTCACGCTGAAGCCCACATAGCCTCCCAGTAGCAACAAGGCGCCATGCGCCATGTTGATGGTGCGCATTAACCCGAAGATCAGGCTGAAGCCGCTGGCGGCCAGAAAATAGAGCGCCGCCAGCGTCAGGCCGTTCAGCGTCACGATGAAGAATAGTGTCATTGTGCCTCCCCTGGTTTGGTATTGGACAGCCCAAGGCGGCATGCAACAACGGTAGGACGCGCGCCTTCACGGAAAAATATTTCATTATTTTCAGTAACTTATGACGATGGCGCCCGGCGCGCCACCACCAATCTCGGTACTTTTCAGAAATTGCTTCCGAATTATGCTGAAACCTGCTGAACTGCCGGCATGCAGCATTTCATCATCACCGGCCATGACGCCCCCCGCACCGACGGCCTCGACACAATCTTCTGTCCCTGCCTCGTCGGGCTGACGGAAACCCAGGCCGATCTGGCCTTTGTCATGCCGCGGATGGACCACAACCGCGTCCTGCGCGAGACACCGGGCCATGGCCGCTGGGC
Source organism: Pseudooceanicola lipolyticus (assembly GCF_002786325.1). Taxonomy (GTDB): domain Bacteria; phylum Pseudomonadota; class Alphaproteobacteria; order Rhodobacterales; family Rhodobacteraceae; genus Pseudooceanicola_C; species Pseudooceanicola_C lipolyticus. Next base: position 184,441 of record NZ_PGTB01000001.1, on the reverse strand, counting down.
CGGTGTGCTGGCGAGCGATCCCTTTGGCACCGAGGCGGCCTTTCACGCGGCCCTGCGCGCAGCCGGGTATCGCGGCGTGACGAATTGGCCCTCGTCGATCCTGCTGGAAGGCACCACGCGGCAATCCATGTCCACCATCCCGGCCACCCCGGAATTCGAATACGGCTATCTCGCCCGGGCCGCCCAGGCCGGATTTGAGACGATGGCCTTCTTCGTCTCGCTCGATCAGGCGCGCCAGGCGCTTGATGCCGGTCTGCAACGGCTGGTGCTGCACCCCGGCCTGCACGACGCCCCGGATTTGGCGAGGGAGGGCATCTACCGTGCCGCGCTGCAATCCATCGTCGATGCGATCCGCCGCGAAAAGCCGAAGTCCGAGATCCTGGCCTATACCTCTGCCCTGCACGATGACCAGCTGGGGCTACACCGGTTGAAGGTCGACGGCTTCGTCCACCTGGAGGTCGCCCCGACATGAGCCGCGATTTTCGTTTCGGTGCCGTGGTCGGCTCGGGCATGACGGCACAGGCCGCCGACAGCGCCGGGGCCGATTACCTGCTGGCGCTCAATGCCGGGCGGTTCCGGGTACAGGGCGCCTCCTCGCTCACATCCTACCTCCCGGTGCGCTCGGCAAATGACTGGGTCTTCGAATTTGCCGAACGCGAGATCCTCGGGCGATGCAAGGCGCCGGTCTTTGCCGGGCTCAGCGTATCGGACCCCGGGCTCGACATCGCGGCGCTGGTCGACAGGACCCGCGAGCTGGGATTTTCCGGCGTCTGCAACTTCCCTCCGACCTCGCTGCTCGACGGCCGCATTGCCACCGTGCTCGACCGGGAGGGACTGGGCTTTGACCGCGAGCTCGAACTGGTGCGCCAGGCCTCTGCCCGCGGGCTGCAGGCGCTGGCGCACGTGGTGTCGAACGCGCAGGCACATGCGATGGTGCAGGCAGGTGCCGGCACCATTTGCGTCAATATCGGCTTTACCGGCGGCAGCACCGGCGTTTCCACGCGCTGGAGCGTGGAAAGCGCGGCGGCCCAGATCAACCGCATCCTCGCTGGTATCCCGGCCCCGATCGAAAAGCTCTGCATCGGCGGCCCCATTACCTCGCCGGAAAAGGCATTGGCGGTGACCCGGATCAGCCGCGCCCAGGGCTATATCGCCGGCTCGACGCTGGACCGCATCCCGCTGGAACAGACGCTGCGGGACGTGGCCGAAAGCTTCAAGGCGATCCCACGGCTTGCCGCAGTCGAGGCGGCCGAAACCACGGCAGACGCCGCGCTGGTCGGATCGTCGCATTCGATGCAGGAGGCGCGGCGCAGGCTGCGCGATCTTGCGCACCGCGACGACCCGGTGCTGATCCGCGGCGAAACCGGCACCGGCAAGACGCTGGCGGCACGGGTGCTGCACGGTTCCGGGCGCCGCACCCGCCGTGCGCCGGTGGTGATCGACTGCCCCAGCCTGACGGAGCAGGACGGCAGCGCCCTGCTGCTCGGCACGGCCACTTCGCGAGGTGCGCTGGAGCTGGCCTCTGGCGGAACAGCCATCCTCGAAGAGGTCGTCGCCCTCTCCCCTGGACATCAGGGCCAGCTGCTACGCTTCGCTGACGAGGGCCTGATACAGCGCATCGGCGAGACCTCTGCGCGGCAGGTGCGCGCCAGGATCATCGCCACCAGCTCAATTGACCCCCGCAGCAGCGATCACTTCCGCCGCGATCTCTACTTCCGGCTCGCCGCCGAAGAGCTGGCCCTGCCGCCGCTGCGTGAGCGCCCTGACGACATCCCGGAACTGGCGCTGCATTTCGGCCGCGAGGCTCTGGGCGACACGCCACGCTTTACCAATGCCGCCCTGCGCCGGTTGCTCGAATATGACTGGCCGGGCAACGTCAGAGAGCTGCGCCACATCGTTCGTCGCGCCATCAACAGCGCCGATGGCATCGTCGGCCAGCGCCACCTCGGCCCCCTTGATCAGAACATCCTTTCCGATGTGAACACCGGCTTGCCACAGGCAGGGGCCGAGCGTCCCAGAACCGAACGGGACTGGATTGCCGACGCCTTGTTGCGCAATGGGTTCCACCGGGGAAAGACGGCACAAGAACTCGGAATGAGCACTCGAACGCTTTACAACAAAATCAACAAATATCGCTTGGAGGTGTGACGCTGTCCGCCTGAGCCGCAGATGCCAAAAGGCTGGAGCAGTTGGAGTAAGTCGACTCCCATACCTCGGGTAGACTGAGCTGATCGCCATGGCGCCCTCCCCCTCGCGTTCAGGGCAGAGCCGTTCAGGATCTTCCTGCGCTTCGGTCGCTGCGCGCCAGGTGGCGTTCCAGCCTGCGCACGCCAAAAGAGGCCAGAAGAATGAGCACGAGATATTCCAACACAAGCAGGCTGTAGATCTCCAGCGGCCGGTATTCGACCACCACAAGCTCGTTGGCTCTGCGCGTCAATTCGCTGTAGCCGATAACCGAGAGCAGCGAGGATGCCTTCAGCATGTAGACGAACTGGTTCCCCAGCGGCGGCAGAACACGCCTCACGGCCTGGGGAAGGACGACAAAGCGCAGCTTGTCGGCATAGCTCAGCCCCAGCGCGTCGGCCGCCTCGCGCTGGCCTTCCTCGACCGATTGCAGCCCGGCGCGGAAGATTTCGGCCTCGAAGGCGCTGTCGCAGAGCGCCAGTGCGATCACCCCCGCGACGAACACGCTCAGCTGCAATCCGGTCAAGACAGGCACGCCGTAGTACACCCACAGGATCAGCACCAGCATCGGCACGGCGCGAAACAGCTCGACATAGGCACGGTTGAGAAACAGCAGGTAGCGGTTCGAAGACAGTGCCGGCAAAGCGAAGATCAAGCCGAGAAGCACCGAAAGCGTGATTGATACCAGCGCCACGGAGATGGTCGAGAAGACGCCGTTGAGCAGGAACTGCACGTTCGTCAGGCCGCGTGCATCAAACGGCGACACCACGTGCCAGCCCCAAGTGTAATTGCTTTGCGCGCACCCGCCCAGTAACAGCAGGGCGGCACCGATGACGGCAAGCCGAACGGGGTTTTGCAAACGTCACATCCTTCAGTGTGAAAGTATCTGGTCGAGGAACAGCCGCGTCCGCGGGTTTTCCGGCGCGTCGAAGAACTGCAACGCCGGTGCCTTTTCCACGATCCGACCCTGGTCCATGAAAACCATCGTGTCGGCCACCTTGCGCGCGAACCCCATCTCGTGGGTGACGCAAATCATTGTCATGCCTTCACGCGCGAGTTCCACCATCACATCCAGAACTTCGCTGATCATTTCCGGGTCCAGCGCCGATGTCGGCTCGTCAAAGAGCAGGATGCGCGGCTTCATGCAAAGGGCCCGCGCAATCGCCACCCGCTGCTGCTGTCCGCCCGAAAGCTGCGCCGGATACTTGTGCGCCTGCTCTGGAATTCGCACCCGCTCCAACAGAGCCAGCGCCATAGCTTCGGCCGCCGCCCGGCTTGTACCGCGTACCCGCATCGGAGCGAGTACGAGGTTTTCAAGCACGGTCATATGCGGAAACAGGTTGAACTGCTGGAAGACCATGCCGACGTCCTTGCGGATCGCAGCAAGGTGCTTGGTATCGCCATCAAGTTCGATCCCGTCCACGACGATTTGCCCGCTGCTGTGAGCCTCCAGCCGGTTGATACAACGGATCAGCGTCGACTTGCCCGAGCCCGACGGCCCGCAGATGATGACTTTTTCACCGGACTGCACTTCGAGATCTATGTCTTTTAGCGCCTCGTAATCGCCATAGGACTTGTGCACCGAGGTCAGCCGGACGGCGATGTTCGTGTCCGAAGTCACCGGAATGCCCTCACCGAGACCTCGACCAGGATGTCGGGGTGCCAGAAGTTCGCGCAGCCGATGAACGACAGCACCGGGCGAATGGTCTCCGGCACCATGTCGCGATGCGCCCTCGCGGCAATTTCGTATTGCGCCGTGTCCAGAAGCCACACATCGCAGCGCACCAGATCCTCGGGCGTGTATCCGGCGGTCTTCATGGTTTCGAGGATGATTTCATAACACCGGACGGTCTGAGCGTAGAGATCACCCTTGCCGATGATGGTGCCGTCCGGGTTGGAGGGCGACGTGAGGCAGGTCTCGAAAATGCCGCCATAGCTGACCCCTCGGGAGTGACGATGCGTCACTTCCCAAGGGCGGTTCGACGAATAGGTTTCGATTTTCGGGTTCATGGTCTTGGTCACTTCAAGCCGCGGAGGGGCTTACTGCTTTAGCACGACGCCCCATTTCTCGTTGAGTTCGTCGAAATATCCCGCGGTCTGTTTGAGGAACACCCAGTTGTTTACATAGTTAAGCCAGATCTGATCGTCGATCGGCGTGAGAAAGGCCATCGGCAGCGCGCTGCGGGCCTGATCTGGAAAGATCATTTGGATCTGTTCGTAACGCTCCTGCAGGCCCGATGCCTCGACCAGTGTGGTCACGGTGTAATCCGACCGCCCGGCGAGAACCTCCTGCCAGCCATTGCCCGGGCTTTCGACGCTGCGAACATTCGCATTGGGCAACTCGGCGCGGATATAGTCTTCCATCGTGGTGCCGAGCGTGACACCCGCGGTCACGTCCGGGCTGTTGAGATCGTCCCAAGAGCTGAACTTGTCCGCGTTCTGCTTGAGGATGATCGGCACGAAGCCGTTGATGCCCCATGGGGTGCTCATACCCACGACCTTGGCTCGAGACAGGCTCATCGAGGTACCGCTCATCGCGATATCGTAGCGCCCTGCCTGTATGCCGGTGATCATTGTCTTCCAATCCGTGGTGACGAATTCGACTTCCACGCCAAGGTCCTTGGCAAGCTCTCGCGCCGCGTCGATCTGATGGCCGATGAACTCGTCTTCACCGACCTCGCGGAAGGTCATCGGGTAATAGTCCCCGGTGGTTCCCACCCGCAACACACCTTGCGACTGGATTTTGTCGAGCAGCGAGGTCTGTTCCGTCGCCTGGGCGCGGGCCTCGCCGCCCGGAATGGTCAGGCCAAGGCAAAGTGCGCCGGCAAGCGCACCGAACAGCAGAGTCCGTCTGGGGAATGTCATCATGTCGTCTCCTTGTTGGCGAGCCGGCCATTGGTTTCTACTTTACGGGCCGGATTGATTGAAATGGTCGTTTGGGTCTTGGCGTCAGCGGATCAAGGCAGCGCCCCGTCCTGCACCTCTGTCATCTGCGCACTTTCCCCCGCGATCAATTTCTCCATGCCGAGCCGGAAAAGTTTCGCCCCGGCATCGAGGCCGAGGTCCAGCGACGGGCTGGCCTTGTGCTTCATGCCCCAATGCACCTTCTCAAGGACTGCACGGTCTTCCTCGAATGCGATCCGGGCGCCGGCATTCATCTTCTCGGAAATAGCCTTGTCCGTTGCATCCGTATTGCGGTGCTGGAACCAAAAGTAACGTGTCCTGTCCGCGTCTATCGGCGTCATGAAGTTATACGAGATGTTGATGTAGGTGAGCGCAACCGCCTTGGAGCCATCTCCTCCGGTCCCGGCCGGCGTGTAGACGGACTTGTTGATACCGATGCCCGGGTAGATCATCTCGTAATGCTGCAGCCTGTCGCAAGCGCCTTTGAACTTGAGCAGCGGCGCATAGTACGGGCTGGGTTTCGTTCCCATGATCCAGCGATGGACCAGCACCCCGTTTCCACGCCGCGCCACCGTCAGGGGTTCGCTATCCGTGCCCGCCCCGGCAAAGGAAGACACGTGCACCCAGGCCACGTGGCTGGGATCCAACAGGTTGTCGCAGACCCACAGGTAGTTGCAATCGATGTCAATTGTCCCGCCGTCGGTCTGCCCCCACTCGGGATTATCGAACTCCTCGATTTCGACAATTTTCTCCGGGTCCGCCAGGTCCGGATCGCCCATCCAGATCCAAAGAAGCCGGTAGCGTTCGACAACCGGATAACTGCGCACGCGCGCACGACGCGGGATGTTGTCGGGCTGCGTCGGCGCGGCGACGCAGGCCCCGGAACAATCAAACGTCAGGCCGTGATAGCCGCATTCCACCGTATCGCCACGCAGCGCACCCTCGGACAGTGGCAGCTTGCGGTGCGGGCAGGCGTTCTCGAGCGCCACGGCGCTCCCGTTGGTCCTGCGGAAAATGACAATCTCGTCACCAAGAATCGTCCGGGCGCTCAGCTGACGCCCGAAATCCGCGCCCCATCCGGCGACATACCAGCAATTTCTCAGAAACATGCACCTTACCCGCTGCGAGACAGGATCAGTGTGCCGGGTCCGAGACGCTCACTAAAATAGCCGATGCTTAATGTGTTGCATTAGCAGAGCTTAACATTGCTTCGCTGCGTGAACTGCGCGACTCCTCCAGCAGCCACGCGCGGAAGCTCTGCAAACGGGCCGACCGGAGCGCATTCCGGTTGCAGACCAACCAGTAGGAGTATTGTGATGGCACCTCGTGCCGAAGTGGCGCCACCAGGCGACCGTCCGCCAGCGCCGCCTCGACAAGCGGCGAACGTCCCAGCGCCACGCCGTAGCCCTCGATCGCCGCCTGAACCACCATGTTCGATTGCCCGAACTGGCGCATGTTCTGCGGCTTCGGCAGGCTGATCCCGGCCGCCTCGGCCCAGTAGGACCACGTCGGCGGCTCGCCACCGCAATCGGCCACATCGTCGATGAGAAGCGTATGCCGCGCAAGGTCGCCCGGAGTCTCCAGCGGCGGCCCTTCCGTCAGCAAACGCGGCGCGCAGACCGGCACCAATGTCTCGGGCAACAGTTTCTCAACGTGCATCCCGCGATAGCTGCCCAGACCATAGCGAATTGATAGGTCCCAGTCCCCCGCGGCGAGGTCGCCGCCCGAGACGTTGGTATTGATCGAAACCGACAGTTGCGGGTTCTGCTCGTCGAAGCGGATCAGCCGCGGGAACAGCCAGTTCACCGCGAACCCTGGCAGCGAAGCGACCACAATCGTCGCGTTCTTCTGCCTGCGGCTCTGGATTTGCGAACACAGATCGGAAATCTGACCGAGACCGCTGGCGATCGTCCGGGCCAGCATGGCCCCATCGTCGGTCGGACGGCTGCCCGATCGGCTGCGCACCAGAAGACTGCACCCGGTCCATTCCTCCAGCGCCTTGATCTGCTGGCTGACCGCGCTTTGCGTCACGTTCAGCTCTTCGGCGGCGCGGCTGATGCTCCCGAGGCGCGCAACGCATTCGAAACTGCGAAGCGTGGTAAAGGGCAGATTTCGAATCATATTAGGCCACCTAATGTTTAGGATTATGCTTTTTTGCTGATCCGCTTGGGTCAACCGCATTATCCTTGCCGATACCAAGAAATCGGCCGGCGCCCTCCCGAACGGCCCGGACATGCAACACTAACAGGCGAATCCGCCTAACGGGAGCGTGGGAATGGGCGCATGGATCAGAATGATTCCGGACGACGAGGCGGGGCCGGACTTGCGTGAGGTGCTCGATCTAGCCCGCACACCCCACGGAACTGTCGACAATGTGATGCGCGTGCATTCGCTCCGTCCCAGCACGATGCGCGGCCATGTCATCCTCTACCGCGCCGCATTGCATGACGACTCCAACGCCCTGCCGACTTGGTTGCAGGAAGTCGTCAGTGCCTGGGTCTCGACGCTCAACGCCTGTCCCTATTCCTTCGCCAATCACTGGGCGAACGCCGCGCATTTGATCGGTGACGCAGAGCGGGCAGACGCCATTCGTGCCGCGCTGGACGCGGGCCAACCCGAAACCGTGTTCGAAGGTCGCGAACTGGCGATCCTGCGCTATGCCGAAAAGCTCACGCTGAACCCCGGAAACATGGTCGAGGCGGATGTCGTCGCGCTGCGCGACGCCGGGCTTGACGATGGCGAGATCCTCGAAGTGAACCAGATCGTCGGCTATTTCAACTACGCGAACCGCCTGCTCAACGGCCTCGGCGTGACCACTGACGGCGATGTTATCGGCTATTACAAGGCGACGTGAAACCATGGACTGGCTGGCATTCATTTCAGAAACCGAGGATCGCATCGCTCGTCTTGGCCGCCGCGCTCCGGAGTTGTTCAAGGGGTTTTCGACCATGTCCCGCGCCGCCAAGCGCGAGGACGCCCTGAGCGAGAAGACGAAAGAATTCATCGCCCTCGGAATCGGCATCTCGACGCGTTGTGACAGTTGCATCGGCTTCCATGCCCGCTCGCTCGCGCGGCTCCGGGCCACCGAAGAAGAGGTGACCGAGGTGGTCGAGATGGCCGCCTACATGGGCGGGGGGCCCTCTATCGCCTACGGCGCCAAGGCGCTCGAAGCCTTCGCACAGTTCAAGGCGCAGCAAGACTGCGACAGCGTCTCGTGACTGCCGCGTCAATCAATCCGGGCGCGATCAACCTTCTTGAAACCTGCGCCGGGGTCCGGGCTGGCGAGCGCGTTCTGCTTGCCATTGAAGACCCCGGACACAGGTTCTATTCCGCTGATCTTGCCCCATGCGTGGCGACGGCGGCGCATTCTCTTGGCTGCGATGTCCGCCAGGTGGACACCGGATTTCACCCCGAGGCCCGCAGCATCCCTGCCGAGCTACTTCCGCAGTTTGCCGATGCCGATGCCGATGTCGTGGTGTCGCTGTCGCGCCTGGGCGACCAGCTGCGGTTCGAGACCCCCTCGACAGCGACGCGCACCGTGCAGTGCTATGCGCTCGATGCCCGTACCCTCGCCTCGACTTTCGGAACCATCCCTTACCCGGCGCTCGTGGCCCTGCGCGACCTGACCGACCGCGCCCTTGCCGCCGCAACCGAGATCCGGATCACCTGTGGCCGCGGCACCGATGTCCGCGGGCGCGCACCGCGCGGTCACGCCCCCTCGGACACGCATTGTCTGAGGTTTCCACTATCGGTGTTCTCGCCCATTAGCGCCGAGGGTTTCTCGGGCCGGGTGGCGATGCCGGGATTCCTTACCGGTACCGGTGCGCGCTATTACGACCCGTTCACCGTCACCTTGCCGCCCGAGGTCTTTGCAAATTTCGAGCAGGGCAGGTTCACCGAATTCACCGGGGACGATGCCGGCGCACGGCGCGCGACCAAGCATCTGACGTCCGTCGCCGAACGTTACGGCCTCGACCATCGCGCCGTGCACTCGTGGCACGCGGGCATCCATCCCGGCTGCCGATTCGAGGGGCCAATCGAACGCTCTTACGAGGTCTGGAGCGGCTCTGCCTTCGGAAACCCGCGAATATTGCATTTCCACACCTGCGGCGCCGAACCTCCAGGTGAAATCAGCTGGAACGTGATCGACCCGACCGTTGAAGCCGACGGTATTGCTCTTTGGAAAGATGGCGTCTTCCGTCCGCATCTCCTGCCCGGCGGGGGCGCCATTCTTGACGGTTGCCTAGAGCTGCGCCAGGCGTTCGAGGCGCCTCAACGCGAGATCGGGCTCTAGCGACCAGGCCAAGATGGACACGCTGCGGGCCGGGCAGGAAGACCGGTGTCCATCCGGCAATGATCAGCGGATTGAGTGAGGCAGGAGCACGCCACCGGACCGAGTGCCATGCCGAACTTGGTGATCGAGCACATGGCATCGGCGTTTGGCACTGCCGCATCGACCAAGCCGGCGATGTCCGAGAAGGACGTCGCGACACTGGATCGGGAATCGGATGATCGCGCGCGTCCGGCGATCCCTGAAATGCGAATGCGTCAGAGCGATAGCGATGCTCCGGAAATGCCCCCGGCCTTCTCCCACACCTTCGGGATGTTTCTGACGACTTCGTGAAAAAGTTGATCTGCCGCTCCGGTGCGCGCGTATCCAAGGCACAAAGAAAAAGGAGGAGAAAATGATTTCCAGATCTTCAGTCAAACTGGCATGGGACGTGGTGATGAACGAGCGCCGCAATCCTCTTCGCAGCTTTCCATTGATGACAGCGCATATGCTTATGCAAATCCTCGCATGGATGTGGAGTACGATTTTCGCCGTGGCGATCGGCAGCTATGTGGCGTTCGGAGTTTCGACGATCGGCCACGTTTTCGTGCTTGCCGGGGTCTTTGCCACCTTGGCGGTGTTTCAGCGGGCTGAGCAAGCTGAACCCAAAGCTGTGTAGCACAGGCAAGCGGGTCATCTGGGTGTGGGCTGATGTTGGCGAAGGCCATGGGCCCACAGCCAGGGGCCATTCAACATGCACCCAATGCGCTGCCCCTATCCCGTCAGGGCGGCAAGGAATGTCCTCTGAAATTCCAGCGCCAGGCGTGACAGCGACCGGCCCGGGCGCGAAATCACGCAGGCGGGGACCGAGATTGCCGGGTCGAACGGGCGGCTGGTCAGGGCCATGTTGGGCAAGAAGGTCGAGGTGTGATAATCCACCACGGCGATCCCGTTGCTTGAATGCGCAAGCACCGCCGCCGTGTGACAATAGCGCACCTCTATCTGCGGCGTATAGGGCACGCGCGCGAGGTCAAAGGCGTTCTGCACCATCAGCCCGAGACTCGAGGCACGATCCAGCCCGATGAGATTATGGCCGGCAATATCTTGCGGGCTGACAATCGACAGCGCCGCCAGCGGGTGATCATCGCGCATCAATGCCACCATCCGCTCCCACTGTATGGTGGTCACATCGACGCCGGGATGGCTGTCCAACCCGAGGCAAAGCCCGATATCTGCGGCCCCGATGGCAACGGCGTCAATCACGGCGTCCATCCGCCGCACATCATATTGCACGGTCACGCCGGGACGATCGGCCAGAAAGGCCGAAAGCGCGCCAGGCACCACCGAATGGCCCAGCGGCGGCGTCGCCATGATGCGCAGCTTGCCCACGGTGCCGCCGCGCAGATCCCGCACGCAGGATTCCACCGAACGGAGTTGTTCGAACAGCGGCTCGACCTCCTGGAACAGGCTGCGCGCCTCGTTCGTGGGGATCATGCGCTTTTTCTCGCGCTCGAACAGTTCAAAGCCCAGCTGCTCTTCGAGTTGCTTGATCGCGGTCGACACCGAAGGCTGGGAAATTCCCAGTTCCTCGGCCGCGGCAACCGTGGTTTGCCGCAGCATCAATGTGCCGAAAATTTCCAGCAGGCGAAGCGACAGGTCATTGCGTCTTGCGATCTTCATGCCGCATGTCTAGCGCTTTCAAATTTGGTTCGCCAGCACCGTTCCCATCGCCATCGAGACCGCCGCCTGCGTGGGGTCAATCACCGGAATGCCCAGAACCTGTTCCAGCGGGGCCCGGTGAACGGCCATGCCGGCACAGCCCAGCACCAGCGCCTCGGCCCCGTCCGAGATCAGCGCCCTGCCCACCTCTTGCAGGCGCGTGAAAGTCCCGGTGCCGCGGGCGGTTTCGTCGACCGTCATGTTCAGCGCGCGTTCCCCGGCGATCCGCGACGACACGCCCATGCGCCGCATATAGAGCCGATGCCGCTTTTCCGAGGCTTCCGCGATGGCCACGATCCCGATGCGGTCCGCCCGGCTCAACGCGGTCAGCAAACCGCTTTCCTGAATGCCGAAGACCGGCACGGGCGACACCGAGCGGCAGGCGTCGATCCCGGGGTCCGAGTAACAGGCAATGATAAAGGCCGCGGCATCGCTGCGGCGCGCAATCAGATCGACCAGCGGCAGGACGACCTGATCGGAATGCAGCTGAGATTCGATCCCGAAGGGCCCTTCGGTCAGGGTGACGCATTCAATGGCCGGCCCGCCGGTCAGGCGGAAGGACGCCAGCGCGCGGTCCAGACCGTCGGTCACCGCCTGGTTCGAATTGGGGTTGATGACGACAATCGGGCCGGTCACGAACGCGTCTCCGGCATGATCCGCGCGCCGAAATTTGTCGCCGGGTCAAGCTCGGCGGCCCGGTGACCCGGATAGCCCGTCAGGTCGATCTTATCGCGGGCGACGTATTGGCCATGGCCCGGTTCCGCAACCAGCGCGCCACCATCGATCACCCGCGCGCCCCGCGTCAGAACCGTGACCGGCCAGCCGGTGACGGTCCAGCCTTCGAACGGCGTGTAATCCATGTTGTCGTGTTGATCCTCGACCTTGACCGTGCGGCTTTCCTTCGGATCCCAGATCGCGATGTCGGCATCCATGCCGATGGCGATGCTGCCCTTGGAGCTCAGACCATACAGCTTGGCCGCATTGCTTGCCGAGAGGGCGGCGAATTGTTGCAGGGTGATGCGCCCCTTGGCGACGCCCTCGGAAAACAGCAGCGGCAGGCGCAGCGCGATCCCCGGCATCCCGTTGGCGATCTGCTTGAAGGTGGCATCCGGCCCCTTGGCAAGCTTGCCGCTTTCGTCAAAACGATAAGGCGCGTGATCGGACGAGAACACGCTGAACGTCCCGGCCTGAAGATGCCGCCACAGCGCCTCTTGCGTGGCGCTGTCTCGCAGCGGAGGCGAGCACATGAACTTGGCCCCCTCCATCCCCGGACGATCCAGATCGTCGCGGGTGAGAAACAGATACTGCGCGCAGGTTTCCCCAAAGATCTTGGCACCGGCCATGCGTGCATCGCTGACCAGCGCCGCGCCTTCGGGTGTCGAGACATGCACGATCAAAAGCGGCGCATCCACCAGCTTGGCCAAAGAAATCGCACGGTTGATCGCCTCGGATTCAGCCAGCGCCGGGTGACTGACCGCGTGATAGCGCGGCTGGGTATGGCCGGCCTCGACCAGTCGCTCGGACATCCAGGCGATCATGCCCGAGTTTTCGGCATGAACCATGGTCAGCGCGCCGTTTTCCTTGGCGATGCTTAGAATGTCGAGGAACTGACGGTCATCGATCTTCATCAGGTCATAGGTCATGAAGACCTTGAAGGAGGTGACGCCGCGCCGGAACGCCTCGGGCAGTTCTTCGGCAAGCACCTTCTCGGTCGGGTCCGCCACGATCAGGTGATAGCCATAGTCGATGACCGACGCCCCTTGCGCCCGGCTGTCGTAGAGATCGAGCGTTTCGATCACGCCCATGTTGCGGTGCTGCGCCGCGAAGGGCACGAAACAGGAATTGCCACCGAAGGCCGCGCTGATCGAGCCCGAACGATAATCATCCGCGGTCATGCCCCCTGTCGCGCTTTCCTGCGCGATGTGGCAATGCGCCTCGATCCCGCCGGGCAGAACCAGCTTGCCGGTGGCATCGATGGTGTCGCTGGCCTCCAGCCCGGTGCCAATGGTGGCGATCTTGCCGTCCTTGATCCCGATTTCGGCGCTGTATGTGTCCGCGGCCGTGACAATCGTGCCGTTCTTGATAACCAGATCGTACATGTGCCTATACCGACTTGATGGCGCCACCGTCGCAGCGCACGAGGCTGCCGGTGACATAACTTGCCTGTTGCGAGGCGAGAAAGGCGCAGACGGCGCCGAATTCCTCGACCGTCCCATAACGTCCGGCGGGGATCGTCGCCTTCGAGGCGACGCGGATATCATCAAGCGGCTTGCCGCTTTTGCGAGAGGCGTTTTCGTCCAGCTCGTCGACCCGTTCGGTGTGGATGCGTCCCGGCAACAGCATGTTGACGGTCACGCCATCTGCCGCGACATCGTTCGAGAGCGACTTCGACCAGCCCACAAGCGCCGAGCGGATGGCATTCGACAGGCCAAGATTGGGTATCGGCTGGATCACGCCGGACGATCCGATGGTGATGACCCGGCCCCAGCCCTGCGCCTGCATCGCGGGCAACAATCGGGAGGTCAGCGAGGCCACCGTCATCACCATGGTGTCAAATTGCGCCGCAAGCACGGCGGTATCGGCCTCGACCATACGGCCGGGCGGCGGGCCGCCGGTGTTGTTGACAAGAATGTCGACGCCCCCGAGAAATTCCTCGGCCGCCGCGATCAGCGTGTCCACAACACTCTTAGAGGTCAGATCGGCGACGACGAAATCCGCCTTGCCCGGCCCCGCGGCGTTGATCTCTGCCGCTGCGCGGGCCAGCTTGTCGCCCGAACGCCCGGTCAGAAGCACATGCGCGCCCTCGGCGGCCAGTGCCTGCGCACAGCCAAGCCCCAAGCCTCTGGACGACGACATCACCAAGGCGCGTTTTCCTGCCAGTCCCAGATCCATCAGTTCAATTCTCCCAGTCTCTTTTCCAGACGCGCCATCAACCGCGTCAGCTCCTCGTGGTCTCGTGCGGTCAACGCGGGTCCCGGCGCCCTGACCTTGTTGCTCGCGATGACGCCGCGCCGGCGCAGCACCTCCTTGCGGATCGCAAGGCCGAGACCCAGCTGTTGCTCGTACCGCACCATCGGCAGGTAGGCGTCGAACAGGTCCTCCGCCCCGTCCACGTCGCCGGCCTTGTGCCTTGCGACAACCTGCACCAGCATCTCGGGATAGGCAAAGCCTGTCATCGCGCCATCGGCGCCGCGCTGCATTTCCTGTGCCAGAAACAGCGCCGAGTTGCCGGTCAGGATCGACAGGCGCGGCACATCGGCGGTGCCGGTTTCTGCCCGCACCCGGCTGAGCTTGGTCAACCCCGGCCAGTCTTCGTGTTTCAGCATTACGATCTGCGGATGATCCACGGTCAGGCTCAGAATGGTTTCGACCGAGACCTGCACGCTGGTGGTCTGCGGGTAGTCCTGAAAACAGATCGGCGTGTCTTTCAGCGCCGCGCAGACCTGTGCCATATAGCCTTTGAGCTTGGTCTCGGTGGCCATCCCGGGCTGGGGCGCGACCATCACGCCGCCTGCCCCGGCGTCCATCGCGGTGGCGCTGAGGCGCGCCATGTTGTCCAGCCCCGCGGCCGAGACGCCGACCACCACGGGCACGCGCCCGTTGACCCGCTTGATCACGTGGCTGGCAAAGCTCTGCGCCTCGTCTCCGGCCATCTTGGGCGCCTCACCCATGATGCCCAGGATCGTCATGCCGCTGACCCCGGTTTCCAGGTAAAAGTCCACCATCCGGTCGGTACTGTCATAATCGATGGCGCCGGTGTCGTCGAAGGGCGTCGCGGCGATAATGAAAACGCCTTCCGAATTTCTGTTAATCAGACTAGTCAAATCAGTCTCCGTTGATTTTCGGTCGTGGCGGGATCGAGCGCGGCTCGATCCCCACCAACCTTGCATATTTGTCTGCAAAAAGCTGCGCGACAGGCTGGCCTCCGCCGCAGGCAAGGCGCCAGATATCGGGAAGGATCAGCCCGTCTTGTGCCGCCGCGCAGCTCAGCCCGCCTCGTCGGGCAGGACAACCCCGGTCTGCCCGGTGATCCGCCCGTAATGTTCCACCCGGCGATGGCGGGCAAAGTCGAAGATCGTCCGCTTGCCAAAGTCGCAGAGGTCCATGTCACAGGCATGTACCACCAATTCGTCACCGTCGGTTTCGGCCCGGGCGACGACAAAACCGTTGGGATCCACGATGATCGAGCCCGCCATCAGCGGATGACCGTCCTCGTCGCCGCATTTCGCCACGCCGACTACCCAGGCCGCGTTCTGATAGGCGCCCGCGGTCATCGACAGCTCGGAATGATAAAGCCGCTCTTTCAGGCCCTCGGCGCTGTCCTGGCTGTTCACCGCCGGGGTGTTATAGCCCAGCGTGATCAGTTCAACACCCTGAAGCCCCATCTCGCGATAGACCTCCGGCCAGCGGCGGTCGTTGCAGATGCACATCCCCATCCAGGCATCGAGGTTGCGCCAGACCGGAAACCCAAGATCGCCGGGCTCGAAATAACGCTTTTCGAGGTGCTGAAAGGCGCGTTCAGTGTCGTATTCGGAATGGCCCGGCAGATGGACCTTGCGATACTTGCCGATGATGGTCCCACTGCGGTCGGTCAGAATCGAGGTGTTAAAATACCGGCCCTCCGGCGTCTTCTCCGCATAGCCAAAGGTAATGGCGATGCCATGGCGCTTGGCCGCGTCGAACAGCGGCTGGGTCTCCGCTCCCGGCATCTCGGTCTCGAACCAGCGGTCGACCTCCGCCTGATCCTCCATCCACCAACGCGGAAAGAATGTCGTCAGGGCCAGTTCCGGGAAGACCACAAGATCGCATCCCGCCTCGGCGGCCTGTGCCAGCAGGGCCAGCATCCGGTCCACCACCGCCTTGCGGCTGTCGTCCTTCTGGATGCCCCCCATCTGCGCCGCGCCAATCACGATTTCCCGCATCTCTCGTACTCCTTATTTAGCTCGCAATCCGCCGCTCGAAGTGGCTGATCAGTCGGATCAGCGGCCAAAGCAGCAAGAGGTAGATGCCTGCCGCCAGAACAAGCGGCGAGGCGTTGTAGGTCAATGAGCGTACCAGCCCGGCAGCGTGCAGTATCTCGCCCAGCGAGACGACCGAGGCGAGCGAGGTCAGTTTCACGATCTCGACCATGTTGGACAGCAGGTCGGGCAACACGTTGCGCACCGCCTGCGGCAGGGTGACCCAGATCAGGGTTTGCGCCCGGGTCAGCCCGGTTGAACGCGCGGCTTCGGCCTGACCTTTCGGGACCGACAACAGGCCGGCCCGGAAGATCTCGGCAAAATAGGCGGAATTGTTCAGGAAAAACCCAAGCGTGACCGCCGCGAAGGGCGAAATGCGCATGCCTGCGAATGGCAGGCCCGCATAGATGAAGATCAGCAGCACCAGCGGTGGGATCGCCCGGAACCGATCGACAAAGGCAATCGCGCCCCTGCGAAGAAACCGGTTGCCAGAGACCGAGGCCAGCGCCGCCGCCAGCCCGCCCAATGCTCCCAGCGGGATGACCACGGCACAGATCAACAGCGTCATGCCAAGGCCCTTGAGCACAAGCGGCATGGATTTCGCCATGATCTCGATGTTGAAGAATTGTTGCAGGATCGCGTCCATGCTTCAGCTCCCTGGGCGCGCGAAACGCGCCTCGAGCCAGCGCGAGGCGATGACAAAGGGCAGAAACAGCAGCACATAGGCCACCGCGGCCAGCGTCAGCGGCGAGGCATTGGCGCTGAAGGATTGCGCGGTCGTCGCCTGCCCCAGGATATCCGGCACGCCAATGACCATGCCAAGCGCCGTCATCTTGGTGATTGCGATGGCCCTGTTGGTCAGGGGCGGAATAACCATGCGCACCGCTTGCGGAAGCACCACGTAAAACAGCGCCTGGGTAAAGCCGAGCCCGGTGCTGCGCGCCGCTTCCCATTGGCCCTTCGGGATCGAGGTGATGCCCGCCCAGACGATCTCTTCGGCAAAGGCGGCAAGCACGAGGGTCAGCACGATGAACAAGACGGTAAAGGACGACAGCACCACGCCGATATTGGGCAGACCGAAGAACACGAGCAGGATCAGCACCAGCGGCGGCAGCGCCCGAAAGACATCGGCAAAGACCACGATCAGAAACGAAACCAGCCGGAGCCGATAGGCGCGCAGACAGGCCAGCAAAGCGCCAAACCCGATCCCGGCCAGCACGATCAGCAGCGACAGCACGACGGTCACGCCGGCGCCCTTGAGGATCAGGGGCGCATATTTGGCCAGAACCTCCGGATTGACGAACTGATCGAGAAACAGGTCCATGCGTTTTATCCACGCATCCGCGACAGGAACGCGCGGGTCCGCTCTTGCTCTGGCATGGAAAAAAACCGGTCCGGCGGCCCCTGTTCGACGATGGCGCCGCCGTCCATGAAGACCACCCGGTCGGCGGCCTCGCGGGCAAACTGCATCTCGTGGCTGACCACCAGCATGGTCATGCCCTGATCCTTGACCTCGCGCATCACGTCCAGAACATCGCCCACCAGTTCCGGGTCCAGCGCCGAGGTCGGTTCGTCGAAAAGCATCACGCTTGGCTTCAGCGCCAGCGCGCGGGCGATGGCCACCCGCTGTTGTTGTCCGCCGGAAAGCTGCGCCGGATAATGCCGCGCCCGGTCGGACAGGCCGACACTGCGCAGCGCGGCCATGGCTTCGGCTTCGGCCTGCGCGCGGGACAACTTCAACACCCGCCGCAACGCAAGGGTGACATTTCCCATCGCCGAGAGATGCGGGTAAAGGTTGAAGGACTGGAACACCATGCCGATCCGCCGGCGCATCTTGTTCAGATCAACACCGGGTCCGGTGAGCAGATCACCCTCGATCAAGATCGCGCCGGAATCGGGTTCTTCCAACCGGTTGCAACAGCGCAGCATGGTCGATTTCCCAGACCCCGAAGGGCCCAGGACAAAAACCATCTCGCCGCGCTGAACGTGCAGGTCTATCCCCTTCAGCACCGGAATGGTGCCGAAGGACTTGTGCAAGGCTCGCAGCGACAGAGTGGCCGTGGCCGACTCTCCCCCAGGGGTGCGAGACAGGGTCATATCAGTCGCAACCCGGCGTGTGATCATCCATGGCATAGCCTTCAAAGCCGGGCTGGCCAAAACCGGGCTGCGGCGTGACCGCCGCCGAACCCGAAGCCGGCGTGACGCCGAACCATTTCTCGCTCAGCGCGGCCATGGTGCCGTCAAGCTTCAGGCATTCGATAACGGTTTCGACTTTGTCGCGCAGCGCTTCATCGCCCTTTTTGAAGGGCATGCCCCAGACCAGCCCGGTGGAATACAGGTAGCTGAGCTCGATGGCCGGATTCTGCTTGACCGCCCAGGCGGAGACGGTGTTGCCCGCGACATTGGCAAAGGCGCGGTCCGAGACGACGGCCTGAACCGCATCGCTGTTGGTGCCATAGCTTTCGACGATCCAGCCGATCTCCTCGGCCTTTTCGCGAGCCCAGGAGTCATAGACAGACCCCTTGTTCACCGCGATGGTTTTTCCGCTCAGCTCCTCAAGGCTTGTGATCTCTTCGGTGCCGGCCTTGACCACGAACTGAAAATCCGTGTTCAGGTAGCCTTCGGAAAACAACAGGTTGCCGGCGCGTTCTTCGGTGATGGTCACGGGGGCGACGACGAAATCATAAGTCCCGGCGGCAAGACCCGGCAGGATTCCCGAGAATTGCGTCGCCACGATATCCATCGACACGCCAAGCCGTTCACCGATCTCATTGGCCAGATCGACGTTGAAGCCTTCGATGCCGCCCGACAGTGCAGGCATGGCATGCGGTGCAAATGTCCCGTCCAAGGCGACGGTATAGGTGGTCTCCTGCGCCTGGGCGGCCCCGCCGAGGGCGAGAAGCGTTGCGATGGTACCGAGTGTGAGTTGTCTGGTCATCCGGGCTCTCCTGTTGTGAGTTGCGTCGCTGGAACAAGGGTCTTCACGTCGTCGCCCCTGACCCAGAGACTTGTCAGCGGCGGTTGCAATTAATCGAATTGCGTCAGGGCGTTGCATCTGTCCCTACATCATCGCCTCGATCAGGTACGGCCCGGGCTCGTGTGCCGCGTCGGCGATGGCCCGTTGCAGCTCTGCGGCGTCTTCGATGCGCCGGGCCGGAACCCCCATGCCGCGGGCGAGCGACACGAAATCGAGATGGGGCCGGTCGAGATCCAGCATGTCCAGCGCCGAGCGGCCGGGATTGGCGCCGACGGCGAACAGCTCTTTCTTGAGGATCTCGTAGGTCCGGTTGGCAAAGATCACCGTGGTGACGTTGGCCTGTTCGCGGGCTTGGCTCCACAATGCTTGGATCGTGTACATCGCAGAACCGTCGGCTTGCAGCGAAACGACCGGCCGATCCGGACAGGCCACTGCGGCGCCAAGCGCCATCGGAATGCCGTCGCCGATGGCGCCGCCGGTCAAGGAAATCCACGCATGTGGCGCGGCGGCCCTGGTGGCGCGCCAGATGTCGCGGCCCCCCGAAATGCTCTCGTCCACGACGATGGCGTTGTCGGGCAGCGCATGTGCAATGGCCGCAGCGATCGTGGCCGGAGTGATCGCGCCCGCTGCGGGGCTTGGCGGCAGCTCCACCGGCGCGATCAGCTTGCTGGCCCGGACCCGCTCGGCCAGTGCTGCGATCGCGGCGGGGCCATCCCCGTCCAACCCGGCAAGCGTCATCACCTCGCAGCTTGCGGGCAGCAACAGGCTGGGCTTTCCCGGATAGGCAAAGAAGGCGACCGGCGGCACGGTCTCGATCAATACCGCGCGCTTAAACGGCGCGAGCGTCTCAAGCGCCATGTCGATGGGATAGGGCACCTTGTCGATCCCGGCGCGGCCCGCCCCGCGGTCACATCGGCGGTTCGACGTCGGCGCCAGCACCCGTGCGCCGGTCTTATCCGCGATCCCGTGCAAGAGCGCCACGGCGTCAGGCTGTTCCAGCACGCGGCCCCCCACCAGCAGCACGGTCTCGGCGTCAAGCATCCCGGCGGCACGTTCCAGCGCATGCTCGTCCAGCGGTGCGAAATCGGGCGGCGGCGGTGGCGGCGCGACCACCCCACCCTCATCCCAGCCGATATCCGCTGGGGCGATCAGCGTTGCAACCCGGTTCGGCCGGGCCATGGCGGCGCCCAGGGCCTCCATCGCGTCACGGGCAAAGGTGTCCGGGCTGGTCGCCGTCTTCACCCAATCGGAGAAGGGAGCCGCGGCCCCCGCGACATCCGAAGTCAGCGGTGCGTCATAGCCACGGTGGCGCACGGCGTGGTCGCCCACGAGGTTCAGCATCGGCGACCGCGCCTTGCGCGCGTTGTGCATGTTGGCGCTGGCGTTCGACAGTCCCGGTGCAAGATGCAGCAGCGTCACGGCCGGGACGCCGGCCATTCGCGCATAGCCGTCGGCGGCGCCGGTTACGACACCTTCGAAAAGGCCCAGAACACAGCGCATCAGCCCGGTCCGGTCGAGGGCATCGACGAACTGCATCTCGGAGGTTCCCGGATTGGCGAAGCAGACGCTTACACCCGCCCCGTGCAGGCTGCGCACCACGGATTCGGCGCCGTTCATAGTGGGGTATTCAGTCATGGTTTCTCATGTGTTCGAGCGGCATTCAGCACCGCGAGCCGGTCGCGAAAGGCCGGCGACGGCGCGGCGGCCGTGGTCAATCCGGTGGCGGTGACGGTTTCGGCAAAGTGACAGGCGACGCGCGCCTGGCCCAGCTTGCGCAGCGCCGGCCGCTCGGTCCGGCACAGATCCTGCGCCATCGGACAGCGGGGATGAAAGGCGCAGCCAGACGGCGGCGCGAGCGCGGAGGGCAGATCGCCTTCCAGCGGGGCCCGTGCGGTCTTTTCGCCCGGATCGGGCCGCGGCGCCGCGTCGATCAGCGATCGGGTATAGGGATGGCTCGGCCGGGCAAAGAGATCGGCGGTCGGCGCTTCTTCGACAATCCGGCCAAGATAGACCACGGCCACCCGGTCAGCCATGTGCCGGACGACGGCAAGATCGTGGCTGATAAAGACATAGCCGATGCCGAATTGCTGCTGGAGATCCTTCAACAGGTTCACGATCTGCGCCTGCACCGACACGTCGAGCGCCGAAACCGGCTCGTCGCAGACAATCAGCTTGGGCCGCGTGGCGAGGGCGCGGGCGATGCCCACGCGCTGGCGCTGCCCGCCCGAGAACTCGTGCGGATAACGCTCGGCGTGCCAAGGTTGCAGCCCGCAGGTCTCCAGCAGGTTAGATACTTTCTCGCGCACATCCTTCGCCGTGGCCAGGCCATGCAGCAAAAGCGGCTCGGCCAGCGTTTCTGAAACCGTCATGCGCGGGTTCAACGAACCGAAGGGATCCTGAAAGATGATCTGCATCTGCTTGCGGATCTCGCGCATCTTCGCTTCGGGCTGGTTCAGCACATGCTCGCCTTCCAACCGCACCGATCCGGCCGTCGCCTCGATCAGCCGCAGCAAGGTGCGCCCGATCGTGGACTTGCCGCAGCCGGACTCGCCCACGATGGCCAGCGTCTCGCCCTGCGCCACGTCAAAGCTGACATCCTCGACGGCCCTGACCTGTCCCACCACGCGCCGCAACACGCCGCGGTGGACGGGGAAATGCTTGGTCAGTCCCCGGACTTCAAGCATTGCACTCATGCCGCCACCTCGATCGGCGCGCGCCAGCAGGCAACCGCGTGGCCGGCCGAGATCTCGGTCATCGGCGGATCCTCGGTGCGGCATTGATCGGTGGCCAGCGGGCAGCGGCTGGCGAAACGGCAGCCCGAGAGTGCGGCCCAAGGCGGCGGCACCGAGCCGGGGATCGTCGCAAGCCGCCCGACCGCCGTGTTGATCCGCGGGATCGCCGCCATCAGCCCCACGGTATAGGGATGCTGCGGATCGGCGAAGAGCGCGGCGGTGCCCGCGCGCTCCACCACGCGCCCGGCATACATCACCACCACATCGTCACAGGTCTGCGCCACCACGCCCAGGTCATGCGTCACCAGCATCACGGCGGCTCCGGTGCGGCTCCGAAGATCACCCATCAAGTCGAGGATCTGCGCCTGTACCGTCACATCCAGTGCCGTCGTCGGTTCGTCCGCGATCAGCAGGTCGGGATCGTTGGCCAGCGCCAGCGCAATCATCACCCGTTGCCGCTGCCCCCCGCTCAGCTGGTGAGGATAATCGTCTACCCTGCTGCGCGGCGAAGGAAGCCCGACGAGACCCAGCATCTCGATTGCCCTTTCGCGGGCCTCGGCCGTCGTTAGCGTGGAATGGATCATCAGCGTCTCGACGATCTGCTCGCCGCAGGTATAGACCGGATTGAGCGAGGTCATCGGTTCCTGGAAGATCATCCCGATGCGCGCGCCCCTGAGCTTGCGCATCTCGGACTCGGGCAGGGCCAACAGATCCTTCCCGTCAAAACGTATCTCGCCGCGGGCGTATTTCCCCGGCGGCTGCGGCACGAGGCGCATGATCGACAGCGACGTGACGGATTTCCCGCAGCCGGATTCGCCGACCACGCCCAGCGTTCTGCCCCGCTCGAGCGAGAAAGACACGCCTTGAACCGCGCGCTGCACCGTGCCGCCGGTGTGAAACTCGACGGCGAGGTCATCAACCTCAAGCAGGGGGGGCTGTGACTGGCCCATGATCAGGCTTGTCCATAAACATAGGGCGAGGCGTCCTGGTGGGTGCGCCCGGCAAAATCGAGGGTGGCGAATTGCTCTTCGGCGCGGCGCTGCGCCGCTTCGAGCCGCGCCAGCGCCTCGGGCAGATCGAAGGCCGGCACCTCACCGTCGACCACGACGTGACGCCCGTCGACAAACACGTCGCGCACCGCGCGTTCCGCCGCCACGTAGATCAGCGACCGAAGCGGATCGCGCACCGGCATCATGGCCGGATCGGCCAGATCGGCAAGGAACAGGTCGGCCTTGGCGCCAACCGAAAGGCGGCCGATATCCTCGCGGCCCAGCACCTTGGCCCCGCCCAGTGTCGCCGCGTCAAAGATGTCGGAGGTGCGCAGGTCGTAGGGGTTCTTCGACATTATCCGGCTGAGGTACAGCGCGGTCCGCATCTCTTCGAGCATGTTGTGAGGATAGGTGTCGGTCCCGATGCCCACAGGGACACCGCCGCGGATATAGCGGCCAACGGTGTTCATCGCGATGCCGCGGCGCTGGAATACGGTTGGACAATGGGCAACCGCTGCGCCGGACTCCTGCAACAGTTTGAAATCCTGCGCTTCGGGCCAGAACACATTCGGATAGTCGTTCAGGAAGATGCCGTGGCCGATGATTGCCCCGGGTTTGAGCACACCCAGGCTGTCCAGCCATTCCAGGGGTGTCACGCCGTGACGGCGCGTGATCTCGGTGAACTCCACGACCGACTGCGCCGCGTGGATCTGGAACGGCAGCCCCTTCTCCTGCGCCAGCGCAAAGCTGTCGGCAATAAGGTCCGGCGTGCAGGTGTCGATCTGCGAGGGCGAGATCATGCCCGACAGACGCCCCGAGGGATGGTTGATCGCGGCCTCGACCGTCTTGACCGCCGCGTCCATATCGGCCTTGCCCGCGGCCTCGTCCCATTCATAATTCACCACATGGCCGTTGTCGGTGTACCACCGAGCCGACCGGTACATCGGGCTGACGACACCGCGCAGGCCCGACGCGGCAAAGGTCTCGATCCAGCCGTCCCAATTGACCGAGAGATCGACCAGCGTCGTGACCCCGGATTTCAGCAGCTCGGAATAGGTGACCTGCACACAGGCTTCGCGCCCCTCGTCGTCACAGCGAAAGAGCGGCATAAATTCATAAAGCGACGACATGCCCAGCCGAGGCGAGCCCAGCTCGTCCAGGAAGCCCTTGTTCATTGCCTCGGAACTCGGATGGGAATGGATGTTCACCAACCCCGGCGAGACAAGCCGGGCGCGCCCGTCGATTTCGGTTTCGGCCGCGCCCTCATAAGTTCCGCCGACGTGTACGATCTTGTCGCCGTCAAAGGCGACGTCCCCATCCCTGAGATATGTGTGGGTGCCCGCTTCGGGATCATAGGCTACGATCCAGGCTGCTTTTCGGATGACGGTGACGGACATGACGAGGGTCTTTCGTAAAAGGTGAAAACCGGAGATCGGCGCAGGGGGGATGGGCCGCGCCGTTTCACAGGCGCGGCCCGGAGGCGGAGATCACTCCTTGAATTTAAGGTCGAGACCTTTGTAGAGGCCCGATCCATAGATGTTGTGCGGCACGATAGTCTCGAGGTCCGACGACTGCGCGATGACCATCGGCTCGTGATAGAGCGGCAGCCAGACAGCGGCATCGTGGACTTTCTCCAGCACATCGCCATAGGCGGACGCGCGGTCTTCGTCGCTGATCGCCGTGGCCCCCGCCAGCAACAGCGCATCGGTCTCGGGATCGTCCCAGTTCATCCGGTTCGGAGACGGCATGTTCTGGCTGCGGAAATACAGGTTCAGCGCATCACCCGACGAGACATAGGGGAAGGACATGCCGAACATGTCGAACTCCTGCGTTGCCAGCTTGCCCCATGCCACCGTGGCATCGAAGGCCTGGATCTGCATGTCCACCCCGATCTCGAGGAGATAGGCCTGCACGGCCTCGGACAGCTTGCCCCATGTCGACCCGGCAAAGACATAGGCCGTGGGTGACAGACGGACCCCGTCTTTCGACCGGACGCCGTCATCGCCACGGACCCAGCCGGCCTCATCCAGCAGGCGATTGGCCTCGGCGGGGTCGAATTTCAGCAGCTTGTCGTCGATCGAGGAATTCCAATCCAGCGCCTCTTGGCTGACATAGGAATAGGCCGGCTGTACCACGCCAAAGAACAGGTCCTCGGACATCGCCGCCTGATCCACCGCGAGGTTGATGGCCTTGCGCACGGCCGGATCGGAAACCGTGTCCTTGTCGATCTTGAAGCCCATGAAATAGGTCCAGAAGGCCAGATCAGACCGCACCACTTCGACGCCCGGCGAGGCGGCAAGCTGTTCAAGCGCGATATAGGGCACGTATTGCGTCACCTGGCTTTGCCCGGTGATCACCGCGACGGTGCGGGTGTTCTCTTCGGGAACGATCTGCCAGGTGATCCGGTCGATCGACGCCGGGCCGGTGTTGGCATGGAACGGCGCGCCCCAGGTGTATGCCTCGTGCTTTTCGAGGATCATCTTGTCGCGCGGGGTCCATTCGACCCAGCAATAGGGACCTGTGCCGTTGAAACCGGAAATCCCGAAGTCAGGCCCCAGCGCCTCGACATTGGCCTGATCGATGATCGTGCCGAACCCTTGCGTCAACTGGTAGAGCAGTTCCGAGAAGGGCGCGGTCAGCTTGTATTCGACGGTATAGTCGTCGACGGCGGTGACGCTTTCGACTTCGCCGGCGCGCCATGCGACCGGCGATTTCGTCTCGGGATCGATCCAGCGGTTCATCGAATAGACCACATCGGCGGCGGTCAGCGCCTTGCCATCGCAGAAGGTCACATCTTCGCGCAGCTTGAAGGTATAGGTCTTGCCGTCTTCGCTGACTTCCCAGCTTTCGGCGATGCCCGGCTCTACGGTCTGCATGTCCGGCGCGAGCGATACCAGCGTGTCGCCCAGCATGAACAGGATCTCCGAAGCCGCTCGGGCGGTGGACTTGTGAGGATCATAGTTGTTGCTGTCCACCTCGCGCACAATCGTCAGCTCTGAGGCCTGCGCGAGGCCCGCTGCAAACAGCAGCGCCGTTGTCGTTAGTAGTCTTTTCATGGTTATTCCTTTCCCTGTTTTTTCCATGTGTTTCTTCAGGATCTCAGTCGTGGATCGAGGACATCGCGCAGCGCGTCGCCAAGAATGTTCGCGGCCAGGACGATCACGAAAATCAGAACCGAGGGGATCACCGCGATATGCGGGGCGAACAGCAGGAAATCCCTGCCCTGCGCCGCCATCATCCCCAGTTCGGCGGTCGGCGGGCGCGCGCCGAGGCCAAGAAACGACAGCGCCGCGCCGATCAGGATGATCTGTCCGAACCGCATCGACATGAAGATCATGATCGTCGAGACGCAGTTCCTCAGCAGATAGCGATGAAACAGCGTATAAGACGACAGGCCCAATGCGCGTCCGGCTTCGATATATTCCTGCTTCATCACCGACACGGCGATCGACCGGGCGATCCGCGCGCTGTCGGGGACGGTGGCAATTGCAAGGGCGATCACCACCGGCATCGCGCCCGGTCCCACCACCGCAACCAGAGCCAGCCCAAGCAGGATGGCCGGAAACGACAGCATGACATCCACCAGCCGCATGACCCATGGATCGAGCTTCGGGCGAAACGCCGCCAAGAGACCGAGCAACGAGCCCAGCACCCCCCCCAGACCGACCGACAGGACACCGATGATCAGCGTCAGGCGGGTGCCGTGGAACAGGCGCGACAGCATGTCCCGCCCCTGCCCGTCCGTGCCCAGAAGATGTGCCGGATCACTTTTGTCCGACCAGATCGGCGGCTTCATCACCGCCCGCGAGCTGGCAAAGGGATCATGCGGAGCGATCAGCGGTGCGGCAATGGCGCAGGCCACGATGACCGCCAGAACCACCGCCGCGACCAAAGCGACCGGATCCCGCAACAGCCGCTGCCACCACGGGCGAACGGGAGCCGGAGCATCCCAAGATGGTGCGTCAACAGGTGTCATTGGCTGCCGTCCTGTCCATGTCCGGTTTCGGGTTTGCCGCCCGCGGGCCGGGCAGAAGTGGCTTGCAACACCGCCCTCATGACTGCACCCGCGGGTCGAGCAGCGCATAGAGGATGTCGACGATCATGTTGATCAGGATGAAGCTCAGCGCGAGAATCAGGATCGTGCCCTGCGCCAGCGGAAAATCGGAGGACAGGATCGCCCCAACCGCAAGCCGGCCGATGCCCGGAAAGGAAAAGATGCTCTCGGTCACGACCGCCCCGCCCAGAAGGTATCCCGCCTGAAGGCCGATCAATGTCACCACCGGGATCAGCGCATTGCGCAGCCCGTGCCTGAGGATCACCTGGGTTTCCGGCAGCCCTTTGGAGCGCGCCGTGCGCACATGGTCGAGCTTGAGCACCTCCAGCACCGAAGAGCGGGTCATCCGGGCCACCGGCCCGATGAAGATCGCGCCAAGGGACAATGCCGGCAGCGCGATATGGCGCAACCCGTCGAGGGTCCAGAGCGGTCCGCCGCGCCCGATGAAGGGCAACAGACGCCATTGCACCCCGAAGTAATGGATCATCATCAGGCAGATGAAGAAGATCGGCAGCGACACGCCCGCAACCGACACCGCCATGATCATGCGGTCGATCAGCGTGCCACGCTTGACCGCCGCAAGGGTGCCCAGCCCGATGCCCACCGGGATCGACCAAATCAGACAGGCGAACATCAATTCCGCGGTCGGCCCGATGGCGGCCAACAGTTCGGATCCCACCGTCTTGTTGGAAATCAGCGAACGCCCCAGATCGCCCTGCATCACCCGGCCAATATAGCTGAAAAACTGTTCAACAACCGGGCGGTCCAGACCCATCTCGACCCGGATCGCGGCCAGAACCTCGGGCGTCGCGGTAGGCCCCGCCATGACGATGGCGGGATCGCCGGGGACCAGGATCAACAGCCCGAAACCCAGCATCAGCACGCCGAAGAGAACCGGGATCGAGATCAGCAATCTGTTGACGATCTGGCCCAGCATCAGACGGTCTGGTCCCGCTGGTACACCACGCGCCCGCCCAAGATGGTCAGATCGCAACGGGTGGTCAGGATATCTTCGGCCGCGCAGGTCAGCAGATCGGTGTCGAACACCGCGACATCGCCAAGCTGCCCTGGCACCAATTGCCCCTTGATCGTTTCTTCATGTGCGGCATAGGCGGATTCGAAGGTATAGGCGTTCAGCGCCTCTTCCATGGTCAGGATATGTTCCGTGCCGATCTGGGTGCCCTTTTCGGTCTTGCGGGTCACCATCGAGTAGAGGTTGGCAAAGGGATCGATCTCGACCACCGGACAATCGGTCGAGGCCGAGGGATGCAGCCCCGCGTCGATCCATGTCCGCATCGGGTGGCTGGCCTCGACACGCTCTTTTTCGATCAGGGTCAGGTAGAGATCGCCGAAGTAATAGAGAAAGGCGGGCTGCGGCGCGGGCAGAACGTGCATCGCCTTCATGCGCGCCATCTGATCGGGCCGCAGCCAGCCGCAATGCTCGATCCGGTGCCGGCGATCCGGATCCGGCACCTCGGCCAGCGCCGCCTCGAAGGCGTTCAGCACCTGCTCGATGGCCGCATCGCCGATGGCGTGAATGGCAAACCGATAGCCCTTGCGATGGCCGTCCGCGATCATGGCGTTCAATTCGGCATCGTCGAGGCAGAGCAGGCCGGTGTCGGTTTCATCGCCGCCAAGATAGGGCCGGGTCATCGCGGCGGTGCGCCCGCCCGCCGCGCCGTCGGTAAAGATCTTGACCGGGCCGATGCGGAACATGTCGTCGCCGCCGCCCGAAACCATGCCCGCGGCACCGGCTTCGGCCATGACCGTCCGGCCCTTGTCGCCCATCAGCGTCGCATAGACCCGCACCGGGAGCCGGCCCTCGCGATGCGCCTTCTGATAGGCCAGCATCTCGGTCCAGCCGTCGCGGATGCCGACCGCCGCCTCCATGCAGGAGGTGATCCCGCGCGACAGAAGATCCGCGCCGCCCCGCTCGATGCTTTGCACCAGCGTCTCGACCGAGTTCTCGGGCAGCACCTGCATCACCGGCTCGCGGCCGGTTTCGGCCAACAGACCGGTCAGCCGGCCGTTCTGCCGTTCGATCAGCCCGCCCTGCGGCGACGGCGTGTCCTCGGTGATCCCGGCCAGCTTCAAAGCCAGCGAGTTTGCCACGGCAAGGTGTCCGTCCGTGCGCACGATATAGACCGGATGATCCGGGCAGGCTTCGTCCAGTTCTTCGCGATACGGGTGGCGGCCGACATCCAGCTTGAAATGGTCATAGCCGCGCCCGATCACCCAATCGCCCTTGGGCAGGGTCGCGGCCCGATCCCGCAGCGATGCCAACAACGATTCCAGCGTCGGCACGGTAGCGGGGCGCAGGTCGATCTCGGACATGGCGGTGCCGTAAGGCACCAGGTGCATATGCGCATCGTTCAGCCCCGGCGTTGCAAGCCGACCGGCCAAATCGATCACGGTGGTCTGCGGCCCGATCAGAGGCTCGATCTCGACATCCGAGCCGGTCGCCAGAACCCGGCCGCCCCACAGCGCAATGGCACTGGCCAGAGGCAGGCCGAGGCCGCACCAAACCTTGCCGTTCTTCAAAACGGTCTCTGCATGTACGGGCGTTCCCATCACGCTTGCACCTGGTTGGCTTCAAAGCCCTTGATCATCGAATTCTCCGGTTTGGTCGTTCTGCACATGTCTTGCTCGGAATGTTCACTGGACAGGCGGGTTTTTTGTCAATCAAGCACCAGCCGAGGGTCACATTCACAAAACACGCCTCAAGCCCTTGTTTTCACGTGTAAATAACCGCCTTCTCTCATGCTGATCGAGGTGATTAAATTTCTGATAAGAATATAAATGTCCCAAAACGGGCATTGTCGGTCGCGCCGCATCCGGTTTTCGAGTGCCGCAGACCAGCGCGCGACAGGGGATTGGCGCCCGGCGAAGGCTCAGAATTCAGGCGTGTCATAGGCCATGAGATCGTCCAGATGCGCCTCTGCGCCCTCGGCGAAAAGCGCGCTGGTGATCCCGCGGACAACCCGGCCGGGACCGAACTTGAGCGCATTGATCGACGAACCGGAGGGCCCGAAACTCATCGTCGCGCCGAAGGTGAAGACCCGGATGCGCGCCAGCGCCTCGGCGTCGGCGGGGTCTCTGGGCAAGAGCTCGAAGGTGTCGCCCAGAAACGGAAAGGCCCCAAGGCGCGGAACCTCTTGCGCTGGCGGGTGGCGGTCGGCCCATGTCGCGATCCGGTCGGCAAAAGGCGCCAGCTCGGGGCGGTGGCCGGCCCCGATTTCCAGTCCCGTCCCGCAGATGACGTGATCGGCGGTAAACCGGCCCAGGGTGGTCTCGATTTCCACCCGGTCGCCCCGCATACGGGCGTCGCACCATCCTTCACCGGTGTGCAGTTGGACATTGTCGTGACGTGCCACCCGGTCCCATGTTTCCTGCGGGAACGCCTCGCGCAGGGTCAGAAGATAGCGCATGAACCGCCAGCGCAGCGGCACCGGCAGATCTCCCATGTGGCGCAGAAATCCGTTGTAGGACAGTTGCTTGAAGGGCTGGACCCGTTGAATTTCGGGCCGTCGCACGAAGATGTGGACGCTTTCCGCCCCAGCCTCCACCGCAGCGGCCGCATTGTCGAAGGCCGCCGCCCCGGCGCCCAGCACCGCCACGACCTTGCCGCGCATCGCGCCAAAGTCGATCGGATCACAGGCATGGTTGCGCCTTGCTTCCGGCAGATCCGAGATGAAGTCGGGCATCCACCAGCGCCCGAAACCGTCGATGCCGTTGGCCAGAACGACCTGCCGGGTGTAAAGCGTTTTTGGCGCGGGTCCGCCGATTTCGACCGCAACATGATCGGGATGGGGATGAATCGCCACCACCGGCGCGGCGCCCTCAACCGGCAGTCCGAGCACCTTTTCGTACCAGCCAAGGTACTCTGCCCACATGCCTTTGGGAATCTTGCCCACGTCCTTCCAGGCGGCAGCGCCGAACTGTGCCTCGTACCAGCTTTGAAAGGTCAGCGACGGGATGTCGAGGTCGGGGCCTGTCACCTCTTTCGGAGAGCGCAGGGTTTTCATCCGGGCATAGGTGTTCCATGGGCCGCGTTGCCCCGCAGGCGCGGCATCTACGATCGCAAACCCGTCGACCCGTTCCCGCAAAAGCTGGAACCCGATGGCCAACCCGCCCTGCCCGGCGCCCACAACCAGGACGTTGAGCATCCTCTTGCCATCTGGACCGAGGGCGGGTTTGACCCAAGAGGCGCACGGCCATGCAATCTTGTCCAGATCCCTTGCAATCTGGGACTCCAGCATCGACAGTCCACCGGCGTCATTCATTTTTCGTCCCTTTCCAGAGGTCTTCAATGCGTATTCTGTTGACCGGCGGCACCGGTTTTCTGGGGCTTGCCCTGACCGAACGCCTGCTTGCAGAGGGGCATTCCGTTGATGTCCTGGCGCCGGAACTGCCAGCCCCTTGGATGTGCGCAGCCCTGCAGCGCGGTGCCCGGTATCACACGGGCGATGTTCGCGATGCCGACACCGTGGCCCGGGTGATGCAAGAGACCGGCACAGAGTTGGTCATCCATGCCGCCGCGGCAACCCCGGACGCGGAGCGCGAAGCCGCCGGCAATGCTGCCGAGATCGTCGCGATCAACATCGGCGGTACCGCCACGGTGATCGAACAGGCCGCCCTCTGCGGCGTTCGGCGGGTCATGGCGCTGTCGTCGGTCGCGGTTTACGGCCGGAGCCTTGCGGAGGCAGAGATACTGGTCGAGAGCATGCCACCGCAGCCGCAGAACCTGTACGCGATCAGCAAGAGCTCTGCCGAAGCGCTGGCGCTGCGGTTGGGCGCGGTGCATCGCATTCCGGTTCTCACCCCGCGCGTCGGGGTGCTCTGGGGACAATGGGAGCATCGCTCCGGCCAGCGCGCCACCCCCTCGCCCGCGTTTTGCATGGTCGAATTGGCGCGGCGCGGCGAGGATATCCACCTGCCCTTCGCAGCCACGGCACCGCTGTGCCATGTCGAAACCGCCTGCGAGATGCTGGCGGCCTTGGTCACGGCGCCGTGGGAGGGCGGAATCGTAAACCTCGGGGCCGATCGGTCTGTGGACCTCATCGACTTTGCCGAGGCCGTCGCCCGGCAATTCGGCGTCAGCGCCGACGTGGATGCCAACCGCGCGAATGTCCCCTTCTTCGCGGTCGACCGGCCGCCCATGGCGCTGGAGCGCCTGCAGCATCTGACCGGCCGGTCCTTTGCCGCCCCAGATTTCCGGATACAACTGCAAGGCTATGCGGACTGGCTGGCCGGGCTGGAGCATGACGGCGCTGCCCCCTGCCCGGCGTTCTAGCTGACGCCGGTCAGCCACAGTGTCAGCCCCGGAACCAGCATCAGGAGCGCCAGCCTCAGGATGTCGACGATACAGAAGCCGGCAACACCCAGATAAGTGGCGCTCATCGGAACATCCTTAGTCATCGAGTTGATAACGAAGAGGTTCAGCCCGAACGGCGGAGAGATCATCCCCACTTCGACCGCGATCAGCACGAGTATGCCGAACCAGATCAGCGTCTGCGCCGGGCTCATCCCCAGGTCGAGCCCGAGCACCACCGGGACAAAGACCGGCAGGGTCAGCAGAACCATCGCAAGGCTTTCCAGAACACAGCCCAGAACAAGATAGACCAGCAGGATTATCGAGATGATGGCATAGGGCGGCAGT
This sequence comes from Pseudooceanicola lipolyticus, assembly GCF_002786325.1. Lineage (GTDB taxonomy): Bacteria > Pseudomonadota > Alphaproteobacteria > Rhodobacterales > Rhodobacteraceae > Pseudooceanicola_C > Pseudooceanicola_C lipolyticus. The sequence goes on along the minus strand of NZ_PGTB01000001.1, from coordinate 151,995 downwards.
TCGAGCGCCACGATCTGCGCCGACAATTCCGCGGGCATCCGCGTCAGGGCAAGGGCCGAGGAAAACAGTTCGGCGCCGAGCAGGATCAGAAAGATAAAGGCCGTGTTGATCGCCGTGCTCTGAACCGCCTCCTGGAACTGCCGCCATCGGATCGTGCCATTGACCACGCCCAAAAGCCCCACGGCCACCGCGCCGATGGCCGCGGCTTCGGTTGGTGAGAACCAGCCATTGTAGATGCCGCCGACAACCACAAAAAACACCAGACCCGCCGACCAGACCGCGCGGGTTTCCCGCAGCCGGATCGCCCAACCGTGCCGTTCGGCGGTGGGGGCCGATTGGGGCGAGATTTTTACATAGACCCAGATCACCGCCATGTATCCCAACACTGCCAAAAGCCCTGGGATCATCGCTGCGACGAACAGCGCGCCAATGCTCTGTTCGGTGTAAAGCGCATAGATCACGAGGATGACCGAGGGCGGGATAAGGATACCCAGCGTCCCGCCACCCGCCAGTGTTCCGGTGGTCAGGGCGCCGGAATACCCGTGGCGGCGCATTTCCGGGCCGGCCACATGGGTCATCGTGGCAGCGGTGGCAATCGAGGATCCGCAGAGTGCGCCAAAGGCCGCGCAGCCCCCGATGGTGGCAAGCGCCAGGCCGCCGGGGCGGTGCCCGAGATAGGCGCGCGCGCAGCGAAACAGCCCCGTGCTCATGCCCGACTTGGTGGCAAATTCGCCCATCAACAGGAACAGTGGAATGATCGACAGGGTATAGCTGGAAAAGCGGCTGAACATCAGCGTCTTGAGGTTCGCCAACAAGGGCGCCCAGCCCAGGATCGCCGCATAGCCCAGCCCGCCGGCCACCAGCATCGAAACCGCGACGGGCACGCGCAGGATCAGCATGGCAAGCACGCCGCCGAACATGGTCAGGCCGATTTCGTAACTGCTCATGCCGGTGTCTCGGACGGTCTCGGGGTGGCGCCGCAGGCGCGTTCGACCATGACAAATGCCGCGCAGAGCACCCACAAAAGGCAGGGCAGAAAGGACGCGAAAAAGCCCCACCACAGGGGAAGTTGCAGAAACATCGTGGCCCGTTCCCGCGAAAAGGCGTCGAGCCCGCCCACACCTGTCCGCCATGTCAAGATTATCGCCACGACCAGCATCAGACCGCTGGCCACAAGATCACAGGCCAGCCTGATCGGCCGCGGGAGGCGATCGGTGAACAGGGTGATGGCGACATGGCCACCGGCCAATTGGCAGAGCGGCAGAAAGCTGGCGACCGAGGCGCCGACCACCAGTTCCACGATTTCGCTGTCCCCGAGGAACGGCGCGCCAAAGGCTTCGCTGATCACCGCGCCCACCGTCAACAGCGCGATGGCAGAGAGCGCGCAGCCCCCCGCCAACGCCACCGTGTTCGCCGCCGTTTCCAGCGGCGCGCGCAGTCGGGTGATCATTTGCGGCCGTATTTGGCGGTGATCTCCTGAAGGCTCTGGAACAGCGCCGCACCGTCATAACCGCGCGAGTCCATCTCGGCGATCCATGCATCATAGGCGGGTTTCACCGCCTCTTTCCAACGCGCGATCTCGGCGTCGGACAAGGTGATGATCTCATCCCCCGCATCCACCGTGGCCTGCCGGGCCGGGTCGGTTGCCGTGTCCCAGATTTCGCCCATGCGGGTAGCGTATTCGATGCCGGAATTGGCATCGATCACGGCTTTGAGGTCGTCGGGCAGGCGGTCATAGCTGTCCTGGCTCATCAGGGTCATGAGCATCGACTGAAACAGCGGATAATCCGTGTGATAATCGGTCACTTCATAGAACCGGAAGGGCTGGGTGATCGCCCAGTTGATCAACATGCCATCGACCTGGCCGCGGCTCAGCGCCTCATAGACGTCGCCCAGCCCCATTCCGACCGGCGTGGCGCCCAGCCCCTTGACCGCCTCACCGATGAATCGGCCGGCGACACGAAGCTTCATGCCCTGGAAATCCTCAAGCGCGCGGATGGGTGTTCCATGGGTATGAATCAGCGCGGCGTCAGTGGCGTGAACCGAAATGATCTTGATGCCTTCGAATTCCTTGGCCAGGTTCGCTTCGATGAACTCCATCGCGGCGGGGCTCATCGTGGCCGAGGTGCCGGTGTTCATGAACGGCAGTTCAAGCCCCTGTGCGCCGGGAAACCGGCCAGGGGTAAAGCCCGGCAGGGTCCAGATGATGTCGACGATCCCGTCTTCCATCTGAGACACCAGATCGGCGACACTGCCGCCCAGCTGCAACGACGGATAGACCTCGACCGCGATACGTCCGTCGCTGTCCGCCTCCACCTTTTCCGCCCAGCGGTCGAGATGCGCCGTGTGATCCAGCGAGGCCGGCGACCCGAAAGAATGCACGCGCAGCGTCACCTCCTGCGCGGCCAGCGCCAGCGGGGAAAGATACAGCGCGACAGTCGCGCCAAGGGCCAGTTTCGAAAAAATGCGCATCGCGGTTCCTCTTGATCAGTGTTGGCGATGACGCTGCATGTTTCCCCGATCATCGCTAGAAGGAACCGGCCATTCGAACTAAAAAGTCGAATGACGCGCCTGATCTTTGGGCATTGCAATGCTCCAGGCACCCTAAATCTCGGCCTAATCCAATAAGTTCATTGGCTTAACCTATAACCACGAAGGAAAAACCATGCCCGTTGAAACCGATAGAAACACCCCTTTGGCGGGCCGCACGGCGGTCATAACCGGGGCGGGTTCGGGCATCGGATTGGCCACTGCCCGCCTGTTCGCCACGGCCGGGGCGCGTTTGGCGCTGGTGGATCGCGCTGACCCTCAGCCGTTGCAAAAGGCGTTTCCCGATGCGCTGTGTCTGACCGGCGATGTCGGCAATCCCGCCGCCGTGGCCGAGCACGCGAGGGCGATCAGGGACCGGTTCGGCCGGATGGATATCCTGGTGACTGCCGCCGGTTGGTCCGATGGCAAGACCGTGGCCCAGGGCGATTACCCAAGCTGGACCGCCGTGCTCAATACCGTTCTCGACGGCACGTTTCTTTGGGCGCATCAGGCCGTCACCCAGATGTCCGAACACGGCGGGTCCATCGTTTTCGTGGGCTCGCAACTGGCCCTGTCGGGGGGGCGCAACAACGCGGCCTATCTCGCGGGAAAGGGCGCCGTGATGAGCCTTGCCCGGAGCATGGCGCTGGAGCACGCCGACGAGGGAATCCGTGTCAACACGGTCATTCCCGGTGCCATCGACACCCCGTTGCTGGCCCGTGGATTTGCCCGCAGCGCAGATCCCGAGGCCGCGAAGGCACGGTCGATGGCGCGCCATGCCCTCGGGCGGCTGGGCCGACCCGAGGAAGTTGCCGAGGCCATCCTGTTTCTTGCCTCCGACCGGGCGTCTTTCACGACGGGCAGTTGCATGATGGTCGAAGGGGGCTGGCTGGCTGGCTAGGCCCGAGTCAGGCGGTGCCGTGATCGTGTCGCAGCCCGTTCCAGAATCTCTCGGTTGAGGCCCGCAGCCGCGCCGCTCTCGCAAAGCAGGGAGGTCGCCCCAACACGCATCGAGGAAGAAGTGCGGCCCGGCGGGGCGCGGAAACCGCCGGGCCACTCCGACTTAGCCGTCCTTGTAGTGATAGCTGTAGCCATTCAATGCCGGCGCACCGCCAAGATGGGCATAGAGAACCCGAGCGCCGTCAGGGAAGAACCCCTTGCGCGTCAGATCGATCAATCCCTGCATGGATTTGCCCTCGTAGACCGGATCGGTGATCATCGCTTCGGTGCGGGCGGCCAGGCGGATGGCATCATTTGTTTCGTCCGACGGCACACCATAGGCCGGGTAGGCATAATCCGGGTTGATGACGATCTCGTCTTCGCGCACCTCGCGGCCAAGCCCCACCAGTTCGGCGGTCTTGTCGACAATCCCTCGCACCTGCGCGCGGGTCTGCTCGAGCGTGCCGGAGGCGTCGATGCCGATCACCCGGCTGGCACGGTCCTGTGCGGCAAACCCCACGATCATCCCACCTTGGGTCGAGCCGGTGACGACGCAGACGATGACATAGTCGAAGGTGAAGCCAAGCTCCTTTTCCTGCTGCGCCACCTCCTCGGCAAAGCCGACATACCCAAGCGCACCGAACTTGTGGACCGAGGCCCCCGCCGGGATCGCATAGGGCTTGCCACCGTCGTCCTTGACCGACTGGATTGCGTCTTCCCAGCTCTTGCGGATGCCGATGTCAAAACCGTCATCGACAAGGCGGCTGTCGGCGCCCATGAGGCGCGTCATCTGAATATTGCCAACCCGGTCGTAGACAGCATCGAAATGCGGCACCCATTTTTCCTGGATGACGACGCATTTCATGCCCAGCTTGGCCGCTGTCGCCGCAACCATACGGGTGTGGTTCGACTGGACCCCGCCGATCGACACCAGCGTATCGGCGCCGGAAGCCAATGCGTCGGGAACGATATATTCCAATTTGCGCAGCTTGTTGCCACCCATGGCGAGGCCGGAATTGCAATCTTCGCGCTTGGCATAAATCTCCACCTTTCCACCAAGCGCCTCCGATAGCCGCGGCAGCGGTTCGATCGGCGTGGGGCCGAAGGTGAGAGGGTAACGTTCGAATTTTTCGAGCATCGACATGGGTATCTCCTAGCTGACTTGCTGCGCCAGACGCTAGGCGATGTTGCCGGAAAGGTGCTTCCGAATTTGCCAGACATATTTTACGGTATCGATGATAATCTCCGAAAAATGTACCGGCCCGGCAAAGCAAGACGCAGAATATGAAAGAATCTTCCACAGGCGATCTCGACCGAATCGATCTCAATATCCTGCGCGCCCTGCAGTCGGACGGGCGCCTGTCCAACGCGGATCTCGCCACCCGCGTCAATGTCAGCCCCGCAACCTGCCACCGCCGCACCCAGCGGTTGTTCGCGGACGGATACATCACTGGCGTTCACGCGCAGATCGCGCCCCAATCCGTCGGGCTCGGAGCGGTCGTCATGGTCGGTGTGGTGCTGGACCGCTCGACGCCGGAAAGTTTTGAAGCCTTCGAACAGGCGGTGACCAAGCTGAAGGAAGTGCTCGACTGCAACCTGGTGGCTGGCGACTTTGACTATCTACTGAAAATCCGAGTCCGCGATATGTCCGACTTCAACAAGTTGCACGGCAAGCAACTCATCGCCTTGCCCGGCGTGCGTCAGACCCGGACCTTTTTTGTGATGAAAGAGGTCAAGGACAACGCACCGCTGCCGTTTTGATATCAGCCACCACGCCATCGTTTGCAGCCTGATGCACCGGTTTGCCTGCGTCTTTACGGGCGGGCAAACGCGCTACAGATTGGCTCAGCTATTCTTGGGGATCCTACACCGGCACAGGCCAGGCTTTGCGGCCTGCCGATCTTCGACGAGAAGGAGATCAGGTGTTCAGTCCCGGCACTTGGTGGATCGGATTGACGATGAATCTGTCCGGCTCTGAAGTCCAGATCTTGCAGACATATTCGTAGGGCGTGTGACCACTGGGGGCCTTGTGCCTGCGATCGGAGGGTCTCGGTCGCCCTTCAAACCCCGTTGGAGAACTCTGTCGCGACCCGCTCTCGGGCTTTTTTCAGAGCATTTTCCAGCCGGTCTTGCAGTTTCGCGAACCGCAGGCTGGGCACTGGCACCGAAATCGCGTGGTAATTGCCGCTGAGATCACGGAAGGCAAAACCTATGGCCGAAATGCCGGCCGTATGCTCATCCCGGTCATGGGCAAAGCCGGTCTGACGAATTTCGTCGAGCCGCTCGAGGAGTTCGGCTGTCTCTTTCTCTGAAAGGGCGCCAGTCTTTTCCTGCAGGATCAACCGTTTCGCCTCGTCTTCTGGCATCAGCGCCAAGCAGGCACGGCCATTGGCGGTGGTGGTGAGGGGAAAGACCTCGCCCACCGAGGATACGGTGCGCAGCCGATGTAGCCCCGGCACCTGATCGAGAAAAATCATGGCGCCGTTGCGCAGCACCGCAAGATCCGTGGTCTCGCCGGTTTCCTGTGTCACCTCTGTCAAGATTGCGCGGCAGCGTTCGACGACATTGAAATTCGCGGCCTCCGCAAAGGCGCCCAGCTCTGGACCCAACCGGATGCCGCCGCCTTTCGGGTCCTGGATGACGAAGCGCTCGGTCACCAGTGCGCCGATGATTCGCTGTACCGTAGAGCGGGGCAGGTCCACCCGCGTCGCGATCTGACCGAGGCTGAGGCCACTGCGCGCTTCTTTTAGGGCACGCAGAATCTCGGCGGCGCGCGCAATGACCTGAATGCCAGAGCGGTCTTTTTTGTCATTTTCTTCAGCCATATACCCGCTCTCCTTTCCAAAAAGCCCGTCATCGCCGTCGATTTGTCACAACAGCATATGTACCGCAATGTGGTTCAAGTCAATCGCGATGCAGATATTTGTTGACCGTATTATGGGCCGTCTGTACCGTATATCGAGACAGAGGGAGGAGCTCTCTGACAGTTTTGACGCAAACGACGCCGGCCCCTCGCCGGCGAATAGAGAAGGTGCATCCGATGGTTGAAATCCGCGGAATCGAGTTCCAGAGCAACACCGACAACGACATGGGCCTGGAGTTCTACAACCTCAGCCACCGCTTCGGGTTTCAGAACCCGAACTGGCCCTATTTCGAAGACACCAAGATCGAGCGCATCCATTACATGGCCAAGTCCGGCGTGCTGAGCCAGCGTATTACCACCACGATGCACGCCACCACCCATATCGACGCGCCGGCCCATGTGGTACAGGGCACCCCCTTCATCGACGAAGTGCCGCTGCCGCATTTCTTCGGCTCCGGCATCGTGGTCTCGCTGCCCAAGAAAAAGTGGGAGCCGATCACCGGTGAAGATCTTGAGAAAGCCTGTGGCCATGCGATCCGCAAGGGTGATGTGCTGATTATCAACACCGGCTGGCACAAGCAGTATGAAGACGGCGACTACTTTGCCTATTGCCCCGGTTTCGTCGCCTCTGCCGGTGAATGGATGGTGGAAAAGGGCGTCAAGGTCGTCGGCCACGATACCCAGGCCAATGACCACCCGCTGGCCACCGCGATCGGTCCGCAGCGCAATGGGCCGCTGCTGCCGCACCTGGCCGAAGAGTACAAGGAATGGTCGGGCGGCCGTGACTGGAAAGACGACTTCCCGGACTGGGAGCCGGTGCACAACATCCTGTTCAAGAACGGCATCATGGGCATCGAGAATGTCGGCGGCGACCTGGATGCCGTCACCGGCAAGCGCTGTACCTTTGCCTTCTTCCCGTGGAACTGGGATCGCGGCGATGGCTGCATCATCCGCCTGGTGGCGATGATCGACAAGACACAGGGTTTCCGCATCGAAGACGGTTCCGAATACTGAACTCTCCCCGACTGGCCGCCGGGAGACCGGCGGCCCCTTTTCCGGCAAGCGCGAGGGAGGACGCCATGCATGTGAAACGTTTCCAGGACGCCGGCCCTTACGAGGCGCCGAACCATTTTGGCTGCCACGGGCTCAGGCTCCAGGGCTTTGAAGAGAGCGGGCCGAAGAACCAGTGGATCGGGTTCAGCCAGTTCCTGCCGGGTGGCGGCGCAGGCCCAGACTCGACCCCGTTCGAGAAGGTCTATGTCGTGCTCGAGGGCGAGATGACCGTGATCGTCGATGGCGCGGAAACCGTGCTATACAAGATGGATAGCTGCACCATCCCGCCGAACGAGGTCCGCAAGATCGAAAACCGCAGCAACGACACCTGCAAGATGCTGGTGGTGATCCCCTATTCCCCGGAACCCAAGGTGGAGGCATAAGCCATGAACGCAATGACCAACCCCCTGTCGATGTTCGACGTGAAGGACAAGGTGGCGCTGATCACCGGGGCCTCGGGCGCTTTCGGCATGGTTGCGGCCCGGATCCTTGCCGGGGCCGGCTGCAACCTCGTGCTGGCCGCGGGCAACCCGTCAGCGCTGGATGAGATTGCCGAGGAATGTCTCGGTCTGGGCGTTGCAGTCAGCGCCATCAACACGCGCCCCAATGACGAGGGCGCCTGTCAGGCGCTGGTCGATGAGGCGGTGAACACCTTCGGGCGTCTCGATATCCTTGTCGTGGCCTCCGGCATGAACAAGGTCGCGCTGATCAACGACATGACGCCCGAGACATTCGAGAGCGTGATGGACGCCAATGTCACGCAGAGCTGGCTGCTGGCGCGCGCCGCGGCGGGCCAGATGAAAGCGCAGGGCGACGGGGGCAAAATCGTCCTGGTTTCCTCGGCGCGCGGGCTGCTGGGCCACCCGGCGGGCTACACCGCTTATTGCGCCTCCAAGGCCGCGACCGACGGCATCGTCAAGGCCCTGGGCTGCGAGCTTGGTCCCACCGGGATCACCGTGAACGCCATTGCACCCACCGTGTTCCGCTCGCCTCTGACCGCCTGGATGTTCGAAGACACCGAGAAGGCAAAAGAGGTGCGCAAGCAGTTCCTCGCCCGTGTGCCCAAAGGCCGTCTGGGCGAGCCGGAGGATCTGGCCGGGCCGCTGCTGTTCCTCGCCTCGAAGGCATCGGATTTCTACACCGGGCATATCCTTTATGCCGACGGCGGCTATACGGCGGGTTGAGCGATGGTTCCCAAGAAACAGCAGATGGCCATCATCGGCGCCGGTTTGATGGGCCATGGAATCGCCCTTACGCTGGCCCGCGCCGGGCAATATGTGACGATCTCCGACCCGCATGAAGAGACGCTGAAATCTGCGCCAAAGCGGATATCTGACAGCCTGAAGTCGATGGGCGTCCGGGAAGAAGCGATTGCCCGTGCGCTGAAGATGATCGAGCTGTGCTCGTCGGTGCGGGCGGCAGTGAAAGACGCGGATTTCGTCTTTGAGGCCGCGCCGGAGAAGCTTGACCTCAAGCGCCGGATCTTTGACGAGATCGAAGCGCATGCACCGGAAAAGGCGGTGCTGGCCTCGAACACCTCGGTGATCCAGATCACCAAGATCATGGAGGGGCTCAAGCTGCGCGGCCGCGCGCTTGGCACCCATTGGTGGAACCCGCCGCACATGATCCCGCTGGTCGAGGTGATCAAGACCGAATGGACCGCGCCCGAGGTGGCACAAGGCATGATGGCCCTGCTGACCAGTGCCGGTAAGACCCCGGTCATGGTCGAGAAGGACGTGCCCGGCTTTATCGGCAACCGCCTGCAGCATGCGCTCTGGCGCGAGGCGGTGAGTCTCGTCGAGCGCGGGATCTGCGATGCCGAGGCGGTGGATACGGTGGTGAAGTCCTGCTTTGGCCGCCGGCTGGCCGTGCTCGGCCCGCTGGAGAACGCCGATCTCGTGGGCACCGACCTGACGCTTGATATCCACGAGAACGTGCTCTTCGATCTGGAGAGCCGGCAGGGGCCGTCGCCCTATCTCGAACAACTCGTGCGGGACGGCAAGCTGGGCATGAAGTCCGGCGAGGGATTCCGCAAATGGACACCGGAGGCGGCCGAGGCGGTCCGCGCCCGCGTGGGCCGCCACCTGACCCGGCTGGACGGCATTCTCGACGACTAAGCGCCAGAAGACTTCACATCAAGCCCGGCGGGGAGGCCGGGAGGAGGAGAGACCGATGACGAAGACACTGCTGACCCCGACGCGCCGTGGGTTCCTCGCCGGAGGGGCCGCGATGGTGGCGACGCCCGCGATCCTGACCGGCACCCGCGCCTATGCGCAGAACCCGACGCTCAAGGTCGGCCATGTCAGCCCCCGTACCGGGCCGCTGGCGGGCTTTGCCGAGGCCGATGAATTCGTTCTGGCCGCCATTCAAAAGCAATTCGACGCCGGGATCGAAAACAACGGCAAGACCTGGAACATCGAGATCATCTCGAAGGACAGCCAGTCGAACCCGAACCGCGCTGCCGAAGTGGCCGCGGACCTCATCCTGGGCGACGAGGTCGACATCATCGTCGCGGCATCGACCCCCGACACGGTCAACCCGGTTTCGGATCAGGCCGAGATCAACGAGGTGCCCTGCATCACGACGGATTGCCCGTGGCAGCCCTATTTCTTTGGCCGCAATGGTGTGCCGGGCCAGGGGTTTGACTACACCTACCACTTCTTCTGGGGGCTGGAGGACGTGATCGCCGCCTTCCTTGACATGTGGGACAAGGCGGGCGTGGCGAAGGTGGTCGGCGGGCTGTTCCCGAACGATGCTGACGGCAATGCCTGGGGCGATGCGGAGCTGGGCCTGCCCAAACCGCTCGCCGCCGCGGGATACGACCTGACCGATCCGGGGCGCTATCAGCCGCTGACCGACGATTTCTCGAACTACATCAACGCCTTCAAGGACGCAGGTGCAGAAATCGTCACCGGCAACATGATCCCGCCGGATTTCGCCACCTTTTGGGCGCAGGCGGCGCAGCAGGGCTTCACTCCGAAGGTCGTGACCATCGGCAAGGCGCTGCTGTTCCCGTCGGTCATCGAATCCCTCGGCGAGCGCGGAGATGGGCTCTCCTCCGAAGTCTGGTGGTCCCCGAACCACCCCTTCGCGTCGTCGCTGACCGGTGCGTCGGCCAAGGCGCTTGCCGAGGGGTACACGGCGGCCTCGGGCCGGCCCTGGACCCAGCCGATCGGCTTCAAGCACGCGATGTTCGAAGTGGTGGCGGACGTGGTGCGCCGGACCGAGGATCTGGAGGATTACGAGGCAATCGCCGCCGCGATCCCCGAAACCAACCTCGATACCATCGTCGGAAACGTCAATTGGGCGAACGGCCCGATCAACAACGTCACCAAGACGCCGTTGGTCGCCGGGCAATGGCAGAAAGAGGGCGATGCTTTCGATCTGAAGATCGTGGCCAATGCGCACGCGCCCGACATTCCGACCACCGGCGAGCTGAAATTGCTTGCGTGATCCGAAGTGGCGCCGGGATGGCCGGCGCCCTCACTTCCTCTTGATGCGAGGCTCTTATGAGCACGATCCTGAAACTTGACGGCCTGACCAAAGCCTTCGGTGCCGTGACGGTGGCCGATGGTCTGAGTTATGAGCTGAGCCAGGGTGAGGCCCTGGGCGTGATCGGGCCGAACGGCGCGGGCAAGACTTCGATGTTCAACCTGATCACCGGGACCCTCTCTCCCAATGCGGGAAAGGTGCATTTTGACGGCCGCGACGTGACTGCGCAAAGCGCGGCCCAGCGTAGCCGCGCCGGGATCGCCCGCAGTTTCCAGGTGCCGCAGCCCTTCACCCACATGACGGTGTTCGAAAACGCCATGATCGCCGCGACGCAGGCCGCCGGCCTGTCGGGGCGCGAGGCAGAAACGCTCTGCCTCGATGTGCTGGAGCAGACCGGGTTGATGGACAGGGCCAACACGCCGGCGGGCAGTCTCACGCTGCTGAACCGCAAGCGGCTGGAAATGACGCGGGCGCTTTGTGCGAAACCCAAGCTGCTGCTGCTTGACGAGATCGCGGGTGGGCTGACCGAGGCGGAATGCCATTCGCTGGTGCAGACCATCAAGGATGTGCACGCCACCGGCGTCTCGATCATCTGGATCGAACATGTGGTTCACGCGCTTCTGGCCGTGGTCTCCCGCCTCGTGGTGATCGATTTCGGCCGCAAGATCGCCGAGGGCGACCCGCGCGAAGTGATGGACAGCCGCGAGGTCAAGGAAATCTACCTGGGGATCGAAGTCGATGCCTGACCCCATTCTGAACATTGCGAAGCTCGACGCATTCTACGGCGATTTCCAGGCGCTCTACGGCCTCGACCTGACATTGGCCCAGGGCGAAGTGCTGGCCATCATCGGCGCCAATGGCGCGGGCAAGACGACGCTTCTGCGCTCCATCGCAGGTCTAATGGCGAACCAACCCGAGCAGATCCGTTATCGCGGCGAACCCATCGGGGCGCTGAGGGCCGATCAAGTCGCCGCGCGCGGGCTGGCACTAGTGCCGGAGGGGCGGCAGCTGTTCCCCTCGCTGTCGGTCGAGGAAAACCTCATCATCGGTGGGCGGGTCGGGCGCAAGGGCCCGTGGTCTTTGCAAAAGGTCTACGAGCTGTTCCCGATCCTCGAAGAGCGCAAACACCAGGCCTCCACCTCTCTCTCGGGCGGGCAGCAGCAGATGGTCGCCATTGGTCGCGCGCTGATGTCGAACCCCGACCTGATCCTCTTCGACGAGATCAGCCTCGGCCTCGCCCCGATCATCATCAAGGACATCTACGACGCGCTGCCCGGCATCGTCGGCGGCGGCATGTCGGCGGTGATCGTCGAGCAGGACGTGACCAAGGCATTGGCCGTCTCGTCGCGCGTCTATTGCCTGCAAGAGGGGCGGGTCTCGCTCGAAGGCAACTCGCAAACTGTATCGCGCGACGAGATCAGCCGCGCCTATTTCGGGATCGAATGACATGGAATGGTTAAACGCCATCGTGCAGGGCACCTTGCTGGGCGGGCTCTATGCGCTTTTCGCCGCCGGGCTCAGCCTGATCTTCGGGGTCATGCGGCTGGTGAATATCGCGCATGGCGACCTGATCGTGCTGGCCGCCTATCTGGGGCTGACAACGACCGTGGTGCTGGGGCTGCATCCCCTGTTGGCGCTGGTCGTGGTGGTGCCGGCAATGGCGGGGATCGGCTATGTCCTGCAACGCGGCGTGCTGAACCAGACGCTGGGCACCGACATCTTGCCGCCGCTGCTGGTGACGTTCGGGCTGTCCGTCATCATCCAGAACGCGCTGCTGGAAGGTTATTCCGCCGACCCGCAGAAGATGGATGCGGGCGCGCTGGAGACCGCCAGCATCGGCCTTGGTCCGCTGGCCATCGGTGTCCTGCCGCTGCTGACCTTCGCGATTGCCGTTGGTGTGATCGCCGGGCTGCAATGGACCTTCTACCGCACCGCGCTTGGCCGCGCCTTCCGGGCCGTGTCGGACAATCAGGACATCGCGCAGCTCATGGGCTTGAACAAGCGCCACGTCTTCGGTCTCGCCATGGCATTGGCGCTGGCCGTGACGGCCATCGCCGGCCTGCTGCTGGGCATCCGTACCAGCTTTGACCCCTCGATCGGCGGCGGCCGGCTCATCTTCGGCTTCGAGGCGGTGATCATCGGCGGGCTAGGCAACCTCTGGGGCACGCTGGCGGGCGGCATCATTCTCGGTGTCGCGCAGACGCTGGGCGCGGCGATAAACCCCGGCTGGCAACTGCTCGCAGGCCATATCGCCTTTCTCATTGTCCTTGCCGTGCGTCCCAACGGCCTATTCCCGAGGATTTCCTGATGAGTCAGTATCGCGTCTCCCGCTCCTCTCCGGCCGCGCGTGCGGCTGCCGTGATCGGTGCCATCGCCGTTGCTATCCTGATCGCCGCGCCTTGGTGGGCAGGCCGGGCGGACCTGAGGCTGCTGGGCGAGTTGTTCCTCTACCTGTCGCTGGCTTCTCTGTGGAACCTGCTGGCGGGCTATGCCGGGCTGGTTTCGGTCGGCCAGCAGGCCTATGCCGGCTTCGGCGGCTACATGCTGTTCGCGCTGACCATGTTCGTGGGGATGCATCCGCTGGTCGCCATCGGCGCCGCAGGCGTACTCGGCGCGCTGATCTCCGTCCCGGTCGCCGCGCTGATCTTCCGGCTGCGCGGCGCCTATTTCGCCATCGGCACCTGGGTCATGGCCGAGATCTTCCGGCTGGTCTTCGCCCAGGTTTCGGCCTTGGGTGGCGGCTCCGGCACCTCTCTGCCCACCGATATCGTGCGCTCGATGGCGGATGGCCGTTCCGCGCGCGAGGCACTCAGCTACTGGCTCGCGCTCGGCGCGGCGCTGCTGGTCGTCACCGCCGTCTATCTGCTGCTGCGCTCCCGCAAGGGGCTGGCGCTGACCGCGATCCGCGACAACGAGCTGGCGGCAGGCTCGCTCGGCATCGACATCTGGCGCACCAAATTCCTTGTCTATGTCGTCACCTCGGCGCTGACGGCGATGGTTGGCGCGCTGATCTTCCTGCAGAAACTGCGCATTTCGCCTGACGCCGCGTTCTCGGTCAACGACTGGACTGCCTTCGTGATCTTCATCGTGGTGATCGGCGGCATCGGCACCATCGAAGGCCCGATCATCGGCACGCTGATCTTCTTCGCGCTGCGCGAAACCCTCGCCGACCTGGGCACGATCTACCTCATGGTGCTCGGCCTTGTCGCCATCGTGATGATGCTAAAAGCCCCCAAGGGCGTCTGGGGCTTCATCCGTGACCGTTTCGACCTGCAACTTTTCCCGCTCGGCTACCGCGTAAAACGCGACACATCCAAAGGAGCCTGATCCATGGCACGCCAGAAAACCGTCATCACCTGCGCCATCACCGGGGCAATCCACACACCCACCATGTCCGACGCGCTGCCCTACAGCTATGACGACATCGCGGCGCAGGCCGTCGCGGCAGCAGAGGCCGGCGCTTCGATCCTGCACCTGCATGCGCGCGATAACGAAACCGGCGCGCCGTCGGTCGACGTCAAGGATTTTCAGCCCTTCCTGCCGCGCATCAAGCAGGCAACGGATGCGGTGGTGAACATCTCGACCGGCGGTTCGCTGTCGCTGTCGATTCAGGACCGGATCACCCCGGCCAAGACATTCTCGCCAGAGATGTGTTCGATGAACATGGGGTCCATGAACTTCTCGTTTCACCCGCTGGCCAAGCGGTATTCCGATGATGATTGGAAGTTCGACTGGGAGAAGGACTATGTCGCCAACTCCGACGGCAACATCTTCCGCAACACCTTCCGCGACATCAAGGAAGCGGCCGAAACCCTGGCCCCGCATGACATCAAGTTCGAACACGAATGCTACGACGTCGGCCACCTGTACAACCTGAAATTCTGCATGGACATCGGGCTGTTCAAGGCGCCGGTCTTCATCCAGTTCATCTTCGGCATTCTTGGCGGTATCGGCCCGGAGGTTGACAACCTGGTGTTCATGAAACGCACCGCTGACCGTCTGTTCGGCGACGATTACCGCTGGTCGGTGCTCGGTGCGGGTGGAGCGCAGATGAACCTCGCTACCACCGCCAGCCAGATGGGCGGCAACGTGCGCGTCGGGTTGGAAGACAGTCTGTTCATCTCGCGCGGCAAGCTGGCGGAGTCGAATGCCCAGCAAGTCGCCAAGATCCGCCGCATCGTGGAGGACCTGGGCTGCGAAGTCGCCACACCGGACGAGGCGCGCGAGATCCTCGCGCTCAAGGGCGGCGACCGGGTGAATTTCTGAGGATCGCGCGATGCCACATATCGAACCGAAGGATCAAACGCTGAAGACGCTGGAGGGGCTGCACCTTTGGCACGCACCGATGTCGTCCTGTTCGCAGCGGGTGCGGCTGGTGCTGGCAGAGACCGGCAGGGACTGGGAAAGCCATCCCGTCGACCTGGAAAAGGACGAACATGCAACGCCGGAGTACCAGGCGATCCACCCCAAGGGGCTGGTGCCGGCCTTCGTCGACAATGGCGATCTGATCATCGAATCGATCGACATCATCCAGCATGTCGCGGGTGAGGGCAGCGCGCTGGCCGCGACCGACGCGCCGGAACTCTTGCAGTTGGCCGATGCGGCACAGGTCGATCTGAAGCTCCTGACCTTCGAGTTCCTGTTCCGGGCCGCCCCTCCGCCGTCGGCGGAGGCCGCCGAGGCCTTCCAACGCAACCATGGCAACGACTGGCTGAAACAATTCCGCCGCGATTTTGCTGCCGGTTTTGACCGCGACAGGCTGGATCAGGCGGTAACGCGCACCGACGACGGCTTCCGCCACCTTGACGCTCTGCTGTCGGATGGCCGGCCGTTTTTGGCGGGCGACAGCTTTTCGCTTGCCGACATCGCCTGGATGCCGAACGTTCATCGCTTTGCCCTGATGGGGTGGCCGTTCGAGCGCACGCCGCATCTGGCCGACTGGTTCGAGCGGGTCAAGGCGCGGGACAGTTACCGCACCGCGCTGCTCGACTGGCAGAACGAACATGCCGCCGGGGCCTTCGCGGCCTATACCGGGAAACGGCGTGCTGAGGGCTCTGACATTCGAGCCTATGGAAGTCTGAACAGTTGACCGGGCGATAAGAGGTCGCCCGTCAACATAACGCCAAGGCCGCCGGAGGAGGCGGTCACAACGAGGAGGACTAACGATGAAATCCATCACGTTCCTGACGGCGATGACAGTTGCCATTGCCGCGACCGGCGCCGAGGCCAAGACCCGGCTTCTGGTCAACTGCTTCTGGCCGTCGAGCCACTTCGCCTGTTCGACGGTGCTGCCCAACTGGGTGGAAGAGGTCGAGCGCGTGACCGAAGGCCGCGTGACGGGCATCATCCCGCCGAAATCCGTGGCCCCGCCGCCGGAACAGCTTGCCGCGATCGAGCGCGGGATTGCCGACGTGGCGGTGATGTTCAACGGCTTCTTCGGCGACGCGGCGGTCGGCCCGAAAGTGGCAATGCAGCCCTTTGTCGGCAGCCACGATGCCGAGGCGATGTCCAAGGCGCTCTGGGCCACCAACCGGGAATATTTCGCGGACGAAATCGAGCAGGTGCACCTGCTGTCGCAATTCGTCATCTCGCCGGCCGAGCTCTACAGCCAGACCGACACGCCGATCAATTCGCTCGACGATCTGGCGGGCCGCAAGATGTGGGTACTGCCGGGGCCGCTTGCAGAGATCACCAAGAAACTTGGCACCGGCGTGGTCTCGGGACCGGCGGTGCAGTCGAACGAGATCATCTCGCGCGGGGTGGTCGATGGCCATCTCGGGCTTGACCCGCAGGCGGTGCAGGCCTTTCAGTTGATGCCCTATACCAAGTCGACCACCAAGTTCAGCGGCGCGATCTACTCGACCTCGTTCTCGGTCTTCGCCAACAAGGACAAGTGGGCCGAGATCTCGCCCGAGGACCAAGAGGCGATCATGAGCGTGTCGGGCGAAGTGCTGGGCGCGGCCTTTGGTCGGGCCTGGAACGAAGCGGCGGCAATGGCCGAAGCGGCCTATGCCGATGCCGGGATCGAAGTGGTCGATGTTGATCCAGCCTTCGAGACCGCGCTGCAGGAGGCTTCTGCCTTTGTCACCGAGGGTTGGCTGAAGGCGGCGGAAGCTGCCGGGATCGATGGCCAGGGCGCACTGGATTTCTACAAGAGCCAGATCGGCGAAATGACCAACTGAGCCCTGTCACGGAGGCAAACCCATGACCAGCAGCTTTCTGACCCGCATCATCCAGGTGCTTGAAGTCCTCTCCAGCATTGTCCTCGCGGCGATGATGCTGCTGACCTTTGTCGACGTGATTGGCCGCTACCTGCTCGGCGCCCCGGTTTTCGGGGCGTCGGAAATGATCTCGACGATGCTGGCTCTGGTGATCTTCATGGGCCTTGGCATCGCCAATGCCCGCGACAAGCACATCGTGGTCGAATTGTTCGACAGCCGCATCCGCGCGCTGGCGCCCGGTTTCTACGATGTGGTGGTGCAGGGCTTTTCGATCCTCTCCATGTGCCTGATCGTCTACGTGCTGTTTGAACAGGCCATCGAGACTGCGCATACCGGCGCCACCACCATCGTTCTTGAATGGCCGCTGGCCTGGATCACCGGCACTGTCGCCGTTCTGGCGGCGTTAAGCGTCGTCAGCCAGATCCTGGGTCTGCTCACCGGCGCGAACCAACCCAACAAACATCATCTGGAGGACGTGTGATGACCACGGCTCTGATCGGGTTCGCCGTCCTATTCGCGCTTTGCTTCATCGGGTTTCGCGTCGGTTTCGCGACGCTGATCGTGGGCTTTGTCGGCTTTGCCATGCTGCGCGGGTTCGACGCGTCGCTGGCCATGGTGGGCCAGCAGGTGTTCCACGACAGCATGAATTACAACCTGTCGGTCATTCCGCTTTTCATCTTGATGGGCGTCTTCATCGTTCATGCGCGGATCAGCCAGGATCTTTATGACGCGGCCTATGCCGCGCTGGGACGGTTCCGGGGCGGCCTGGCGCTGGCGACGGTGTTGGCAGCAGGCGGGTTTTCGGCGGTCTGCGGCTCTACGCTGGCCACCGCGGCCACCATGGCCAAGGTCGCGATGCCGCCGATGCGCAATTACAAGTATTCCGACCGGCTCGCCTCGGGGACGATTGCCGCAGGCGGTACTCTGGGCATCATGATCCCGCCCTCGGTGCCGCTGGTGATCTATGGGCTGATCGCCGAGCAGGATATCGGGCTGCTGTTCATCGCAGGGATCCTGCCCGGTCTGATGCTGGTCATTCTGTTCCTGATTGCTGTCGGCATCACCGTGCGCCGCAACCCTATGGCCGCGCCTTCGGCCCCGCCGCTGGAACCCGCCCGCCGCAAGGAGGCCATTCGCGGCACCCTGCCGGTCTTGATCCTGTTCCTTGTCGTGCTGGGTGGCATCTATTCCGGTGCTTTCACCGCAACCGAGGCCGCGGGGATCGGCAGCTTTGGCGCGGCGGTGATCGCCGTCATGCGTGGCCACTTGCTGACCTTGGGCGAATGGCGCGATTGCCTCGTAGATGCCACCACAACCACCGCGACGATCTTTATCGTGCTTCTGGGCGCCATCGTGTTTTCGCAGTTCATCAACCTGAGCGGCATGCCCTACGACCTGCTTGACCTTGTCGACGAATGGGAGCTTTCGCCCTTCCAGCTGGTGATCTTCGTCTGCATCATCGCCATCCTGATGGGTATGGTGTTCGAGGCGATCGGTATCCTGGTCCTGCTGGTGCCGGTGTTTCTGCCCGCGTTGCAGATCAACGGCATCGACATGATCTGGTTCGGCATCCTGGTGGTGTTGGTCTCCGAGATCGGCCTGATCACACCACCCATCGGCATGAACGTATTCGTGGTGAAATCGGTGCTTCCGGACGTCAGGCTGGGCGCGATTTTCGCGGGCGTTCTGCCCTACATTTTCGCGCTGGTGACCGGGTTGATCCTGGTGCTGATCATTCCGCAGGTCGCGACCTTCCTTCCGGGCCTCATGAGGTAATTCAGATGAGCATGATCAAGAACATTCTTTTCATCATGGCTGACCAGCTGCGCTGGGATTACCTCAGCTGCTACGGTCACCCGCATCTGCACACTCCAAATATCGACAAGCTGGCCGCGCGGGGGGTGCGCTTTGACCGGGCCTACGTGCAATCGCCGGTCTGCGGTCCGTCGCGTGCGTCCTGCTATACCGGGCGCACGGTCTTCAGTCACGGGGCCACCTGGAACCGGGTGCCGCTGCCGGTGGGCGAGTTGACCCTGGGCGACTACCTGCGGCCGCTGGGGGTGCGTACGGCGGTGGTCGGCAAGACCCACATGGTGCCCGACCGTGAAGGCATGGCGCGGCTGGGGCTGAACCCGACGACCGAACTGGGGATGATCATCAGCCAGCCGGGCTTTGACCCATACGAGCGCGACGACGGCTTGCACCCCACGCCGCTGCTGCGCAACAAGGGCGGGATGCTGCGCTACAACGACTGGCTGCGCGAGCAAGGCTACGAGGGCGAAAATCCTTGGAACGACTATGCCAATGCTGCCGATGGACCGGACGGCGAGATCCTGTCGGGCTGGCACCTGAAGAACTCGAACCTCCCCGCGCGGGTGAAGGAAGAGCATTCCGAAACCGCCTATATGACGTTGCGCGCCCGCGAGTTCATCGAAGACAGCGGCGATACCCCCTGGCTCTGCCACCTGTCCTATATCAAGCCGCACTGGCCCTACATGGCCCCGGCGCCCTACCACGACATGTACGGCCCCGAGACCTTCCTGCCGGTCGTGCGCAGCGAAAAGGAGCGCGAGGATCCCAACCCGGTCTTCGATGCCTTCATGAAGATGGAGGTCAGCGAAGTCTTTTCGGCCCAAGGCACCCGCGAGACCGTGCTGCCGGCCTATATGGGCCTGATCAAGCAGATCGATGACCATCTCGGGCGGCTTTTCGACTGGCTGGAAGAAACCGGCAAGGCGGATGAGACCATGATCGTGCTGACATCGGATCACGGCGATTACCTCGGCGATCACTGGATGGGCGAGAAGGAGCTGTTTCACGAGCAATCCGTGCGCGTGCCACTGATCATCTGCGATCCCCGGGCCGAGGCCGACGCCACGCGCGGCACCGCCTGCGACGCGCTGGTCGAAGCGATCGACCTGGTTCCGACCTTCCTCGAAGCCACCGGTGCGCCGCCCGCTGATCACCGGCTGGAAGGGCGCTCGCTGATGCCGCTGCTCCGGGGTGAAGTGCCGCAGGACTGGCGCGACGCGGTCTTCTCGGAAATCGACTATGCATTTTATGCCGCCCGCGAGACCGTTGGCGTCGGCCCGTCGGATGCGCGTGCCTACATGCTGCGCACCGAGAGGTGGAAATACATCCATTTCCGGGGCTTCGCGCCGCAACTCTTTGATCTGGAACAGGACCCGGATGAGTTCTCCGATCTCGGCCGTCACCCGGACTATGAAACTGTTCGACAGGAGATGCATGCCCGGCTGCTGGATCGGCTGACCGCTCGAAAGAACCGGGTGACGATGACAGACGAGGGCGTCCGGGCGCTGCGCCGCGACGAGGATACCTCGGGTATAATGATCGGCAAGTGGGGCTGAAACGTCCCCGACACGAGGACACCGGAACATGAACCGTCTGACCGGCCTGGTGAACTTCGATTGGATGCATGCGGCCACGGCCGCGAGCCTTCGCTCCGACGTGCTGGCCGGGCTGACCGGCGCAGCCATCGTGTTGCCGCAGGCGGTGGCCTTTGCCGCCATTGCCGGACTGCCGCCGGAATACGGGCTGTACACGGCGATGGTGCCGCCCGTGGTGGCAGGGCTCTTCGGCTCGTCTCTGGTCATGGTCTCGGGGCCGACGACAGCGATTTCCGCCGTGGTCTTCAGTGCGCTTGCCGGCCAGATGGAACCGGGCTCGCCGGAATTCGTGCAAGGCGCGATCCTGCTCGCCATGATGGTCGGGGTGATCCAGCTTTTCTTTGCGCTCGCCCGCGCCGGGCGGTTGGCGGGCTTCGTGTCGCATTCGGTGATGATCGGCTTCACCGCCGCCGCGGCGCTCCTGATCGCGGTCAGCCAGATGGGCGGCGCGCTTGGCCTGCCGAAATCCCAGGCGCACGGCATCATCGACCGGCTGTTGGCGGTCTTCGGACGGTTGGGCGAGGCGAACATGATCGCGATGCTCTCGGCACTGGTGACGCTGATAACCGTGATCGTCTTTCGCAGATACCTGCCGCGCTGGCCCGGTTTTCTGATTGCCATCGCTGCCGGGACCGTTGTGGTGCAGTTGTTCGGAGGGGCCGCAGGGGATCTTGCCTTTGTCGGTTCGCTCCCATCGGCCTACCCGGTATTTTCGCTGCCCTCTCTCGACGCGGGAAACTGGACCGAGATGCTGGAAAGCGCCTTTGCCATTTCGCTGATCGGACTTCTCGAGGCCATCGCCATCGGCCGCAGCATGGCGCACAAGACCCGCACCGATTTCGATGCCAATCAGGAGGTTCTGGGGCAGGGCCTGTCGAACGTGGCCGGTTCGCTCTTTCAATGTTATCCGGCTTCAGGGTCGTTCACCCGCTCGGGCGTCAACCTGGAATCGGGGGCCACGTCCCCCATTGCCGCCATCGCTGCGGCTGTGTTCCTTGTTGTGCTTGTCGCGCTGTTTCGCCCCTTCGTGAGCCTAGTTCCGATCGCCGCCATAGCCGGGCTGATCCTCTACGTCGCGTACAAGCTGATCGACCTCGCCGAGATCCGGCATCTGCTGGAAACCAGCCGCACCGAGAGTGTCATTGCCGGCCTGACCTTCTTCGTTGGGCTGACGGTGAACCTCGAACTGGCAATTTATGTTGGTGTGCTGGTCTCACTCGCGGTTTTTCTGAACAAGAGCGCCAACCCGGTACTGGCCATCGGTGCACCAGATACCTCGGGCGGCCATCGCACCATTCGCAATGCGGAGATCTTCGGGCTGCCGGAATGCCCCGCGACGCTGATCCTGCGCCTCGACGGACCGCTGTTCTTCGGCTCGGTCGATACCGTCAACGCCCGTTTCCGGGCACTGGCGCGGCGGCGACCTGAGCAGGTGAACCTGATCCTGATCCTTCATGGTGTCGGCGATGTTGATCTGTCGGGCGTCGAGCTGCTCGAGATTGAGGCCGAGCGCCGCCGTGCGGCGGGCGGAGACCTCTTCGTGGTGTGCCACTATCCGCCGCTGGCAGAACGGCTTCGGCAATTGGGGCTGGCGGTCATCATCGGCGAGGACAGCTTCTTCATGAACAAGGGAGCCGCCATCTCCGCCGCGGTCGACAATATCGCGCCGGACACCTGCGCCCATTGTGACAAGCGCGTCTTCGTCGAATGCGCATTCCGTCCCGACGAGCGCAAGACCCTAAGGAGCTCCTGACATGACAGACCTACTCGGCAAGACGGCCATTGTGACGGGGTCGACCTCTGGTATCGGGCTTGGCCTTGCGCGGGGCTTTGCGGCGGCGAATGCCAACGTGATCCTGAACGGGTTCGGCGACGCCGCCGAGATCGAGGACATGCGGGCCGAACTGGACGGTCTTGGCGCCGGGCAGGTTGTCCACGACGGTGCCGACATGACACAGCCCGACGAGATCGAGGCGCTGGTCAGCGGCGCGGCTGAGCGCTTTGGCGGGGTCGATATCGTGGTCAACAACGCCGGGGTGCAGACGGTTTCGCCGGTCGAGGATTTTCCGAAAGACCGCTGGGACATGATCATCGACATCAACATGAACTCGGCCTTTCACGTGATCCGCGCCGCCGTGCCGCACATGAAGGCGGCGGGCTGGGGAAGGGTGATCAATATCGCCTCGGCGCATGGCCTTGTCGCCTCGCCCTTCAAATCGGCCTATGTCACGGCCAAGCACGGTGTCGTCGGCCTGACCAAGACCGTTGCGCTGGAGGTGGCCGAGGCGGGCATCACCTGCAACGCGATCTGCCCCGGCTACGTGTTGACACCGCTGGTGGCAAAACAGATCCCCGACACTGCAAAGGCGCGCGGCATGACCGAGGATGAAGTCAAGCGCGACGTTCTGCTGGCCGCGCAATGGACGAAGAAATTCGTCACCGTCGAGCAATTGGCCGGGGTGGCGTTGTTCCTGTGTTCCGATGCGGCCGAAAACATCACCGGCATCGCCTTGCCAGTGGACGGTGGTTGGACCGCGGCATAGGCTGTGACCATGGTGAACAAGATCGTTTCCGCAGCAGATGCCGCCGCCCTGATCAAGGACGGCGATACGCTCACGACCTCGGGCTTCGTCGGCATCGGGGTGCCGGATGAGTTGCTGGCGGCGATCGAGGCGCGATTCCTGGAGACCGGCCATCCGAAGGGCTTGAACCTCGTCTTTGCCGCAGGCCAGGGCGATGGCAAGACGCGGGGGCTGAACCGTCTGGGCCACGAAGGTCTGCTGAAGGGCGTCGTCGGCGGGCATTGGGGGCTGATCCCCAAGGTCGCCGCGCTGGCCGTGGAAGGAAAGATCGAGGGCTGGAACCTGCCGCAAGGCTGCATCAGCCAGCTCTATCGCGACATCGCGGCGGGCAAGCCGGGGATGCTGTCCCGTGTCGGATTGGAAACCTTTGTCGATCCCCGCAACGGCGGCGGCGCGATCAACGCCTTGTCCACCGAACCGAAGGTCGAACTGATGCAGATCGGCGGCGAAGAGGTGCTGTTCTATCCCGCACAGCGGCTGACCGTTGCTCTGTTGCGCGGTACCACGGCGGATGAGGCGGGCAATATCACGATGGAGCGCGAGGCGCTGACCATCGACAACCTGGCGCAGGCCATGGCGGTCAAGAATTGTGGCGGCGTGGTGATCGTTCAGGTGGAACGCGTGGCGCGGGCACGGACCCTGCCGGCACGGGACGTGCACATTCCCGGCATCCTGGTCGACGCGGTGGTGGTGTCGAAGCCGGAAAACCACCTGCAGACCTATGCCACCGCCTTCAACCAGGGGTTCACCAACCGGATACGTACGCCCGAAGGGGAAATCCCGCCGATGAAGCTGGACGCGCGCAAGGTGATCGCTCGGCGCTGTGCCTTCGAGCTACCGGTCAATGGCGTCGTCAACCTTGGCATCGGCATGCCCGAGGGGGTGGCGGCGGTGGCCGCCGAGGAGGGCCTGCTTGAACACATGACGCTGACAGCAGAGCCGGGCGTGATCGGTGGGCAGCCCGCCTCTGGCCTTGATTTCGGGGCCGCCGTGAACACCGACGCGGTGATCCCCCAGAACAGCCAGTTCGATTTCTATGACGGCGGTGGGCTGGACATGACCTGCCTCGGCCTTGCGCAAGCGGATGCCTCTGGCAACGTCAATGTCTCGCGCTTCGGTTCGCGGCTGGCCGGCGCGGGCGGCTTCATCAACATCAGCCAGAACGCGCGCGCGGTGGTGTTCGCGGGGACGTTCACGGCCAAGGGGCTGGAGGTTGTCATTGACGACGGCACCGTCGCGATCCGGCAGGAAGGCCACCAGCGCAAATTCCTGGACCAGGTCGAACAGGTCACCTTTTCGGGCGCCCGCGCCGCGCGGCTTGGCCAGCCGGTGCTGTATGTCACCGAGCGCTGTGTCTTTGAACTGACGCCGGAGGGTCTGAAACTGACCGAGATTGCGCCGGGCATCGATCTCGACCGGGACATCCTTGCCCTGATGGCAGTGCGCCCGCTGATCGACGAACTGGCCGAAATGGACGCGCGTATCTTCCACAACCGGGAGATGGATCTGCGCACCGACCTGCTGCACCTCGACCTGCCGGACCGGATCGCGCTGGATACGACCACGACCCAGCTGTTCCTGAACTTCGAAAAGATGCGCGTGCGGACACAGGGTGAGGTCGACCAGGTCGGGCTCCTCGTGGCCGAACGCTGCGCGCCGCTGGATCGCCGGGTGGACGTCATCGTCAACTATGACGGTTTCCGCATCGACGAGGCCCTGGAGCCGGCCTGGGCCCGCATGGTGGCGGACCTGACCGAGCGTTTCTACCGCAAGGTCTCGCGCTACTCCGGCTCGGCCTTCATGCGGATGAAACTGGGAATGGTCTTCCCCCACGCCCGGACACATATTTTCGAAACCAAGGACCAAGCGCGTGGGTATCTTGAGCTTTGAAATGGGTGTTGCCAGGTAAACGCGGCGTTGGTTGTCGGCGTGCCGACATCAGCATAACCGACGTTCATGACCCAGCCTTCGATCAGCGACAAACGCCACCGCGTCCCAAGGCAAAGATACTCGGGGCCACCTGTAGCGAGCGGAAAAAACTAACAAGACCCTTGCCAGAACACCGTCCAAAGCCCGAAACCGACCTTCACCCGGGAAGGGACCGCCGCGATCCCGCACCCGGGGCAGGCGAACATGGCCGTTCAGATCCACTGTTTCTTCAAGGCCAGCAGCGCCGCGTGATGACGGTTGCGCGCCGACAACTTCTGCCCGGCGTTGTTCAGATGATAGTTCACCGCGGATGCGGAGATGTTCATTTTCCCGGCGATTTCCTGGCTGGTCAGCCCCTCGGCCACCCAGATCAGGCTCTCCCGCTCGCGCGGGGTCAGCGGCATCCGCCCTTCGGCCTCATCCGGCTGTGCCGCCAGTGCGTTCAGCGCGTCGGCGATATGATATCCCGCCACGATCAGCTTGCCGCCATGATCTGCAAAGGCCTGGCGCACGACGCTGCGGTTCTCGGCTGTGAAGGTGACCAGCTCCAGCCCGTGGCGGCCGCTGATCGGAATCGAAACCCCGTGGGCGATGCCGAATTCGCTCGCCTCGTGAAACACCTGCCGCTGGCGTTTGCGGAACTGCTTGAGGAAGCCGCCCACCCCCCACAAGAACGGCGCGCGCGACATGCGAGCCACTTCGATCACCGGATCGATCTGATCGTAATGTAGCCCCTGATACCGGGTCGCCCAATCGATGGGATAGTTGCTCTCGAGCTTGAAGAACGTGTCTCCCGCTGCATCTCCGGCCCCGCTGAAGACGGCATAGGAAAACCGCATGAGGCCGATCGGCTCGAGGAATTGCTCAACCTCGCCAAGAAACTGGTCGCGATCCTGCATCATTCCTTGTGGCAAATAGTCGATTTCGCCCAGCGGCACGCCTTGATCCTTTCGCTCGCGACCTGAACCGGCCATCGGAAGATCCTGCCGAAACGGTGCTCTTTTTGCAAGATTTGCCAGTACACAGCCCACCTCTTGCTCTGTCAGTCTGGCCTGAACAACAGGAGGTCATCATGACAAAGCACAATAAAACAGCGCTGGCGCTCAGCCTTGCCGCTGCCCTGATGGGCAGCACGGCCCTGGCCGATGTGGTCAAGATCGGGGTCCTCGCCCCCCTGACCGGGGCCACCGCCTCGGACGGCGAGGAATATGTGCGCGGCGCCAAATGGGCGATCGAGGAAGCCAACGCCAACGGCGGCGTCGCCGGGTACACCTTTGAACTGGAAGTGGCCGATGTTAAGGACCACTCCGCCGCCAACGTGTCGAGCGCGGTGGAACGTCTTCTGGGCACCGACGGGGTCGAGGTCATCCTGACCGGCTACGCCAGCTTGTCGATGTTCGAGGTCGACCTGATGGCCGAGGAGAACATGCCCTATATCGCGGCAGGTCCCTCGCCCGCGTTCGCCGGGATCGTGTCGCAAGACCCGGAATACTACAATTGCTGCTGGTCCTATACCGCCAGCTTCGAAGGCTATGAAACCGATCTGCTGCCGATGGTCGACGGACTGGCCGCCGGCGGCAAGATCACCGTCGATGACAAGACCGTCGCGATCATCTCTTCCGACAACCCCTACTCCAAGACCATCTCCGAAGGCATGAAGAAAAGCTTTGCGGAAGGTGGCTGGAACGTGGTTGTCGACGAACTCGTCCCGTTTGGCGCGGTCAGCGACTGGACCGTGATTCTCACCAAGGTGAAGGAAACCAACCCTGATCTGGTCGTCAACACGGATTATATCCCCGGCAACTCGGCTCTGTTCATGAAACAGTTCCTTGAACAGCCGACCGACAGCCTGGTGTTTCTGCAATACGCCCCCTCGGTCCCCGAATTCCTGACGTTGACTGGCGAAGCCTCGACCGGCGTGCTCTACAACCTGATCTCCGCCCCGCTCAACACCTCGAAATGGCCGCGTGGTCAGAGGCTCATGGCCGAATACAAGGAACGCTACGGCATCGAATCTGGCGCCTATGGCGTCGGGTTGTACGAAGAGGCAAATATCTATTTCGACGCCCTGCGCGCGGTTGGAGATCCCACCGATCACGATGCCATCGGCACGGCCATCGGCCAGACCAGGAAAGAGGTTGCATCCGGCATCCTGGAATTCGACCAGGCCACCCATGTCGCCACCCAGGGCGATGACCGATCGCCCACCACCTTTTGGCAGATCTGGGACGGCAAACGTAACATGATCGCTCCGAATGACTATGCGGACGCGGATTTCCGGACGCCGCCCTGGCTGAAGAAATAACCGCCACACTCCCCTACTGCCTCTCTGCCCCCGGCTCTTTCCCGCCGCAAATGCGGTGACCGGCCGCGGCGGAGAGGCCCCTTTTTCCGGAGCCAACGCATGGTTGACCCCATCTTGTCCGTCCGCGGCGTGGCGAAACATTTCGGCGGGCTCAAAGCCGTCAACGATGTGAGCTTCGACGTCCTGCCACAGCAAATATTCGGCATTGCCGGACCCAACGGCAGCGGCAAATCCACCTTGTTCAACGTCATGACCAAGGTGCCCTTCGGCCCGACCAAAGGCGAGGTGCGGCTTAACGGCAAGTCGATCATGGGGCTTTCCGCCCATCGGATCGCCCTTGCCGGCATCGCTCGCACCTTTCAGCGTGAAAACGTCTTCGCCTCGCTGTCGGCGATCGACAACGTTGTGGTCGCGGTGGAAAGCCACCTGCCCAACGCCCCTTTCGCCGAACAGATCGAACGCGCGGAAGAGGCGCTGAACCTGGTCGGATTTCCCGCCAACATGCACAATTCGCCTGCCGGCAGCCTGCCGATCTTCTACCGCAAGCAGTTGATGATCGCCTCGGCGCTGGCGCTTCAGCCCAAGGTGCTGCTGCTAGACGAACCCGCCTCCTCGCTCACCGGGCCGGAGATCGAGCGGATGAAGCAGATTATCCTTAGAGTGCGCGACAACGGCATGACCGTGGTCCTGATCGAGCATGTTCTGGGCTTGCTGATGGAGGTTTCGGATCAATTGCTGGTGCTAGACCAGGGCGTGATGATCGGCAAGGGCGACCCGATCACGGTGACCCGCGACCCCATCGTGATCGAAGCCTATCTGGGGGTGGCCCATGAGTGACTATATTCTTGATGTGCGCGGGCTGTCGGGTGGCTATGACACCACACAGATCTTCTCGGACATCAGCCTGCAGATCGCCGAGGGCGAAAGCATCGGCATCTTCGGCCCCAACGGCCATGGCAAGACAACATTCCTGAAAACACTGTCCGGGCTGATCGACCCCTGGGCCGGGGATATCTTCTTTTCGGGACAACGCATGAACCGCGAAGGCGAACGGGGCAGCCGCCGCTGGCGTAATTTCAACTACGACGCCGTGACCCGGCGCCGGATCGATCCCAAGGCCGTTGCCCGCGCCGGTCTGATCCATGTGCAGCAGGGCAACCTGCTGTTTCCAGAATTGACGGTGGACGAGACCCTGTCAATCGCCACCACCGCCGCGCACGGCCGCAAGGGCTGGTCGCTGCCGGAGGTCCACGCGTTGTTCCCCCGGTTGCACGAGCGTGGCAGCCACAAGATCCGCTTTCTGTCGGGGGGCGAACGACAGATGGTCTCGATGGCGGCGGGCTTGATGGCCGCACCGAAACTCCTGATCCTTGACGAACCGACGCTGGGTTTGTCTCCGAAAGTCCGGCAAGAGCTGTGCGACGCGATCCTCAGCGTCCGCAAACTGGGACTTCCGATCGTGCTGATCGACCAGGATGTCGCCTTTCTCGAACAGATCATCGACACCCTCTACCTCTTCGACCACGGACGTTTCTCGGGCCGGATGGAGAAAGAGGAGATGCCCGACCATCAAACCCTGATGGAGATGCTTTTTGGAGAGGCACACTGATGGATACGGCCATTCTGATTGATATCGTCAAGTCCGGCCTGGTTCTGGGCGCGCTCTATGCGCTGATGGCAACCGGCCTGTCTCTGGTCTGGACCACGCTTGGCATCTTCAACTTTGCCCACGGGGCCTTCATCGCGCTCGGCGCCTATCTGGCCTGGCAGTTCTCTTCCACCGATGCCTGGGGACTGCCGATGGTCCCCGCCATTCTGCTCAGCTCCGTGGTGATGTTCGCCATCGGCGCGCTGCTGCATTTCCTGCTGGTCAAACCCTTTGAACGGCGCCAGGACATTGTCCTGATCTCGGTCATCAGCACGCTGGCCGGGGCGGTGATCCTGGAAAACGGTCTGCAGCTGATCTGGGGGGCACGGTCCAAGCAGATCCCCTCCCTCGCCGATGGCGCAGTCGAGTTCGGCGCCCTGTCGTTGAGGAATTCCGAACTGTTGTTAATGGCTCTGGTACTGGCGATCCTGCTCTGTGTGGGAATGTTCCTGCGCTATTCCAGGCCCGGCCGATCGATGCGCGCTGTAGCCCAGAACCAGGATGCCGCCGCGCTTCTGGGGCTGAACGTGCCGCTCTATTTCTCGATTGTCTTCGGTATCGCCGCGCTGACCGCCGGGCTGGCCGGAGTCTTTGTCGGGACCCTCCGCTTCATGAGCCCCTCGATGGGATCCGAACCGCTGATGAAAGCGTTGATCGTGGTGATCTTCGGTGGCGTAGCGCGCTTTTCCTCGCCGATCTACGCGGCATTGATAATCGGCCAGATCGAGGCCTTCTCGGTCTATTTCGTCGGCCTCTACTGGGCGCCGGCGGTACTGTTCTTCACCATGATCGTCGTGCTTCTGTTCAAGCCCGAGGGTCTATTCGGCAAATATCAGAGGACCCTGTGATGCGCTACGACCCTCCCCTTCACAAGACCCAGGGGCTGTTCCCGCTGATCCTCGCGGCAGGCGCGCTGCTGGTCTATCCGCTGATCTTCGAGGCAACCTATTTTCGCCACCTGATGATCCTGGCCTTCGTCTTCGCCATCGTGGCGACGAACTGGGATCTGTCGCTGGGCTATGCCGGGCTGTTCAATTTCGGCCATGTCGCCCTGTTCGCGGTGGGCATTTACACCTATGCGATCCTTGCCAAGACGTTGGGCGTTTCGCCCTGGCTTGCCATTCTGGCGGGCGGCGGGACGGCGACCATCGTGGCACTGTTGATCGCGCTACCGGTGCTCAGGCTCGATGGGATATACGTGATCCTGGTGACCATCGCGCTCAGCCAGTTGATCTATCTGGTCGTGATCTCCTGGTCGGATGTCACAGGCGGCACCTCGGGCATGGTCACCCTGCCGACGCTTAAAATCGGCGACTACCGGCTCTCCAATGACGGGCGCATCGGCTACTACTATGTCGGGCTGGGGCTTTTGTTCCTCAACATCGCCTTTCTCTACCTGTTGACCCGATCACGACTGGGCCGGGCGATCATGGCGTTACGGGACAACAAGTATTACGCCATCGCCCGCGGCGTGTCCGAGGCAAGGACCCGCGCCCTGACGCTGGCTGCCAGTGCCCTGTTCACCGGCATTGCCGGAGCCTTCTACGGCGCCTATCTGCGCGTCGCATCGCCCGACGCCTTCGGCATAGGTTTCCTGACCCTGGTGCTGTCGATGCTGTTGGTGGGGGGGACCGGCACCATCTGGGGGCCGTTGATCGGCGCGTTCGCCATCGCTTTCCTGTCGGAATGGCTGGCCGGATTCGGACCATGGCAGAACATCATCGTCGCGCTGGCCATCATTCTGGTCGTGGTCTTCTATCCCGGCGGGCTCTGGGCGGCGCTGCAACAGCTGCGCGAACTCGCTGACGGGCTGCGCAGCCAGTCCCTGGCACGGCTGCAGCGCCACCGCGGCAAGGCCACCCGCGAGGCGATGACCGGCGCGCAGGAGCGAATGCTGCAGACCCGCTTCGGCAAAATCGCGGTGGCCGACACCGCCCCTGCCGGCGGCACCGACAAACCTGCGCTGCTGATGCTGCACGGCAACTCTGCCTGCAAGGAGGCCTTTCACAAGCAGTTCCGCAGCTTTGCCGACCGCTACCGGGTGATCGCCTTTGATCTGCCGGGGCACGGGGTGTCGGATAATGCCGATCCCGAGGCCGCCTATAACGTCAATGCCTATGCCGAGATCGCGGAACAGGTCCTGTCAGACTGCGGTGTCCGGCAGGTGCATGTCTTTGGTTGGTCGCTGGGGGGCTATGTGGCTCTGGAACTGGCGGCGCGGGACCGTGTCGAGGTGACCTCGCTGGCGATCTGCGGCACGCCGCCACTCACCGTGGTACCCGATGACATGGGCCGCGCCTATGTGCCCACCGCGCATATGGTGCTGACCGCCAAGCAGTACTTCTCGCGTCAGGAGGCCCGGTCCTACGGACAGCACGCCACGGCGCCGCTCTCCGAGGCAAGCGCCTTCCTGCATCGCGCGGTACGTCGTACTGATGGGCGGGCACGCGCCTACATGATGACCAAGCTGGCCATCGTCGACTGGCCGCGGCAGATGCGGGTGCTCGCCGAAGGCCGGATTCCCACCGCCATTCTCAACGGCAACGATGATCCCTTCCTGAACCACGCCTATGTTGCGGGACTGAATTACGGCAACCTCTGGAAGGGGGCGCCGCAGGATATCCAGGACGGCAAGCATGCGCCCTTCTTCAACCGGACGGATGCCTTCGACCTGAGCTATTTCTCCTTCCTGCGCCATACCGAGGGCTGGCACAGCGCCTCGACCACGCCCGCCGCCGTCGGGACCGCCCGAGCCTGAAGAATCCCGCATCGGCAGGGCTGCCATCTCGAAGGCCCCTGCCCTTCAACCTGCTCCCGCCTCCGCCCCGCTTCGCCCCGTCCCGGACCCAGGCGCGCGCACTCAAAAGAAAGCCCGAGGCCCGACATGCAGTATATCTCTACCCGTGGGCAGGCGCCCGCCGTCGATTTCAAATCCGCGATCCTGACGGGACTGGCGCCCGATGGCGGACTTTACCTTCCCACCGAGTGGCCGCAATTCTCTGCCGCCGAACTCTCCGCGCTGCGTGGGGCCGCATATCCGGATGTGGCCTTCGAGGTCTTCCGCCGCTTTGCCGGCGACTGCATCTCACCCGAGCGGCTGCGCGCGCTTTTGGGGCGGGCTTATGACGATTTCGGGCACCCCGCCGTGGCGCCGCTGGTCCAGACCGGTCCGAAGCAGTGGGTTCTTGAACTGTTCCACGGCCCCACCCTGGCATTCAAGGATTTCGCCATGCAGGCGATTGCGCCTCTGATGGCGCATTTTCTGGCCGAGGAGGGGCGACAGATGACCATCGTCGGCGCCACATCCGGCGATACCGGCGGCGCCGCGCTCAAAGCCTTTGCCGGGCGTGCCGGTATCAAGGTGCTGTTCCTGTTTCCCGAGGGTGGCGTTTCACCGTTTCAGCAAGATCAGATGCTGGGGCTGTGCGGCGACAACACCCATGTGGCGGCGGTGAGCGGTAGTTTTGACGACTGTCAGCGGATCGTCAAAGGGCTGTTCGCGGACGACACTTTTCGCGATGCGGTGTCGCTCTCTGCGGTGAACTCAATCAACTGGGGGCGGATCGTGGCCCAGGCAGTTTACTATTTCACCACCTGCCTGGCGCTGGGCCTTCCTGACAGTGGCGTCAATTTCGTGATCCCCAGCGGCAATTTCGGCGACATCTATGCCGGCCACGTGGCGCGGCAGATGGGCGCCCCGATCGCCGGGTTGACGATTGCCACAAATGAAAATGATATTCTCGCCCGCGCCCATACCACCGGCTCCTATGTGCCGAAGGCGTTGAAACCGACGATCACACCGGCCATGGACATCCAGGTCGCGTCGAATTTCGAGCGGCTCTTGTTCGAGCTTCTGGACCATGACGCGGCAGCGCTGCGCCGGCTGATGGCGGATTTGGAGCAGCACGGTGGGTTTGCCCTTCCCGCGCCGGCACTCAGCCGGTTCCAGCGCGCGTTTCGGGCTTCCGCAGTCAGCCAGCCCGCCTGCCGAGACAGGATCGCCCGCAGCCATGCGGCGACGCAATATGTCGCCGATCCGCACACCGCCGTCGCGCTGGAGGCCGCCGCACGGCTATCGCCGGAGCGCGCACCGCAAGTGGTGCTCTCGACCGCGCATCCGGTGAAATTCAACGAGACCGTCACCGAGGTCCTGGGCTTCTGCCCCGGTCCGGGACAGGCTCCCTTTAGCCCCCGCCCGGTCCGCAGCGTGCCCGACGTGATCGCCAACGATATCGCGACCGTAAAGGCCCGGGTCCATGCCCTGCCCTGACCACACCCCATGCCGGAGAGGCGTGTTTCAGGTCCATCGGCCCGCTGGGTTCTGTCCTGCCCTCCTGCTGAAAAAACGCCACTTCCCCAGCGTTGTTGCAGAGCTCGCATCGGGTTCGTAGCGGCGAGTTCCACCCTGGGGCACCCCGCCACGATCCACACCCGGGCGATCTGGGGCATGATGGCCCCCGCCAAGACCACACCGAGACCGCCTGTTGCAGCGCGTGTGAGACCCCTCATCGCCGCCCGCTATTGGCGTCAAGCGTATCTTCCTCCGTGTCTGTCCGCCCCTTGAACGCGTCCATGCTGCTGGCCACGCCGAAGATGCGGTTTAGGACGAAGTCCAGCGCCCGCGTCGGCAAGAGCCCGCGCAGCAGCGGCAGCAGGCGTACGATGGCCGGCATGTGCAGGAAGACCGCGTCGCGCTCGACGGCGCGCAGGATGCGGCGGGCGACATCCTCGGGCTGGAGGATCGGGATGAGGCGCGAGCGCACCCCATCGAACATGCCGGTGTGGATGTAGTAGGGCAGCACCGTGGTGACGCGCACCCCGGTGCTGCTGCGTTCCATCTCCTGCCGCAGGGAATCCGACCAGCCGGTCACCGCCCATTTGCTGGCGGCGTAGACGCTCATGTTCGGGTTCGAGACGAGCGCCGCCGCCGAGGCGATATTGACGATGTGGCCGCCGCCGCGCGCCACCATGCCGGGGAGAAGCGCGCGCGTCAGATGCATCAACGCGCCCGCGTTGATCGCCAGCGTGCGGTCGATATCCGCGTGTTGGTGATCGAGGAACGGTTTTCCAACGACGATCCCGGCATTGTTGAACAACAGGTCGATTGCCGCTCCCGCGGTTTCCAAGCGCTCTGGGGCAGCGAGAACGGCATCGGTATCCGACACGTCCATGCGCTCGAAGGTGACCGATCCCAAGGGGCTCAAGACAGCTCGCGCGGCTTCGATATTGGCCGCGCTCGCGTCCCAGACGATCAGGCGCTCCGCGCCGCGCTCAAGCAGCATCCGCCCCATCAAGAGCCCGATGCCCGAGGCACCTCCGGTGATCAGCGCCGTGCATCCTACGATCTTTGTCATGACCGTCTCCTCAGCGCCCAAACATGCGGATGGCAAACTCGGCGAACCGCCCGAAAGGGGGGCGCAACAGGGCGAAAGCATCGATCGGCCCGGGGCGGAAGACCGCGCGCGCATGGCTCAGACGCCGGAAGCCATCGCGCCCGTGATAGGCGCCCATGCCGCTCGCGCCGACACCACCGAAGGGGAGGTTCTCCTGGGCGATATGCGTGATCGTGCCATTGAGCGTCACACCGCCCGAAATGGCGCCGTCGAGAATGCGCCTCTGCGTGGTCCGATCCTTCGCGAAGGCATAGAGCGCGAGCGGTCGATCGCGGCGGTTCACGATCGCCAGCGCGTCGCCGAGATCGCCGTAGGGAACGATGGGGAGCACGGGGCCGAAGATCTCCTCGGTCATCAGCACGCCCTGTTCGGGCGCTCCCAGCACCACGGTCGGCGGCATCCGCCCGCCCCATTCGCCTTGGGCGCGCAGGACGCGCGCGCCAGCCTCTTCGGCCTCGGCGATGGCGTCCTCCAACCGGGTGCGATGCCGCGCGGTGATGACGCTGGCATAGTCGCGCGCGGCAGAAGCGGCCGGATAGCTTGCCTCTGCGGCCGCGAGCACGGCGCGGGCCAGCGCCTCTTCCTGCCCGGCCGGCACGAGCGCGTAATCGGGCGCGATGCAGATCTGCCCTGCGTTCAGGAACTTGCCCTGCGCGATCGCCCGCGCGGCCGCGTCCAGGGGATACCCATTGGTCACGATGGCGGGCGATTTGCCGCCAAGTTCCAGCGTCACCGGCGTCAGGTTCTCGGCCGCCGCGCGCATGACCTGGCGCCCCACGGCGGTGGAGCCGGTGAACACCAGGTGATCGAAGGGCAGCGCGGTGAAGGCGCGCGCCACATCGACATCGCCCGTGATCACCGCGACTTCCTCCGGCTCGAACGTCTTGCCGACAAGCTCGGCAAGCAGTTCGGAAAAGCGCGGCGTCAGCTCCGAGGGTTTGATCATCGCGCGGTTGCCGGCAGCGAGCGCATCCACCAGCGGGCCGAGGCAGAGATAGAGCGGGAAGTTCCAGGGCGAGACGACGCCGACAACGCCCAGCGGCTCGTGGCGCACCCAGGCGCGTCCGCCCCGGAACGCGAGCGACGGCGCGCGCCGCTCATCGCGCATCCAGCGAGCCACATGGGTCCCGGCATGCCGGATCGCACCCAGCAGAGGGACAACCTCGAGGAGCTCGGTCTCCTGTCCGGGCCGACCGCCGAAATCCGCATCAATCGCGCGCGCGATCTCGCCCCGGTTCTCCTTCACCATCCGACGTAGCGCGTCCAAGCGCCGCCGCCGAACGTTGGCGTCAGGAATGCGCTCGGCCAAAACCGCCGCGCGCATGCGGTCCAGGGTGTTCTCCATGAGTGTTGCTCCCCATCAAGTCATGGCGGCGCCTTCCTTGAACGGGACACGCCGGTCAAGCAAATTTGATAGACCTCTCAAGTTTTTTCAAGTCCCAAACCGCCGACGCCGCGCACGATCATCGCGGTCATCAGGGCCGCAGCCTCGGAACTGGAGGGCCCCGGGCGCTCGTCCAGTTGCAGGATGGTTTCGAGGCCCATCGCAAAGATCATCCGGGCAACGAGATCGAGTTCCTGCGCCGATAATGAACGGCCCGCTCCCCGCGCCACGTCACGCCGCAGGTCCTCGAGCATCCGTTCCATTGCGTCGAACTGGTGGAGCGAGGCGCGCACGTGATGCTGGTTGCGTTCGATAAAGCCGCGTGCGCCTTCGATCGAGACGATGTGCTCAAGCAACGCCTCGAACGAGATGCGCAGCATCGTCTCTAGGTCGTCTGCCTTGGACCGTGCGCGCGCGGTCAAGGCGCGGACCTCTTCGGCAAGCTCCTCGAGAAACACCTCGAACAGCGCCTCCTTGGACCCGAAATGGTTGTAGAAGCTGCCGGTCGAGACGCCGCTCTCCCGCACGATCCCGGCAATCGAGGCGGCGTCCAAGCCTTGCGAGGAGAAGGCGTGCCACGCAGCGCGCCGAATGCGGTCGCGCGCTTCCGAGGTGCGGGCCGCGCGTTTGGCGGATGGGGCGTATTTGCGCGGTGCAGTTGAGCGATGCGTGTCGGCTCGCGGCTGTTCGGTCATTCTCGCCCTCGTGAAAGTGTTGGCAGGTCCGACCACATTAACCTTCGGCGTGGGTCTTCGCATCAGGCCTCGTCGTCGAAAGGGGCGATCCGCTGTCAGGCCGCGCAGGTCGCGACCAGACGCACCTTCCCGCGACGAAATAGGCAATCGCCGCAGCACTGCCCCCGATCACCAGCGGGAAGACCCCGGCGGCAACCCGCTTTGGCACTTCAGTTCTTAACGCCCTGAGCATTTGATCATATCAAATCGACCAGTATGATAACTTGACTAGTCAAATATTTGAGCCGATGTTGGATGCCATGAGAAGGCCTGATTCCCCAGACACTCAGCCACGCTATCGCGTCCTCGCAGACCTGCTGCGTCAGGAGATCGTCGGTGGCACTTATGCGCCGGGCGCCCAGCTGCCGACCGAAGCGGAACTGTCCACAAAATTCGGGATGAGCCGGGGTACGGTTGTAAAAGCGATCGACACTCTGGTTGGAGAGGGTCTTGTCACCAAGCGGCAGGGGTCAGGAAGTTTCGTTTCGATGCCGACCCTGCATCGCCGTTCTTCAAGGCTGATGTCCTACACCGAAACACTGAATGCCCAAGGTCACTCGGCCGGCCAAAAGGTGCTGTCTTACGGCAGCGCGGACGTCGGCGAGGCGCGCGCTTTCGGGGTTCATGAGCCTGCCATGCTGCTTGCCCGGCTCAGGTATTTTGACCACGTTCCGGTGACCATTCACCGCTCGTTCATCCCATGCGACGTGGTCGCCAGATTGTCCGCGGAAAACCTTGGACAACTTCTGAAGGGCGAAGCTTCGCTATACGCTGCTTTTGAAGCCGAAGGGATCACCATTCACCGCGGCGCGGAACATGTCTCGGCCAGACTGGCCACCGCCGAACAGGCCGAGGCGCTCCACCTGCAACTTCCGGCGGCGCTTATGGTGGTGATCCGGCAGAGCTCCGATCAGGAAGGCCGGCTCATCGAGGCCACCGAGGCCGTCTATCACGCCGATTACTACACCTACAATTTGGACCTTTTCCGAATTGAGACGCACGAAGCGCCGCACCGGCTTCAGATCGCTCGCGGCCGACCAATAAACCACATCCAACAGGAGAATTGACATGACACTTAGCAGGATTCTTGGCGGCATCGCGATGTCCCTGGTCGCCGGCACCGGCTTTGCCGCCGACGCGCCGGCGGCATTGGTAGTTGCACAGGGCGGCCTGGGGGACGGGGCCTGGAACGACACCGCGAACGCGGGCTTTGAAGCCGGCATTGCTGCCACCGGCCTCGAAGGCCGCGCCATTGAGTCAAACGACGTTGTGGCCCAGGGCGAAGAAATCATGCGCCGTGCCGCCGACGCCGGTTTCGGTCTGGTCATGAGCCTCGAATACGCCCACGGCGAAGGGATGGAGAGCCTGGCGCCAGATTACCCGAATACCAAATGGGCGATCTTTAACCAGACCCGTGCAGGCGACAACATCGCCTCGGTCCTGTTCGGCGAGCATCAGGGGTCCTACCTGGCGGGTGTTCTCGCCGCGCAGATGACTACCACAGAAGGCGTCGAGGGCATCAACCCCGAACCGATCCTTGGTGTTATTCCCGCAATCAAAAGCCCCGGTATCGACAAATTCGTCGTGGGCTTTATTCAGGGCGCGCAATCGGTGAATCCCGATATCGAGGTAAAGGTCGGCTATGCCGAGACCTTCGGTGATCCGACCAAAGGCGAACAGATGGCCAAAGCCATGTTCGAAAGTGGCGCCGACATTATCTATCATGTGGCGGGCGGCACCGGCCTTGGCGTCATCGCTGCGGCCGAAGCCACCGGCCATTATGCCATCGGCGTCGACACAAATCAGGACGGCCTGGCTCCGGGTCATGTGCTGACCTCGATGGTCAAGCGCGTCGATGTGGCGACCCAGCAGCTTGTCGAACACTATGCGAACGACAGCTACCCTGGCGGTCAGACGCTGGTGTTCGGACTGACCGAAAACGGTGTCGGCCTAACCGACATGCAATATACGAAAGAGATCGTTCCTGCCGAGTACATGGAGGCCGTCGAAGCCGCCAAGGCGGGGATCATTGCAGGTGACATCGACGTCTGGGACGTGTCCGCCCAGGGCTATCCGGACTTTTACCAGTAACTCTCTCTGTTTCAGATCGAACCACTCGCACCCGCGATGGGCCGCATGAGCGGCCCACCGCACCAGTTAGCTATGCTGTGAGCCTGCTATGACCGCCATCGCACTCGGCGCCACCGACATCTGGAAAAGCTACGGTCCGGTTCAGGCCAACCGCGGCATCTCGCTTTCCGTCGCCCCCGGCGAAATCCACGCCATCGTGGGGGAAAACGGAGCCGGGAAATCGACACTCATGCGCGTGCTGCAGGGCATCGAACGGCCCGACCGTGGGCAAATCACGGTGATGGATATGCCCGTGTCCTTCTCCGGTCCGGCCGAAGCGCTGGCGCAGGGGATCGGCATGGTCCATCAGGAATTCATGCTCGCACCGGACCTGAGCCTTCTGGAAAACCTGGTCCTCGGCGACGAACCCGTAGCGGTCGGGCGCGGCGCTCTCGCCAAGATCGACTGGGCCGCGGCCGAGGCGCAGGGCCACGAACTGGCCAACCGCATCGGCATCGACGTCGACTGGCATCGCCGGGCCGGAAGCGCTCCGGTCCACATCCAGCAATTCGTAGAAATAATCCGCCTCCTACGGCGCGGCACCCGCATTCTGATCCTCGACGAGCCAACCGCGGTTCTGGCCCCTCAGCAGGTCAACGAACTCTTCAATCTTCTGCGCCATATCCGTGACAGCGGCACCACCATTCTCTTCATCAGCCACAAGATCCGCGAGGTCACCGCGCTGGCCGACAAGGTCACCGTGATCCGGCGCGGTGAAGTGGTTTTCGCCTCCAACGTCGCGGACTCCAACGGCACCGAAATCGCCTCGCATATCGTGGACGGTGAAAACCCGGTCATCGACGACATGACGCGCGGCACCCCTGGCGCGCCGGTGCTGACGGTCGCGAACCTTTCGGCACCCTCGGTCGAGAAATCCCACCCCTTGCACGACATCGGCCTCACCGTCCATGCCGGCGAAATCGTCGGCCTCGCGGGGGTGGCGGGCAACGGTCAGGTTGAACTGATGGAGGCCTTGTTCGGTCTGCGCCGCGCCAAAGGTTCGGTGACACTGGCCGGCCTCGACATTTCCGGCATGGGCGCCGAACGCCGCCGCCGCGCCGGGATCGGATATATCAGCGCGGACCGTCGCCACGAAGGCCTGTCGATACTGGGTAGCATCGAGGAAAACACAATTGCCGGATCGCATCGGCAATCACCGATCTCGAATGGGCTCTGGCTCGCCCGCAGCGCGGTTAGGCGCATCGCACAGGACCGGCTCGAGCGGCTCGCCGTGCGTTTCGGCACCCTGCGCGATCCGGTCGGCAGCCTGTCGGGCGGCAATCAGCAGCGGGTGGTATTCGCCCGCGAGGTCGCAGGCTCCCCGCCCCTGCTTCTCGTCTCGCAGCCGACGCGAGGCGTGGATCTGAACGGGATCGCCGCGATCCACGGTATCCTGCGCGACTTCCGCGAAGCGGGCGGGGCCGTCCTGCTCGTCTCCGAAGAACTCGACGAGTTGCAACTTCTGTCCGACCGCATCCTGGTGATGGCCGAAGGCCGCATCGTCGGCGCATTGGGCGCGGACGCGGACCGGCGCGAGATCGGGCGTCTCATGGTCATGGAGGGGGCGGGCGCATGACGAACTGGTTCGAACGCGGCTTCGGATTCGCCGTGCCGGTGCTGATCGCACTGGTGGTGAGCGCTCTGGTGCTCCTGGTGATCGGGGAAAACCCCATCGACACTTTCGCGTTGATGGCCACCGAGGCCTTCGGCTCTGACCGCCGCTTCGCCTCGACGCTTTCGGCGGCGACACCGCTTCTGTTCACGGCGGTCGGCACGGCAATCTGTTTCCGCGCCGGCGTGTTCAACGTTGGCGTCGACGGCGCGTTCTTGATCGCGGGGCTCGCGGCCGTGGTCGCGGGGTTCTCGCTGCCCGCCGGTCTCGGATGGGCTCTGATCCCGATCTGTCTCGCCATCGCCGCCGTCTTCGGGGCTGCGTGGCTCTTTGTGCCCGGCTGGCTGCTGGCGAAGCTCGACGTCGATGAAGTCGTCTCGACCCTGATGCTCAACTTCATCGCCGTGGCGATCACCGGATATCTCGTGAACGGGGCGTTCCTCTCCGAACAGTCCGGCAACAATGTCACCCCCCGCGTGCACGACGCCGCCGAACTGTCGCGTCTCATGCCCCCCGCGACCCTGCACAGCGGTTTCCTGATCGGCCTGGTGGTGCTCGTCGCCTATGCCTTTTGGGTGCGCCGTACTCCGGCTGGACTCGAAGGCGCATGGGTCGGTCTGAACAAACGCTTCGCCCGCGCCGTGGGCGTCTCCGTCCCGCAGACCATCATCCTCGCGATGGTGCTGTCAGGCGTGGTTGCGGGCCTTGGCGGTGCCGCTCACGGGCTGGGCCAGTTGCATCGCTTCACCGACGGGTTTTCGGCCGGCTACGGCTTCACCGGAATGGCGGTGGCGCTTCTGGGCCGTAACACGCCGATTGGTATCCTGTTCGGCGCGATCCTCTTCGGTGCGCTCGCCTCGGCCGGCACCACGATCCAGTTGTTTTCCAACATTCCGCTCGATCTCGTGAACATCATTCAAGGCATCGTCATGATATTCGCGGTCGTCGAACTTGGCCGCATCACCATCCGCCGGAGGGCCAGGGCATGATCGAACAAGTCCTCGCCGCCGGCTTCATCCTGACCACCCCGATCCTCCTCGCCGCCATCGGCGGCCTGGTGAACCGCCAGGCCGGCATCGTGAACATCGCCCTCGAAGGCAAGATGCTCATCGGCGCGTTTGTTGCGGTCCTGGTGTCCTCGGCGACCGGCAGTTGGCTCGTCGCCACCGTGAGCGCCGCGCTCGTCGGCATGGTCATCGGATACGCCTTTTCCCTGTCAATCACGCGGCTCGGGGCCAACATGATCATTGCCGGTCTGGGCTTGAACGTGCTCGCTGCCGGGGCCATCGGCTTCATCATGTCCATCGCCTACGGGTCGTCGGGCACTCTGCGGCTTCCCGATGTGGCGCTTCTGCCCAACGTGTTGCCGGAGAGCATCGTCGCGGTCCCACTGGTCGGCCCGATGCTAGCTGATCTGGACCCGCTGACCCTCTTCGCGGTCGGGTCGATCGCAGTCCTGCCATTCTTCCTCGGCGCGACCCGCTTTGGATTGTGGATCAGGGCGACTGGCAACGCCTCGTCCGTGGTGCGTTCCGTTGGTCTGAATCCGAAACTGGTGCAGGAAGCAGCGACCGCCTTTGCCGGGTTCTTCGCG
The DNA here is from genome assembly GCF_002786325.1 of Pseudooceanicola lipolyticus. Classification (GTDB taxonomy): domain Bacteria; phylum Pseudomonadota; class Alphaproteobacteria; order Rhodobacterales; family Rhodobacteraceae; genus Pseudooceanicola_C; species Pseudooceanicola_C lipolyticus. The sequence continues at coordinate 110,180 of NZ_PGTB01000001.1, read as the reverse complement.
GGCATCGCGGGCGCCCAACTGGCACTGGCGTCGATCGGTATCTTCAACGAGGGCCTCACGGCGGGTCGTGGATTCATCGCCCTCGCCGCCTTTTACTTTGGTCGCGACCGCCCGTGGCAGACCGCCGCCGCCTGTCTCCTGTTCGGCCTGCTCGACGCGGCCCAGATCCGCATGCAGACCGTCGGCCTGCCCCCGCGCCTGATCGGCGCGCTGCCCTATCTCATGGTGCTCGTCGCCCTCGTCATCACACAGCTCCGCAGCCTGAAGAGGACGCAATGACACAGACCGCTCTCATCCTCGTCGACATGCAAAATTCTTTCCTGCATCCCGATGGTGAAAACTTCTATCCGGCCGCGCCCGAGGTCGTCGCGCCCTGTCTGGAACTGCTCGAAGCTGCGGTCGCCAGCGGGGCCATAATCGTCCACGTCTGCGACCGCCACCGCGAAGGATTTGCAGATTTCGAACAGCCGCGCCTGCCGGTGCATTGCGTGACCGGCGGGTTTAACGCCGCGTTCTTCGAGGGCTTCGGCCCTGCCAACCGCCCCAACGAAATCCAGATCACCAAGCGGCGCTATTCGGCGTTCTTTGCGACCGACCTCGCGCTGTTCCTTTTTGAACAGGGGATCGAACGGGTGGTGATCGGCGGGGTGAAAACCAACGTCTGCGTCCGCGCCACCGCAACCGACGCCTTCGGCAACGGGTTCGAGGTCAACGTGGTTCGAGAAGCGGTGAATTCGAACCGCCCGCATCTCAGCGAGGCGTCGCTGGAAGATGTGGAACGCTATATCGGCAAGGTCGTGGATCTCGACACTGCAAAGGGCCTTCTGGCATGAGCCGTCTGGTTGTCACCGGCTACGCGAGTCTCGACTTCGCGGTCCGCCTCGACGGTCAGGCGCAGGGCGATCGCACCACGCTGATCGCCGACCGCGATGCCGGTGCATGGCCCCGCGCCGGCGGCTGCCCGACCTATATCGCCGGCGCGGTGGTGCGGTCCGGGCAGGCGGCCAGCCCCGTCATGTGGGTGGGCACCGGCGCCGAAGGTCAGGGTTTTGTCGGCAAGATCGATGCGCAGGGCATCGGCACCGAAGGCATAGGCCTGGTCGACAGCCCCCGTTCGCCCACGGCGCTCATGGTATATCAGGCGGACGGCTCCTGCATGTGCCTTTACGATCCCGCGCTCGACCGGGGCGAGGTGCTGATGGACGCGCAGAAAGACCTGATCGCCAGCGCCTCGCATCTGTGCATCTCGGTCGGACCGCCGCAACTCATGGACGAGATCGTCAGCCTCTGCCCGCGCGATGCACGCCTCTACTGGGCGGTCAAGAACGACACCGACGCCTTCCCCGACGCAATCCGCGCGCGTCTCTCGGCCCGTGCCGATGTGATTTTTCACGCGCGGTCCGAGCGCCCCCTGATCGGCGCGAACGACGCGGTGCTGGTGGAGACCCGCGGACCCGATTGCGTATGCGTCACGCAGGGCGACGAAAAAACCGAAATTGCCGTCACGCCAATCGACATCGCCGACACCACGGGTGCGGGGGACACATTCGCCGGCGGCTTCATCGCCGCCGAAATGGCCGGGGCAGACCCGGTGGCTGCTGCGCGCGCAGGTATCGCGGCGGCGGCAACCCTGCTGTCGGAACGCAAGAGGAGACAAGAACAGTGAAAAAAGCCTGGTACGCAGGACATTGCGCCGATGATCTTGGCGACAGCGCCATTCTGGTCGGCGATCCGGACCGGGTGGAACGGATCGGTGCGATGCTGACCGACCCCGTTTTCCTTCCGGTCAAGCGCGGCCTGAAAACCGTTACGGGCCGCTGGAATGGAAAGAAAGTGAGCATCGCCGCCTTCGGCATGGGCGCTCCGATCGCGACCATCCTGCTGCACGAATTCGCGGACCTCGGGATCGCGCGTTTCGTGCGCATCGGCACGGCGATGTTTTTCCCGCCGGCCACCGGCGGCGCATTCCTCGTGTCGGAAGCCGCGATCGGGTTCGACGGCACCTCGCCCGCTTATGGCGTACCCAACGGCGAAACGGTCGCAGCCGACCCGGCGCTCGCGGCACGCCTGTCCGAGGCCGCGACTGCAGCGGGCGAAACCCCCTACACGGGGCTCTACGCGACCTATGACGCCTTCTACCGCGACATGTTCGGCATCGACGCCAAAGGCAACGACCGCGCCGACCGGATGCGGCGTTCCATGGCGCAGCGCGGCGTGCTGGCCGTCGACATGGAAACCTCGGCGCTGCTCGCCGCTGGACAGGATCTCAGCTTGTCGGTCGCGACGCTCTGCTATGGCACCGTCGACGCGTTGAGCCAGGAAAAGCTTGGAGCCGAGGCGCTCGAAAGCGGTGAAAGACAACTATTCCGGATCGCTCTGGACGCGATCACGCACTGACACATGATAGAGGGACAAGAACAATGAGCGACATGCCCAAGCGCTATCTCCAGACGGTCTTGGACCGCCTGACCACCGTCATGGACAGCCAGACCGACGCCATTGAAAACGCGGCAAACGTCTGTGCCGAGGCCATCCTGAGCGACAAGCTCGTCTTCACGTTCGGCACCGGCCACGGATCCTTCGCCGCGATGGAGATGTATCCTCGCACCGGCACCGTCACCGGTTTTCGCCCGATCGTGGAGAGCTCGATGATCTCGTTCCACCGAGTGCTGGGTGACGCGGGTGCACGCCAGTACCGTTTCATCCACGCGCAGGAAGGCTATGGCAACGCGATCTTCGACAGCCATCAGACCGACCCCGGTGACGCGATCATCATGTTCTCGCATTCCGGCATGAACGCCGTGACGCTGGATATCGCCATCGCGGCGAAAGAAAAGGGCATGAAGGTCATCGCCGTGACTTCAATTCCGCATTCCTCCGCGGTTGTCTCTCGTCATTCGAGCGGTAAGCGGCTTTATGAAATTGCGGATGTGACCATCGACACCGGCGTGCCTCTGGGTGATGCGGGCATCGAGATCGAGGGCGTCGCGGGACGCACCGGCGCGACCTCCACATCGGTGGCCATCGCGATCGGCCACGCGATCAATTCGACCACTGCCGAGCTTGTCGCGCAAACAGGTCGCGACCCCTACATCATGGTCAGCCCAAACACGATGGAGAAGGCCAAGGCCAACGCCCACAATGACAAGAACTACGCCGAACTGTGGCGCCGTCTGAAGGCGCGCTGACATGGATCGTGGTTTCTTCATCAATGGTCAGTGGGAACATCCCTCCGGGCTGGACCGCTTCGACATAACGAACCCGGCGAACGGCACGCCGGTGGGCTCGACACTGCTGGCGAATGCCGCCATCGTGGACCGCTGCGTCGACGTCGCACAAAAGGTGGCGCCTGCCTTTGCCGCCCTGCCCGCGCGCACCCGCGCCGATATGCTGCACAGCGCCGCACGTCTGATCGAGGAGCGGGCCGACGACATGGCCCGGCTTCTGACCCTCGAACAGGGCAAGCCCGTCGCCGATAACATGAAAGAGATCCTCTTCGGCTGCGAAGTGCTGCGCTACTACGCCGAGGAAGGGGTGCGTGTGGGCGGGTCGATCCGCCCCGCGTCGGCGCCGAACATCCGCAACCTCGTCACCTATCACCCGATCGGAGTCGTGGCGGCGATCGTGCCGTGGAACTATCCCATCGATCTCTACTGCTGGAAAATCGGCCCGGCGCTCGCGACCGGGTGCCCGATCATAGTGAAGTCGCCGCATGAAACTCCGCTCGCGATCGCCATGCTCGTCGATTGCCTGCACGAGGCCGGATTCCCTGCCGGTTCCATCGCCGACATCCCTGGCCTCGGTCAAATCGCAGGCGAGGCGCTGTCGACCCATCGCGGCATCCGTGCCCTGTCGGCCACGGCCTCGGTCCCTGCCGGTCAGGCGATCATGCGCGCCGCCTCGGTGAACATGAAGCGCCTTTGTCTCGAACTCGGCGGCCATGCGCCTTTCGTCGTCATGGAAGACGCCGATCTTGAAGAGGCCGCCCGTGCCGCGCACCGCCGCGGATATTCCAACATGGGCCAGATCTGCATCACCGTGAACCGCGTTCTGGTGGCCGAAAAGGTTGCAGATGAATTTGCCAGCATTCTCGCGAGCCTCGCAGATGAAACCGTGCTCGGTGACGGGCTAGACCCGTCCATCGCTTATGGCCCGGTGCAGAACGCTGGAGTTGTTGCACGGATGGACCGGCATGTGTCGGACGCGGTCGCCAAGGGCGGCAGCGTGATCGCTGGGGGCGGCCGCGCCACTGGAAGCGGCTTGGACGACGGCCTGTTCTATCGCCCGACGGTGATCGCGAACGCGCCACTCGACAGCCTTCCGATGAGCGAAGAAACCTTCGGCCCCGTCATCGGAATTGCAAGCTTCGCGTCGGACACGGAGATGCTGAAGATCGCAAACAGCCTTGATTATGGCCTTGCGGCCTATATCTACGGCCCCGATCTGGATCGGGTTTGGTCGTTGGCCGAGCAGATGGAGTTTGGCGCAATCGGGGTCAACGTGAACGATACAAGCGATCTCATGGCGCCTTTCGGAGGCTGGAAAATGTCGGGTTTCGGGCGCGAACTGGGGCCGGAAGGACTCGATACGTTTCTGCAGCCCAAGCATCTCAAAGTCCGGCTTCGCCGGGCTTCCTGACCTCTACAATAGCGGCAAAACCTGGCTGTAGATCCGCCTGATCGTGCTGAAGACAAGCGCGGGCGGATCTCGGCAGAGGTGGTCCCGAATGTTCGACCGGTTTGCCGCCGGTCCAAGCTCAGGAAGCCCCGGCGCAGCCGGATATAGCTGATGTCGCTACGCCAGACCCGGGTCGGTCGGACTATGAACACCCTCTTGAGACGGGACGGGTAATTCCTGTGCTCGGGATGCTTCTTGCTGGTTTGCGGCTCCGGTTCCCTCCCAGGCATTGCTGCGGCACCGTTCCGGGGACTTACGCGGCCGCACTGCGGCCACGGTCCCCCTCCACCATGAGCCTGATCAGCCGCCGCATATCGAGCCAAAGGCACGCTTTCAGCGAGGCAAAAGCGTGATCGTTCGGTTCAAGCCCGAGGTCTTCAAGCAGCTCGGGCCCTGGTAAACGATGCGGGATCTCGAACGGAAAACCATGCACCGGGTCGATTGGCACAATCAGGACGGTCTCCTCAGTTCCACCGAGGCCGAGAGGCGACTCTCTAAACAAGTCGCCGCGATGGACAAACTCGCGTAACGCGTTGAAGGGAACGCTCTCCGGGCAAGCCCGGGCGGTTCAATAGGCGGCCCGGTAAAGTTCGAGAGCGTCGGCCTCGGTGACATCGATCGGGTTGTTCACCAGAAGTCGCGATTGCAGCATGGCATCACTGGCGAGCATTGGCAGGTCGGCTTCGGGCACGTCGACGTCGCGCAGCCGAAGCGGTGCGCCGGAACGGTCCATCAGGTCCTGCATGAAGGCCACGAAATCTGCGGAACGCGCCTGCACACCGGTCTCGGACGGGCCGAGCACCACATCGGCCAGTTCGGCATAGAGCGGGGCCGCAGCGGCCATGTTGAAGCGCAGCACCGGGCCGAGCATAAGGGCGTTGGTGAGCCCATGTGGCAAATGGTAGTGCCCGCCGAGCGGGTATGCCAATGCGTGAACGGCGGCCACCGGGCTGTTGGAAAACGCCTGCCCCGCGAGGTTGGATCCCAGCAGCATGGCCTCGCGCGCGGCGTGGTTCGTGCCGTCTTCGCAGGCGGGTAGCAGGTTGGCGGCCATGAGGCGCAGGGCCTCGCGGGCGAAGAGATCGGAAAGCGGGTTCTTGCGGTGGCGGCTGGTGAAGGCCTCGATGGCATGGACCATCGCGTCGATCCCGGTGGCGGCGGTCTGCGTGCGGGGCAGGCCCACGGTCAGTTCGGCATCCAACAGCACGCGGTCGGCGTAGAGCTGCGGCGCGACGATCCCCATCTTGGTGGTTTCGCCGGTGGTGAGGATGGTGATGTTGGTCACCTCGGATCCCGTGCCGGCGGTGGTGGGCACCTGCACCAGCGGAACCCGACCGCCCTGCACCTTGCCGATGCCGTAAAGCTCGGCCAGCGGCTGCTCGGACACCAGCATCACGGCCGCGAGCTTGGCGATATCCATCGACGAGCCGCCACCCAGCCCAAGCACGATGTCGGCACCCGCGGCCTTGCCCTGCTCGATGCAGGCCATCAGGACATGTTCCGGCGGGTCGGCCACGACGCTGTCGAAGACGGTCACCGCGAAGCCTTCGGCCTTGAGCGAGTCTAGGGAGGGGCCAAGCAGGCCGTTCTCGTGCAGGAAGCGGTCGGTCACAATCAGCAGGTTGCGCTGGGTGAACCAGCCGCGCAGGAGCGCCCCGATCCGCGCCGCGCCGCCCCACTCGACGAGCATGGATCCGGGCGTGTCGAAGGAGAAGGGCTGGGAAGCGAGGGTCATGATACGGAGCTCCGTTCTGCGATTGAGGGTGCGGGCACTAGCGGTCAGGCGGCTGTCCAGCCGCCGCCGACCATAAGGGCGAAGCCGGACTTCAGGAAGACCGGGCGCGCGTCCAGCGCGGCATGGCAGGCAGCGGTGTCGGTGACATCGAGTGGCAGGGCCCGGGCCTTGCCGCCGGCAATGCGGATCACCTCGGCGGTTTCCTCCATCTGGGGTGCGGACCGGGCTGGACCAAAGACTGGGCCCCCTGCCCCGGCGAAGCCCTCGGCGACGGCGCGGCTAATCCCGCTGTCCGCGCCGGCCACCGGCGCGCGCATTCCGTCGCGACGGAAATGCTGGGTCATGCCTGCCTCCGTTGCTGCTCGAGCCGGGTGCTCACCCGTTTCATCACGAAGGGCAGGATCGCCACGAGGCAGAGCGCGATGAGAAGTCCGAGCGAGATCGGGCGTTCGAAGAAGATTGTCAGATCTCCGCGGCCCAGCTGCCAGGTGCGCAGCAGGTTGCCCTCCATCATGCGGCCCAGCAGAATCCCGATCACCATGGCGACGACCGGGTAGTTGAAGTGCTTCATGATGAGGCCGAGGATGGCGCCGCCAGCCAGGGTGATCGGGCCGACCATATTTTGCGACAGGGCGTAGGAACCGAGCACGGTCAGCACGGTGATGACCGGCAACAGGTAGCGCAGCGGTACCTTCACAATGGTTACGGCGACGCGCAGAAAAAGCAGGCCCATGCCAGCCAGAAGGATCGCCTGCACGAGGTTGCCGCCGATGATGGCGTAGACGATCTCTTTGTTGTCGGAGACGAAGCGGGGGCCGCCGGTGACATTGTGCATGGCAAAAGCACCCAGCATGATCGCGGTGCCGGCGCCACCGGGGATGCCCAGTGCCAGCAGCGCCACCATGGAGCCGCCCTCGGAGGATGAGTTGGCGGATTCGGCGGCGATGACGCCCTCGGGGTTGCCCCTGCCGAAGCTGTCTTTCGTCTTCGAGCCGGTCCGGGCAAAGGAATAGCTGACGAGGTTGGCCACGGTAGAGCCAACGCCTGGCACCGAGCCGACGCCCGCGCCGATCAGCCCGCCTCGGACCATAAGATACCAGTGCTTGAACGCGCCGGTAAAACCCTTGGCGATGCGCGACAGCTTGACCTCGCGGGCCGAGGCATCTGCCACTATGTAATCGCTCTTCACCAGCGCGAAGATCTCCGATGCGGCGAAGAGGCCGATGATTGCGGCGGTCACTTCGATGCCGTCGAGCATGTACATCGAACCCATGGTGCCACGCATGACGCCCGAAGAGCTCATGCCCATGGTGCCCAGCATCAGCCCCAGCGCACCGGCAAGCACGCCGCGCCAGAAGAACTTGCCGGAAAGCGCCGCAATTAGGAAAAGGCCCGCCACGGCAACGAGGAAGAGTTCGGGAGCGCCGAGTTTCAGCACCAGCCGCGAGATCGGCTCGAGCAGGACGAAGAGCAGCGTGTAGCCGATGATCGTGCCCACCGTGGAGGCGGCGAGCGCGAGGCCGAGTGCCTCGTTATGGCGGCCTTGCCGCGCCATGGGGTAGCCATCGAAGCAGGTTGCGATCGCGGCCGTCGTGCCGGGCACGTTCATCAGGATCGCGGGCACCGAGCCACCAAAGCCACCGCCGGTGAAGATGGCCGTGAGGAAGAGGATGGCCGAGAGGAAATCCATGTAGAGGGTGAACGGCAGGAACACGGCCATGGCGATGGGCACCGACAGGCCCGGCAGGACACCGAAGGCAAGCCCGATCAGCAGGCCGATGGGCACCACCACCCAGGCCATGGGGTTTCCGGCAAGGAGCGCGATGGCGTCGCTGGCGGCGGCTAGGTCGATCATGTCAGCCTCGGCTCAGAGAAAGAGGGTTGGAACGGGGACCGAGAGCATCTTCTCGATCGCCCAGACCGGGAGCAGCCCGGCCACGAGGGAAAAGCCCAGGATGATGCGCCAGTCGCGGGCGCCCTGGAGCATCATGCAGAGGGCAATGTAGACCACGGTCGCGACATCGAAGCCGACGATCGGCAGGGCGATGACGTAGACCCCCAGCAGCGCCGCCGAAAGCGGGGTGCCCCAGGCCTCGCGAAAGGTGCGGGTGTCATCACCGGTATCGGCGGCGGCTGGTTCGAGGTCCGGCGCGTCTTCGGCCGTTTCGGTGGGTTCGCCCGCGCGCCAGCGCTGGACTTCCTTGGCGAAAAGCAGCGTGATCACCACGCCGGCGAGCAACGCGGCGGGGCCAATCAAAAGCATGTTCTGGGTTTTGGCCTGCGCGGCCCAGGCGTCGAGCGCATACCATAGGGCGTAGGCGGCGAAACCTGCGAGCAGCAAAAGGTGCCCGGCCGTTCCGCTCAGGTGCGTCATCACTTGGCGCATATCTGTCTCTCCTCCTCCGGTCTGCCTGGCGCCCCGGAACGCACAGGGGCGGACCGGGGCGCGCAGGGTCGGGAGAGCTGTGCTGAAGATGCCGCTCTCCCGGTGATGGAGATCACTCCAGCGCGTCGATGTACTGGGAGTATGCCGCGAAGCTCTCTTCGAGCGAGGCGGTCGTGGCCTCGGGGCCCATCCAGTCGCCGCCAATCTGGCCCTCTGTGATGAAGGCCCTGTAGTCGTCGCGCTCCAGCATCCGCTGGTAGGCCGAGACGAGCGCCTCGTAGGTCTCGGGGTGGTTCTCGGCGAAACTCTTGTGCACCACGAAGCTGCGCAGGTCGGCAGAGATCAGAGGGATCTCGGTGTCGAATTCGGCAAGCACGTCATTGATGTTGGGTGCATCCCACAGCTCATCGGGCTCGGCCTTGATCACGGCAAGCGGACGCACGTCATCGGCGATGACCGAGGAGCCCAGTGCGGCGATCAACGAGAAGGTCACCTGATTGCCGGCCAGCGCGGTGCGCATGGGGGCGCCGCCATCGTAGCTGATGAAGTTGATCGCATCGGGGGCGAGGCCCAGCTTTTCCAGCATGATGACCTGTGCCAGGTGGGCACCGTCGCCGTTGATGATGGCCGAGGTCGCCTCGCCCGGGTTGTCTTTGATGAACTGGATCAGCTCGCCCGCGGTCTGGAACGGCTGGTCCTTGTTCACCAGCAGAACGTAGTAGTCCTGCCACTGGCCGTTCACAAAGTGGAACTTGTCCCAGTCCAGCATGCCCTGGCCGCGCAGGATGTTGGAGATGAGGTAGGGGTTCACCGGGGTCACCAGCGCAACCGAACCGTCATCGGGCTGTTGCAGGAAATAGGTGTGGCCAAGTGCGCCGCTGCCACCGGGGCGGTTGGTGACGGTGACCGGAACGCCCAGTTCTTCGGGCAGGAACTGGCCGATCGAGCGGGCCAGCCGGTCGGCGGAACCGCCGGGGTTGAAGGGCACGATGATTTCGAGCCGGCCCGGCAAATAACCATCCTGGGCAGCGAGTCCGGTGGCGGAGAAGCCGAGCACCGCAAACGCGGCAATAAGGGCCCTGCGGCCAAGCGAAAAAGTCATTCCTGTTCCTCCCAAAGGTGCGTTCGTCTTGGCAGGGCGCAATCGATGCACCCTGCTGTCGAGTGGCGGCAACATTATTTATTGCATACAATTCGTCAAGAACCTGCGCTATTTATTTCTAGTTGCCCCGATATTGCATACAATCTAAGAGATGGCTTAATTTTCGGCAATCGCCGTGCCAAGCTGCGGCGATTGGAGGAATGGGTATGAAACTCGCTGACGAAAAGACCACGCGTGGCGCGCCCCGAGGCCGCAAGACCGCCTCATTGCGTGTCTACGAAACCCTGCGCGACGATATTGCCGGCGGGCAATACAGCGTTGGCGAACGGTTGACCGAGGGAGCCTTGGCCGACGCGCTCAAGGTGTCCCGTACCCCGGTGCGCGAGGCGCTGCGGCGGCTTGCATCGGAAGGGTTTGTCACGCTGTCGCCCCACGCCGGTGCACTGGTCAAGGGATGGTCGGCACAGGACGCCCGCGACGTGTTCGAGACTCGGGCGATCATCGAATCGGAAGCCGCCGCACGGGCGGCACGGAATGCCACGGCGCGGGACGTGGAGGAGCTGGACGCCCTCGCCCGCCGGATGGAGCAGGCCGCGGGCGCGCCGCTGCGCGACGTGGCGGGATACTCCGAGATGAACCGCGACTTCCACGCGCGCATCCTGCGGCTGTCGGGCAACCAGCGGCTTGAGGAGATCGCGCTGAACCTGATGGACCTGGGCTTTCTGGTGCGCTCCTACCGGCTGTTCGAGCAGGAGGATGTGGAGCGCTCACTTTCGGATCACCGCCAGTTGGTAAAGGCCATCGGAGCCGGCGAGGCCGCCTGGGCCGGCGCCGTGATGCGCGCCCATGTGCTTGCCACCACGCGGATCTTCAAGGGCACGCACGATGCCCCCGACCCACACGAGCCCGCCCCGCACGGCAAGGCCGGGCGCGACAGTTCCAATGACGTTTCACTGAAGGACAACGATAGATGAGCAAACCAAGCCTCCGCGCCGCACTCGAAGCAGGACAGTTCGTGACGGCACCCGGCATTCACGACATGATCTCGGCCGTTGTCGCCAACAAGGTCGGCTTTGATTTCGTGTACTCTTCGGGCTACTGGGGCACCGCTTCGGTGGAAGGTCTGCCCGACGCGGGGATCACCACCTATACCGAGATGCTGCGCCGCCTTCAGACGCTGTCGCGCACTTGCAACGCAGCGGTTATCGCAGATGCCGATACCGGCTTTGGCGGGTTGCTCAACGTGGCGCATACGGTGCGCGGCTATGTGGCCGCCGGGGCCACGGCGATCCAGATGGAAGATCAGCGCTTTCCGAAGAAATGCGGCCACACGCCTTACAAGCAGGTGATCCCGGCCGAGGAGATGATGCAGAAGATCAAGGTGGCCTGCGATGCCCGCGACGGTGCCGACACCATGATCATCGCCCGGACCGACGCGAAGGCGATGGAAGGATTCGAGGCCTCGGTGGAGCGCGGGCAGCGCTACCGGGATGCGGGGGCCGATATCGTCTTTCTCGAGGCGCTCGACACCGAGGAAGAGATGCGCGAGGCCTGTGCGCGGATCGACGCGCCGATGATGGCGAATATGGCCGATGGCGGGCGCACGCCGATCCTGCCGGCGAAAAAGCTTGAGGAGATCGGCTACAACCTCGCCATCTTCCCCGCCCTCACCGGCCTTGCTGCCGCCGCTGCGGTCGAAAACGCACTGGAGACGCTGAAGGCGACCGGCACGTCGCTGTCGCCTGATGTGCCACTGTTCGACTTTCAGGAGTTCAACTCTCTGATCGGCTTCTCCGAGATCTGGGAGTTCGAGCAGAAATGGAGCGACGTGCCTCAGGCTGCCGAATAACGCGCAGCGCCCCTGCCTCGCGGATCAAGCGGCGCATACAGCAAGGGCCGGGTCCTCCCCCCGGCGCTTCTTGTTTGCCTATTCCGCCGCGCCGCCGTTGGGCAGGTTCTGGCCGCGATGGCGCCGGACCCTCGCGATGCACTGTTCGGCATGACCGAGCCGAACCTTGGCGTGATCGCAGCGGCGCAGGTCGCCTGACTCGCCGCGCTAGAGATAGGTGAGAGGCATTCATGCCTCCCTGAATGCGGGTTTGGATGTAAAAGCGCCGGGACAGTTGCCCCGGCGCGATATGCGGCAAGCGGCGGTTTTAGCCGATATCGGGGGCCTCACGGCCACGGGTGAACTGCGAGATCGCAACCGCCAGAATGAGAGCGCCACCGTTGAACACGTTGGTGACCCAGAGCGGGATGCCCAGCATCGTCAGCCCGGTGATGCCGGTCCCGAGGAAATAGACGGCCACCATGGCGCCCCAAGGGTTGAAGCGCCCCGGCATGATCGTGGTGGAGCCGAGAAAGGCGGCGGCGAAAGCCGGCAACAGGTAGTTGAGGCCCGAATAGGGATCGGCCGAGCCGAGCACGCCCGCATAGAGAATACCCGCGCAGGAGGCCACGACAGACGAGGCGACCAGCGCCCCTACGCGCACTTTCTCGACCGCGATGCCGTTCAGCCGCGCCACCTCGCGCCCGCGGCCGACAAAGAGCAGTCGGCGGCCGAGCGGGGTGAAATCGAAGATGTACCAGAGCACCACCACCGCCGCGAAGGCGTAGTAGAAGGCATAGGGCACCCCGAACAGACGCCCGCCCACCACCGACATGATCAGCGCGTTGTCGATGCCGCCGATGGTGGAGGAGTTGGTGAACCACTGCACGATGCCGGAGATCAGCGAGGTTGAGCCGAGCGTGACCACCAGTGACGGAATGCGGACATAGACGATGAAGAAGGCGTGGAAGAGGCCGACAGCGACACCCGCAAGCACCGAGAGCAGCAGGCACAGCAGGATGGGCAGGCCCATCCAGGCGTTCAGCACCGCGATCATGCAGGACGAAAGGGTCATCACCGCACCAACCGAGAGGTCGTAATCGCCCGATGTAAGTGGGATGATGATGGCGAGGGCCAGCAGGGCGGCGGGCGCGTAGGAGGCGAAGAGGATGGAGAAATTGCCCCAGCGCGGGAAGGAATTGGGCAAGGCCAGGCTGAACCCGAGGATCAGCAGCGCCCAGACCAGCAGCAGAGCGTAACGTTCGAACAGGTGGAGGCGGCGGGCCCGGATGCGGGCGCGCTCCTCGTCATAGGCGGCGCTTGGTGCGTCTGTCATTTTTGGCTCCGGTCTTGTGTTTCGAGCGAGGCGTAGCAGGCCTGCGTGATATGGTCCTTGGTCACCTCCGGCCCGCGCAATTCGCGCACGACCCGACCGCGGGCGAAGACAAGCACGCGGTCGCAGATATGGGCGAGCTGTTCGGCATCGGAACTGGCGCAAAGTACCGACATGCCCTCGGCCGCCTCTGCCTTGAGGGCGTCGAAGATGCGGGCGCGGGTGCCCACATCGACCCCCTGTGTCGGCTCGTCGAGCATGAGCAGCTTGGGTTTGCGCTTCATCCAGCGGGCGATCAGCACCTTCTGGGCATTGCCGCCCGACAGCGAAGCAAGCGGGCGGTCGGGGTCGTTGGGGCGCACCTCGTAAACCTCGCCGAGCCGCCTGGCCTCTTTCCGCATGGCGCCGTTGCGCAGGCGCAGGCCCCGGAACCAGTCAGAGATATCGGGCAGAAGCATGTTGTCGGCGATTGACAGCGTCGGCACGCCGCTTTTGGCGTCGCGGTCGCCGGGCAAGAGCGCGAGGCCCTCGTTGATCGCCCTTGCGGGCGTCATGCCGCGCAGCGGGTGGCGGCTATCGCCAAGCGTCAGGCTGCCCGCTTCGGCAGGGGTGGCCCCGAAGGCGAGATAGGGCACACGGTCGTAGCCCGAACCGATGAGGCCGGTAAGGCCGACGATTTCGCCCTCGCCCACCTCGATGTCGCAGGGCGGCAGACCGGGGCCGGCAAGCCCTTCGAACCGGGCGCCGGGCGCGAAGCTGCGCAGTTCGGGGCCGGTATCGGAGAGCGCGGCGAGCGAGCGACCAATGATAAGCTCGATCATCTCGCCATGGGTCGCCGACTTTGTTTCGACACTGCCTGACACCCGGCCATCGCGAAGGATGGTGGCGCGGTCGGTGATCTCCATCACCTCGTCGATATCATGGGAGATGAACATGACCGAAGAGCCGCTGTCGGCGATCTCGCGCATCAGTACGAAGAGGCGTTTGACCCCCTCCTCGGGCAGAAACGGCGTGGGTTCATCCAGCAGAACGAGGCCGGGCTTGCCCGTGGCCTCGCAGGTTTCGCGGATTTCCTCGAAGGCCCGGACGATGGCCAGCAAGGCGCGGTTGACGGCGTCCAGCTCGTCCACGCGGCGCCACTGTTCGATATCGAGGCCATAGCGATCCAGCACGGCCTGGGCTGCCGCCTTCTCGGCGCGCCAGTTGATGCGCAGATGCGGTTCGACGGCGATCTGCTTGAGGCGCAGGTTTTCGAGCACGGTAAGCGAGGGCAAGAGCCCAAGGTTCTGATGCACGAAACTCATGCCAAGGCGGCGGAAATCGGAGGCCGCGAGCGGCAGCGAGACCTCTTCGCCGTTGAACAGCAGCCGCCCGCCGGGATCGGGGGCGTGGTAACCGGCAAGTATCTTGATCAGGGTTGATTTGCCCGAGCCGTTGGTGCCCAGCAATCCGTGGACCTCGCCCGGGCGCACCTCCAGCGACACGTCATCGAGCGCGCGGGTCGCCCGGAAGGTCTTGGAGATTCCGGTGAGGCTGATGGTAGGCGCCCCCCCTGTTGGGGAGGCGCCGGCCCGCGAGGATGCGGGGGTTTGTACGAGGCTTTGCACGGGAGTTATTCCAGGCCCCAGAGCCCGCGGAAGCCGGCGATGTAGGCATCGCCATAGCCGGTATCGAACTTGGCGGGGGTGCCAGCATCGGCCGCGTTGCTTTCGTCGAAGATGTAGAAGGGCACTTCGAGCTTGGCCGGCACTTCGAGGCCGCAGAGATCACGCATGTGCCCGTCAACCGTGGCATAGGCGATCCAGTCGAGGCTTTCGCCGATATCCATCGACACGGCGCCCTGTTGGATGAAGTCGAGCACAAAGGGCGTGCCGTTGAAGGTCGCGACCTTTACCTGACCGAGCGTGCCGGTGAGGCGCAGGGCGGGCACGACGAACTGGCTCATCGAGTCGTAGATCGGGATCACGACGTCGATTTCAGGATTGGCCTGAAGCGCCGATTGCACGGAGGGTTGAATCTTGGTGCCCCATTCGGCCACGCCCACGTTGATCTCGGTCACGATCTCGCAGTCGGGGCAGTTCGCGGCCAGTTCTTCGGTGAACCCGTCCATCAGCGGAATGGTCGGCGGCACCTCGCGCGAGACGATTACCGCGATCTTGCCCTTTCCGTCGGTATTGACGGCGGTCCAATTCGCCAGAATGCGGCCAATCTCGTTGAAGCCGATGGGAAGCGAGCTGGACAGCAGCGGGTTGGGTTCGAAGGAGGGATCGTAGAAATGCGAAGTCATCACCTTGATACCGGCCTCGTTGGCGGCGGTGATCTGGGGCTCGACGGTGTCGGGCGAGATGCCGGAGATCAGGTCGATCACGTCAAAACCATCCCGGATGGCATAGTCGAAGCCCTGAACCCACTGGCTGGGCTGGCCCTGGTTTTCCCATTCGACAACTTCGAGGCCGATTTCTTCGCCGACAACCTTCATCCGGTCGATGATGCCCTTGAGGAAGGGGTTGGAGGAGTTGTTGGGAATCGACAGCATCTTCTTGCCCGCCGCGCACTGGCGGATATCGAAGGGCTCGCCGGGGGCCACGAATTCGGGCTTGGCCGTGTAGGCCGACAGCTTTTCCTTGGCGCGCGCCATCGCTTCGCTGTCTTGCGCGTGCAGTGCAGCGGGCGCACCGAGGGCGGCGAGAGCCGCGAGCATGCCGAGAGTCTTGTTGATCTTCATTTGGTACCTCCGTTGTGCCCGGCGTGTTTTCTGTCGACTCGCCCGGGTCATTGAATACGCATTCACATCTTTGCGTTTCGCTCCTAACCTGTCAATGATCCAGTCTTGATTGTTCAGCGGCGGAGCGCGAATGTCAGAAAGCAACGGTCAAAAAGGCAAAAAGGCACGCGTGACGTCCTACGATGTGGCGAAGCTCGCTGGCGTATCGCAGCCGGCGGTGTCGCGCGCCTTCAATCCGGGTGCGCCGATCACAAAGGAAAAACGCGACCGTATTCTCGCCGCCGCCCGAGAGCTCGGCTATGTGCCCAATGTCTTCGCCTCCAGCCTGTCGCGCAGTTCTTCAAAGATCGTCGCGGTGATCAGCGGCAACCTGAACAACCCCTTCTATTCCGAAAGCCTTCAGTGCTTTGTCGAGCAAATTCAGCGCACTGGGCGGCAGGTTCTGGCCTTCACGGTACAGGAAGACCAGAACAGCGATGACGTGATGATGCAGGCGCTTCGATACCCGGTAGACGGAGTCGTGGTGACATCTGCGACGGTGACATCGAGCATGGTCAAGCTGTCCGAGGGGCTCGGAATCCCGGTGATCATGTACAACCGGCGCGTGCCGGACGCCAATCTGCCCTCGGTGCTGTGCGACAACGAGGGGGGCGCCGCCGCCCTGGCGCGGCGGATGCACGCCGCCGGAGCACGCAAATTTCTTGTTTTGCGCGGCGATCCCGCAGGCTCGACCAGTATGGCGCGGGTTCAGGGCTTCAGGGATGCGCTGAAGAAACTGAAGGGTGCACAGGTTGAGGAGATCGACGGTCAGTCGAGCTATGCTGGTGCCTATCGCGCCACGGTCTCGCGTTTCGACAAACCATTGGCGGACTGGCCTGACGCGATCTTCGGCGTCAATGACATCATGGCGATTGGCTGCGCGGATGCGTTGCGCGGCCATTTCGGCAAGAAGATCCCCGATGACATCATGCTCGCCGGTTTCGACGGGATCCGCGAAGCTCAGCGCGAGCCCTACCATCTTGCCACCGTCCGCCAGCCGATCGAGCGGATGGTGACCGAAACGCTTGAACTGCTCGACGCCGCGAAATCCGACGAGGGCGCACCCGCCGCACTCCGGGTGATCCAGGGTGACATGATTCCGGGCGTCACGATCCAGTCTCGAGAGGACTGATTTGCCTGACAGAAATGGCGCCGCCCGAAGGCGACGCCTGAGTTCCGTGAGTGGAAAACAAGGCTACTCTGCGGCGTGGACGCCGGGGATGAAGCCGAAGTCGAAGTCGGAGGGCGCGCCGCGCTCGGCTTTCATCTTCTCCCGCAGCCTGGCCGTGGCCGAGGTATCGAGCACATGGGTTTCGGAGATGATCACGCCGTAATCCTCCTCGGCCTTCTGGCGCGAGACGAGATCGTTCTGCACATCGGCCAGAACCTTCTCCGCCGGACGGTCGAGCGGATCGCCCCAGCCACCGGAGCCGGCAGTGATGAAGACGATGCGGTCGCCCGGCTCGACCTTGAGGTTGTCGAGCTTGGAGGGAATGCGCTCGCGTTCTTCCGAGCCTGCACGGATGATCCATTTGCTGGATGTGCCGCCATGCAGGCCGCCGTTGATGCCCCAAGGCGGCACAACTTCGCGGTCGTCGTGGATCGAGATCGAGCCGGCCTCGAGCACGCGGTAGGTCTTTTCGATCCCTGCCCCACCCCGGTGCAGCCCCGCACCGCCGGCGTCCTTCACCGGACGATAGCTGTCGACGATCACCGGATAGTAGTTTTCGATGTATTCGATCGGGGTGGCAGAGAAGAGCGGCCACCAGGCGTGACCGTCAAGCCCGTCGCCGCGCGGCCGGCCCGGCACGCCGCCGAAGAGCAGTTCCATCAGCTGGAAATACTTTCCGTTGCTGTCCTGCCCGGTGAAGATGAAATGCGGGCTGGTGCCGTAGCCCGCCGCCATCGACAGGTGCGGTGCGCGCTGGCCGAGCGCTCCTGCCTGACAGTCGAAGAAGCGGGTGTGGGTGTTGAGCCGGTTCGACAGCGCTGCCGGGAACTTGGGGTTCAGCAGAGAACCTTCGGGCAGCACGATCTCGAAGAGGTCGTAGAACCCCTCGTTGAACATGATCTTCGGATCGAAGGCCATGATCATGTAGACCCCGAAGAACAGTTTGCAGAGCCCTTCGTGGATGTGGAAGTTGATCGGACCTTCGGCCTGGTCATCGGTTCCGGTCCAGTCGAACACCGCGGTATCCCCGCGGCGGTAGATCGACAGCTTCATCTTGAAGGGGCCGTTGCCGACGCCGTCGTCATCCACGTAGTCGGTAAAGCTCACCGGCTCCTCAGGGATGTACTGGTTGATCAGCACGCGCATCGCCTCGCGGGTCCGGTCGAGCAGCAGGCCGCAGGCATCGAGATAGGTTTCGCGCCCGAAGCGATCGCAGGTTTCACGCACCCGTTGCGCCGCCGTCCGGCACCCCGCCACCAGCGCCATCAGGTCGGCGCGGTTCATGTCGGGGGTGCGGGTGTTGTTGAGCATGACCTTGAGCACGCCCTCGTTGAGCACGCCCTTTTCGTAGATCTTGACCGGGGGCACGCGCAGCCCCTCTTCCCAGATCGTGCGCGCATCCGACGGCATGGAGCCCGGCACCTTGCCGCCCACGTCGACCATGTGGCCAAAGATCGAGGAGAAGCCCACATGCACGCCCTCGTGAAAGATCGGCATCATCACGCACCAGTCATTGTTGTGCGAGATCGAGCCTTTGCAGGCGTAAGGGTCGTTCCAGACGAAGATGTCACCCTCGTGGATATCGCTGCCATATTCCTCGACGATGGCCGGGATGTACGAGCCGAACTGGCCGACAATCATCCGGCCCGCCGGGTCGCAGATCATCGGGAACTCGTCGTGCTGCTCGCGAATTACCGGCGAAAGGGCAACGCGCACCACCACGCTGTCCATCTCGAAGCGGGCGTTCAACAGGGCGTTCTCGATCAGGTCGAGAACGATGGGATCGACTTTCTTGCTCATGGTTCAGGCTCCCTTCTTCTCGGTGGGCCAGATCAGCAGGTTGCCGGTGGGATGAACCTCGGCGTAGTGATCGGGCAGGAGAACGGTCGTGGTATCGTACTGGCGGATGATCGCCGGGCCTTCGACCCGGGCACCGGCAGCGAGCATTTCGCGGTCAACATGCGGGGTATCGACCCAGGCGCCGCCAAAGTAGCCCTTGCGGACCTCCATGGTGGCCTCGGCGATGTCGGTCGTGCCCTCGGCAGGTGCGGCCTCCTCGACCGGGGGCGTGGCGCCGGTGGCCACGACCCGCAGGGCGACCAGCTCGATCGGCAGGTCGAAGCGCACACCATAGAGGCGCTCGTGGGTTGTGTGGAAATCATCCAGAACCGTTTCAAGACCGGAGGCCTTTTCGACCACCTCGGCGGGCACGTTGATCGACACCTCGAAGCCCTGCTGCTCGTAGCGCAGATCGACGGTGTAGGTCAGGCCACGATCGGCCTCTTCGACCTTTTCCTCGTCAAGCCAAGTCACGGCCTTCTGGCGCAGAGTGGCGAAGTGATCGAAGAGGGCCGCATCGTTCATACCGGCGACGGAACCAATCAGGGTGCGGACCATCTCGTTCTTGAACTCGGCTTCGAGGAAGCCCAGTGCCGAGAGCACGCCGGGATTGTGCGGCACGACCACCGGGTAACAGCCCAGCACCTGCGCCATCGCGTTGGCATGGAGCGGCCCGGCGCCGCCAAAGGCCACGATGCCGAAGTCGCGCGGGTCGAGGCCGCGCTGAACGGTAATGACGCGCAGCGCGCCAAGCATCACCTCGTTTGCAATGTCGAGAATGCCCTGCGCCGCGGCCTCCGGCGAAAGCTCTAGTGGCTGACCGACCTTGTCGACGGCCTCGCGGGCGCCTTCGAGGTCGAGGCTCATGTCACCGCCCAGCAGTTTCGGCGGGAGATAGCCCAGCACCACGTTGGCATCGGAAACCGTGGGCTCGGTGCCGCCACGGCCATAGGCCACGGGGCCGGGCATGGCACCAGCCGAACGCGGTCCGACGCGGAGCGAGTTGGTCAGTTCGGAAATCTCAGCGATCGAGCCGCCGCCTGCGCCCACGGAGCGCACATCCAGTGTCGGCACCTTGGCAGGGAAATACCCCACATCGGTCGAGCGCGTGATCGTGGCCTCGCCGTCGAGAATGACCGACACATCGGTGGAGGTGCCGCCCATGTCGAATGCCAGAAGCTTTTTAAGACCGGTGCGGCGGGCCACCATGGCGGTGGCCGTCACCCCACCCGCCGGGCCGGAGAGCACGGTGTGAACCGGACGCTGTGCCGCTGCTTCGGCGCTCATCAGACCGCCGTCGGACCGCACGATATGCAGCCGGCTCTTGACCCCTGCCTCATCGAGACGCCGCTCGATCCGGCTGAGGTAGCGGGTCATGATCGGGCGGACATAGTCGTTCATCACCGTGGTGATCGCGCGGTCATACTCGCGGAACTCGGGCAAGATGTCGGAGGAAAGCGAGACATGCATCTCGGGGAAGTGCGCCAGCACGATCTCGCGCAGGCGCTGCTCGTGGGCCGGGTTGGCGTAAGAGTGCATCAGCGAGATGGTGAGGGCCTCGATACCGGAGCCGCAGAGATCCTTGATGAGCGCCGTTGCAGCCTCCTCATCCAGCGGCGTCACCACGTTGCCGCGGGCGTCCATCCGTTCGGGAATGCCCCGGGTGTCCTTGAGCGCGGCCAGCGGATCGGGCTTGTCCATCACGATCCAGCCAAACAGCGGACCGGGGGTCCAGGACTTGGCAAGATGCAGAACATGCTCGAACCCGGCGGTGGTGAGCAGGCCCACGCGGGAGCCCTTGCCCTCGAGCACCGCATTGGTGGCAACGGTCGTGCCGTGCAAAACCAGCGAGATATCCTCGGGCTTCACCCCCGCCTTCTCGCAGATGAGCCGCACGCCCTCTGCAACCCCGATCGACTGGTCTTCGGGTGTGGAGGGCGTTTTTGCCCGGTAGGTCTTTTGGGCTGCATCGTCATGCAGCAGCAGGTCCGTGAAGGTTCCGCCAACGTCGACTCCCAACCTCATGCAACTCTCCCTGTCTAAGGTCATTGTACCGTGTGCGGCCCTGAACACCGGGCTGAGTCTGGCCCGAGCTTTACCGCTTGAATGCGTATTCAACAGAGCCTAACATCGCACACAGTTCAAGAGAAAATTCTGGGGGCCGCCGCGCCCCACTTCTGGAGGAACGGGCGAGAATGCCGGGAAAGACGCTTTACGAGAAGATCTGGGACAGCCACACAGTGCATGATTTCGGAGGCGGCGAGGCGCTTGTCTACATGGACCGCCACCTCGTGCACGAGGTCTCTACACCGCAGTCCTTTGCCTATCTCGACAAGACGGGGCTGCCGATGCGGCGCCCCGAACTTCAACTTGCCGTGGCAGACCACGCGGTGCCCACCAAAGACAGGGGCGCGACGATCAAAAGCGAGTTGGCCCGCAAACAGGTGGCGCGCCTTAAGGAAAATGTTGCCAAGTATGACGTGCCCTATGTCGCGCTCGACGGCGACCGGCACGGAATCGTTCATGTGATCGGGCCTGAGACCGGCTTTACCCTGCCAGGGTCGGTTCTGGTCTGCGGCGACAGCCACACATCGACTCACGGTGCCTTTGGCTGCCTCGCCTTCGGCATCGGGGCGTCGGAATGCGGCGCGGTTTTTGCCACCCAGTGCCTGCGACAGACAAAGCAGAAATCCATGCGGGTCAATCTGACCGGGGGGTTGCCTGCGGGGGTGACCGTCAAGGATGTGATTCTCGCCCTGATCTCGGAGATCGGCACAGGTGGCGGCGTGGGGTATGCAATCGAGTTCGCCGGGGACACCACGCGCGCCCTGTCGATGGAAGCGCGAATGACCCTTTGCAACATGGCGATCGAGGCCGGCAGCCGGGTCGGCATGGTGGCGCCGGATGAAACCACGTTCAGCTATCTCAAGGGCCGGCCGCTTGCGCCGGAAGGGGCCGACTGGGACGAGGCGATGGCGGTTTGGCGGACCCTGCCCTCTGACGCGGATGCCGTCTTTGACAAGGAAATCACCTTCGACACCTCGGTGCTTGCGCCGCAGGTCTCCTGGGGCACCACGCCCGAGCAGACCGGCGCGGTGACGGGCGAGGTGCCGGACCCCGACACCATCGCCGATCCGAATCGGGCCGAGCGCATTCGCAAAAGCCTTGCCTATATGGGGCTGACCCCGGGTCAGAAACTGGCGGATATCCCGGTGGATCGCGTGTTCATCGGCTCCTGCACCAACGGGCGGCTGGAAGATCTGCGCGCGGCCGCGGCAGTGCTGAAGGGGCGGCATGTTGCCGGCACCGTGGCCGCCATTGCCGTGCCCGGCTCGGCCGCCGTGCGCGCGGCCGCCGAGGCCGAGGGCCTGCACGAGGTGTTCCTCGCCGCCGGCTTCGAGTGGCGGGAGGCGGGCTGCTCGATGTGCGTTGGCATGAACGGCGACACGCTCGAGGCCGGGCAACGCTGTGCCTCCACTTCAAACCGCAACTTCGAAGGCCGCCAGGGCACGGGCGGGCGCACGCATCTGGTTTCTCCCCAGATGGCCGCCGCCGCCGCCGTGACCGGACGCCTGACCGATGTAAGGGATCTCCTGTGATGGAACCGCTTAAAACACTGCGCAGCAAGGTCGCCCCGATCCTGCAGAATGCGATCGACACCGACATCATCTTTCCCGCCCGCTTCCTGTTGCTGATGGACCGCGTGGGCCTCGGCAAACATGCGTTTGCCGATTGGCGGAGTGCCGATTTTCCGCTCGATAGCGCGCCTTGGAAAGGCGCTTCGGTGCTGGTGGTCGGCGAGAATTTCGGCACCGGCTCGTCGCGCGAGCAGGCCGTGTGGTGCCTCGCTGATCTGGGCGTGCGCTGCGTCATTGGCCGGAGCTTTGGCGAGATTTTCTTTTCGAACTGCTTCAAAAGCGGGGTGCTGCCAATCCGGTTGACAGCCGAAGAGATCGCACCGGTGGAAGCCGCTGCCAAGGCCGGTGAGGAGATCGAGATCGACGTGGCGGCACAGGAAATCCGCCTGCCTTCGGGCGCTGTGATCGGCTTTGATCTGGATGCGCACCGCAAGCGGATGCTGCTTGAGGGGTTGGATGACATCGGGCTTGTCCTGGAAGACCATTCCGAGGAGATCGCCGCCTTCGAGAAGGCCCGTCCGCGCTGGCTTGAACTGAGCCGCGAGCGGTTGGCCACACTCACCGGATCGGGCGCATGACCCGCGCCGTCGCCTGTATCGGCACCGGCACCGTCGGCAGCGCCTGGGCGGCGGTGTATGCCCGCGCAGGATACCAGGTGCGGCTCTTCGATGCGATGCCGGGCACGGTCGAGGACTTCGCCCTGCCCCGCATTGGCCGGACACTGGCAGACCTCGCCGCAGCGCGCCCGACGGGCGAGAGTGTCGAGTCCATTCTGGCCCGGATCACGCCCTCCGAAACGCTTGCCGAAGCGGTCGATGGCGTAGAAGCGGTGCAGGAAAGCGTGCGCGAAGATCTTGGGATAAAGCGGGCGCTCTTTGCCGAAATCGGCGCCGCCGTGCCGGAAGATGCGCTGCTGATGTCCTCCACCTCTGCCCTGCCCGGTTCGCAGTTCTTGCGCGATGTGCCCAACCCTGGGCGCGCTCTGGTGGCCCACCCGGTCAACCCGCCCTCGCATATTCCGCTGGTGGAGCTTTGCGGCACGGGCGAGACCACGGAGGGCACTATCGCCAAGGCGCGCGGCTTCTTCGAGGCCGCGGGGATGGAGCCGGTGGTGCTGAACCGGGAAATCGAGGGCTTTCTGCTGAATCGGTTGCAATACACGCTGGTAGCAGAGGCGATGCATCTGGTGGGCGAAGGCTATTGTTCACCCGAAGATATCGACCGGGTGCTGACCTCGGGCTTGGCCCTGCGATGGGCCTCGATCGGGCCTTTCATGACCGCGCATCTCAACGCCCGCGAAGGGTTTCAGGGATTTGTCGACCAGCTTGGCGGCATGATGAAGACCATGGGGCGCGAGGCGAAGACCGCCTATGACTGGCCCGCCGAACTGGCAGGCGAAATCCATGACAGGATGGCGGCGCAGCAACCGGTCGAGACCATTCCGCAGGCGCAGGCCTGGCGTGACGGGCGCATTCTCAAGACCCGCGCCTTGCAGGACAGCGACAAGGCCCCCGGGCGCCGGTGATCCGGGCCCGGGGCTTGGTTCAGTTTTCGATCTGGAGGTCGATCAGCGCCTGTTGGCCGCCGGCCACCGCCGTCAGGGCACGGTCAATGACGGCAGGAAGGGCTTCGGCATTTGTCACCGCCTCTCCGACGCCACCATGCGCCCGGCAGATGGCGGCGTAATCGGGCGCGGGCGACAGATCGGCGAGGAACATGCCGTCGCCCGCCGCCGCCGCGCCCTGAGGATACATCGCCAGCGTCGAGTTGCGCACCGCACCCCAACGGCGGTTGTTGAAGACAACCGTAACCATGGGCAGACCATGCGCCGCTGAGGCCCAGTGGCAGGCAACCGGGTTGTTGAACATATAGGCTCCATCACCCAGCATGGCCACGACCGGGCGGTCGGACACGCCCGCGCGCTTGTCGGCTGCCGCCACACCCAGCGCCGCCCCGAACCCGAAGCCGAGGCCGCCGGCCGGGGTAAAGCCATAGAACTGACCCGGCTCCGAGAACGTCGCGAGGTCGGTCCGGAAGGAATATTCGTTCACGATTACAGCCTGTTGCGGCAGGCGTTCGGCCAGTACGGCAGAGGCCACCTCGGCGGTGAAGCGGGAACGATCCAGGCTCTCGCGGCTGAGGCGCCTTGCCCGCAGTTCGGCCACTTTGGCACGCCGCATTTCCACCCGGCGCACCGCATCCTCCGCAGGTGCGCCCAATGCAGCAGCCAGGGCCGCGAGGGCCATGGCAGGCGAAGCGACGATGCTTTCCGAAGCACCGAAGGAACGCAACGGATAGTTTACAAAAAGTGGATCGCGGTCGATCTCCCAGAGCGGTGCGGTGGGGCGCGGGCTGGTCACATGCGGGACCCAGGGCACGTCACAGGCCACAGAAAGGATGAGATCGGCCCCGCGCAGCAAGTCTTTGGTATCAAAGCCGATTGCCATGTCGTGTTCGAACGGCAGATTGACCGAGCGGGCGTTGAACTGCACGACCGGCAAGGCCCAGGCCTCGGCCAGGGCGGTCAGCGCCGCGCAACCACCCGGCTCGCGGCCGGCGTTGCTGGTCACGATGACCGGGTATTCCGCGGCGCGGATGGCCCCGGCGAGGCGATCGATTGCGTTTCCGTCCGGCGCGCCTTCGACCACCCGGCTTCGGCTACGCTTTGGACGGTCGGCACGGACCTCGCGGGCCAGCAGTTCACGGGGCAGCGACAGGTAGACCGGGCCGGGCGGCGGGGCCTCGGCGATGTCGAGCGCCCGAATGGCCACGTCCTCGACCTGATCGGCCGAGCGCAATTCGTAATCCCACTTCACCGCTTCCCGCAGCATCCCGCCCTGGTCGAACATCTCCTGCGCCCAGTGGATGAAGCGCGACCTTGTACCCGGCTCGCCTTCTTCGGTCAGCGGAGTGCGCCCGGCGGCGAGCAAAACGGGCACAGCATCTCGTGCCGCGTTGAGCGCACCACACACCATGTTGGCCGTTCCGACACTCACGTGAACCATCGCCGCCTGTGCCTTGCCGCTGCGCAGAGCATCTCCGTGGGCCATGGACACCGCGAGGTTTTCATGCGGCACCGTGTAAGGACGCGGCAGGTCAATC
Source organism: Pseudooceanicola lipolyticus (assembly GCF_002786325.1). Lineage (GTDB taxonomy): Bacteria > Pseudomonadota > Alphaproteobacteria > Rhodobacterales > Rhodobacteraceae > Pseudooceanicola_C > Pseudooceanicola_C lipolyticus. The sequence continues at coordinate 84,605 of NZ_PGTB01000001.1, read as the reverse complement.
GCGGTTTCCGGCCTTCGTTCATACGCCTCGATGATAGACGGAAAGTCGGTGCCGGCCACCGCGTAAAGTGCATCCACGCCCCCCTCCGTCAGAGCCTCGAGCCAGGCTTCGGCGGCAATTTTCGAGCGGGCGGCGGGTGCGTTCGACATGGGGGAATCCTTGGCTGAATATTTGTATGGACAATATCAGAATCACCGATCTGCCAACAGCTGATTTTGTAAAAATGCCGCTTATTAGGCATCGATTTTTTATGTTTAATATTAGTTATTTACCGAACTTTTTTCGATGTGCGGACAACTGCAATAATCCATGACATGAGGCGGCAGGTCTGCTATCCTGAATACGCATACATAAACTGACAGGGACCCCTCGCCAGAGGGCAGAAAGGACAGCATGACTCACCACTCGCCCGAACGTAAATTCCGCCTCGCCGCCAGGCTCCTTGCCACGGCGGCACTCCTGCCGCTCGGCACCGCTGCCAGCGCACAGACGCTCGGCATCGGAACGACCCAGGGGGGCGCTACCGGGCAGATCGGCACCGCGCTTGCGCAGGTGATTTCGATGAACAGCGATCTTCAGGTGATCCCGCAGATCAGCGCCAACACCTCGCAGTACATCGTGCTGCTGGATCAGGGCAAGGTCGAGCTTGGAATCGCCAATTACCCGCAGACCTATTACGCGATGACCGGAACCGGCATGTCGACCGAACCGGCGAAAAACCTGCGTCTCGTCGCCACGATGATGCCGTTCAACGCGGCACTCGTTGCGCCGGAAAGCAGCGACATCAAAAGCTATGCCGACATCAAGGGGCACAAGGTGCCGCGCTATCCCGAGAATTCGCTGGGCGATTTCGTGGTGCAGGCGGCGCTGGCCGCTGGCGGGCTGACTTATGATGACGTCACCTCGGTGCCGATTGCGAACTTTCCGCAGCAATACGAAGCCTTCAAGGATGGCCGGATCGATGTGAGCATTGCGGCTGTCGGTTCGCAGGCAACCTTTGACCTCGAAGCGGCACTGGGGGATATCCAGTTCCTGCCCATCCCCGAAGACAAGCTGGAAGAACTGCAATCCTTCCTGCCCGGCTCTTACATCGCGCCGATCGAGGCCTCGGAAGAGATCCCCGGACTCGACGAAGCGACCGCGGTGATTGCCTACGACTACCTGCTCTTCGCCAATGCCAATGTGCCCGACGAGCAGATCACCAAGGTGGTTTCCGCGATGTACGAAGGTGTCGATTTCCTGAAGGGCACCTCGCCGCTTTGGGAAACCTTCGACCCGGCCGGCATGGGCAAGAAAGCCGACATTCCCTACCATCCCGGCGCAACTGCCTTTTTTAAGGAAAAGGGCCTGATTGACTGAACTTCTTCCTGAGACTGGCCGGGCGTTCCGCGCCCGGTCTTTTTTTCAGCAGGTCGAAAATGAGAAAGCCGGGCACGAAGCCCGGCTTTTTTGTTGGGTTGTCGGGTGGGAAAATCAGCCCTTCGCCATCGCGCGCTGGCTGCCACGGAGGAGCACGACATAGGCGACGATCATCACCAGACCGGCAAAGCTGATGCCGAATTCCAGAACCGGCGGACCGAACTGGCGCAGGGGGGCGATGATCAGCACGCCGGTGACAAGGGCGAGCGCACGGACCGGCGGCGCAAGGTGGGTCAGGCCATGGCCGATGATCGCGGCCGAAACGAGGATCAGCGCGATCAGGGCGCTGGCGAAGACATAGGTGATCTCCCACCATGGGCCGGCCATCAGAAGGCCCGGCTTGTAGATGAAAAGGAAGGGCAGGAAATAGGCGATCCAGCCGAACTTGAACGCCTGGACCCCGGTTTTCAGCTGCGGCGCGCCCGAGATCGACGCGGCGGCAAAGGCGGCCATCGCGATGGGCGGCGTGATCATCGACAGCATCCCGTAGTAGAAGACGAACATATGCGCGGCGAGCGCCGGGATGCCGAGTTGCACCAGTGCAGGCGCGGCCATGGTGGCAAGCAGCAGATAGACACCGGTGGTGGGCAGGCCGAGACCGAGGACGATGCCGACCAAGCCGGTGATCAGCAGAAGGCCGAAGAGGTTGGAGCCACCGAACTGGATGAGGAAGAGCGACAGCGAAAAGCCAAGACCGGTGGTGGCCAGCAGGCCGATGATCATGCCGGCGGCGGCGCAGATCAGCAGCACGTCGCACACCTGGCTGCCGGTCTTGCAGATTGTTGCCGCCACTTCCTTCGGTGACAGGGCGGGGCCCGTCCCGGAGGCGCTGCCGCTTGCGCGGCGGACGGCCCAGAGGGCCAGGGCGACACCGACGATCAGGCCGAGCGCCCAAATGGCCGCCACCTCGGCGCGCATGTCCCAGGCGAAGATGGCACCGAGCAGGACCACGAAGGCCCCGAGGGGGAGCCAGCCCTTGGTCAGCACCGTGCGCAGGCCCATCTTTTCGATCCAGTCGGCCTCGGCATGGCCGTCACGGCGGGCGATAAAGTCGATCTGGAAATAGAGCGAGAGGTAGTAGAGCGCGGCGGGAAGGATCGCGGCGAGCAGGATGTCGCCGTAGGGCATTTGCAGGAGTTCCGCCATCAGGAAGGCGGCGGCCCCCATAACCGGCGGGGCAAGCTGGCCGCCGGTGGAGGCAACGGCCTCGATCGCGCCGGCCTGATCGTCGCGAAAGCCGGAGCGGCGCATCATCGGGATGGTCATCACCCCGGTGGACATGACGTTCGAGACGGCGCTGCCGGAAATCGATCCGAAGAGGCCAGAGGCCACAACCGCCACCTTGGCGGTGTTGCCCGGGCCGCGCCCGGCGACGCGGGTGGCCAGCTGGGTAAAGAAATCGCCGCCACCCACGGCCAAAAGCAGGCCGCCGAAGAGCACGAAGATGACCACGACGAAGGCCGCGATCTGCAAGGCGGCACCCCATGTCGCAGCGCTGTCGGTGCCGATGAAGCGCATCACGTCTTCCAGCGGCTGGCCGCGGCCGCGCAGGGGACCGGGCACGAGGTTGCCCCACAGCGCATAGGCAAACATCGCGGCGGTGATGACGACCAGCGTCCAGCCAACGACGCGGCGCAAACCTTCGAGCACGAGAAGGGTGACAATGACTCCCAGCCAATAGGCTTCGGTCGGGTGGAGGTGGCTGCCTTCGGTCAGTGTGGGGAAGCGGACGAAGACCCAGAGCCCCAGGCCGAGCGCCAGGAGAGACAGGGCGGCGTCCAACCATGCCAGTGGGCCACTGGCCTTTGCGACCGCGCGGCCAAAGACCACGCAGAGCGCAGCCCCCAGCAGCAGCGCCGCGACCTGCTCGGGGTAGATCAGAAAGCCCATGCGTTGCGGGATCGACAGCACCCAGATCACCGCCACGACCGGAACCAGAAAGGCCAGCACGGCGGCAAGCGGGGAAAAGATGTTGCGAAGGGTGTTCAGGGCCATGGTCTCGCTTTCGGTGTTTGCGCCGGGCCGCCTGAGCCGCCCGGCGCCTTTCGTGACGGCCTCGCCCTGACAGGGCGAGGCCGCGGAGCGGGTTATTCGCAGGCGTCGGCCGGTGCCTCTGCGAACTTGGTCCATTCGCCGCCGGTGATCTCGATGATGTAGCCCGGCAGCTCGGCATCGTGGCCGTCAAAGCAGATGTTGTCACCGAGGATGCCCGAGAAAATCACCCCTTCCATCTGATCGGCGATGGCCTGGCGCTCTTCTTCCAGCTTCGCCGGGTCACCGGTGGTGCCTGCGGCCTCCATCAGCTGCTTGATCAGGTAGATCGTATCATAGGCCTGCGCGTCGGAGTGGTGGGCGCCGAGCTTGTGGATGCCGCGCTCATTGGCGAGGGCCACGAACTTCTCGTTGAAGTTGGACGCCTGCTCGGTACGGCCCTTCCAGAAACCTGCGACCACGAGCGTGCCGTCACCCTCGGGGCCGAAGAGTTCGACAACGTTGGGATCGGAGAAGATCTGCGAACCGATCACCCGGCCCTCATAGCCTTGCCGGTCGAGTTCGGCGATCAACTTGGAGGCGGATTCAGGCAGCGCGGCCACGGCCACGATATCCGGATTGGACTGCACGATGTTGGCAACCTGTGCCGACATGTCGAAGGTCTTCCACTGCACCGGGATCGGATCGCCGACCTCGACGCCCGCCGCGCTCAGAAGCTCGGGGTAGAGCTTGGTGCCGGCGGCGTTGGCCACGACCTCGTCGGACACATAGACGATTTCGGCGGTCGCCATCGGAAGGCCTTTTTCTTTCATCGCGGCGAGCAGGCGGCCGAACTGCTTGTGCTCGTCTTCAGTGAGCCGCCAGCCATACTTGCGGCCCTCGGTCAGGCCGGGGGCAGAGGAGGACGTGGGCAGCATCAGGATCTTGAGGCGGTCGGCATCGTTCAACGCCACCGAGGCTTCGCCCGAAGAGAACGGGCCGGCGATGGCGAGGACCTCGTCGTCACGACCCAACGAACGTGCGGCGACGGCAGCCTGCTTGGGATCGGAACCGGTATCATAGCGGATCAGCTCGATCGGTTTGCCGTTGATCCCGCCAGCGGCGTTGATCTCCTCCACGGCGATATCAACCGCCACGTTGGAGGGTTCGCCGTAGCTTTTGAGAAAGCCCGAAGCCACGCCGATGTGGCCGATCTTGATGGTATCCTGCGCCGCGAGCGGCGCGGTGGTGGCAAATGTGGCCGCAAGAGCCGCAGCGAAGAGGGTCTTGGTTGGTTGCATGGTCAGTTCTCCCTGTGAAGATGAATTTATTGTTTGTGTCAGGCCGGCTCGGCTTCGCTGCCGCCGAGGTAGGCCTCGGTCAGTGCGCCATCGGCCGAGAGCTCTGCGGCCGTGCCTTCGATGGCCACCGCGCCAAGTTCGAGCACGTAACCGCGCTGTGCGATCTCGAGCGCCATGGTGGTGTTCTGCTCCACGAGCAGAATGCCGATGCCGTCGCGATTGAGTTCGCCGAGCAAGCTGAAGAGCTTGTCGACGAAGAGCGGCGACAAGCCGAGGCTGGGCTCGTCGAGCATGATCAGGCGCGGCCGAGCGACCAGAGCGCGCCCGATGGCGAGCATCTGCTGCTCCCCGCCGGAGAGCGAACTGGCCTGCGCATTGCGGCGGTCGGCGAGGTTGGGAAAACGCTCGTAGATTGCCTCGATCTCCGCGACGACCGCGTCGTCGCGGCGCAGATATGCTCCCATCAGCAGGTTCTCGTGGACCGACATGGAAACAAAGATCTGGCGGCCTTCCGGCACGAGCACCATGCCCTCCTTGACCCGTGCCGCGGGGCTCTGCCCCGTGAGGTCGCGTCCGTTGAAGGTGATGCGGCCCGAAGCGGGCTTGACCGCGCCCTGAAGCGCCCGCAACAGTGAGGTCTTGCCCGCGCCGTTGGCACCCAGGACCGTGACGATCTCGCCCGGCGCGACGGTGAGCGATACGCCCTTGACCGCCTGGGTGCGCCCGTAGGTGACGCCAAGTGTTTCGACCTCAAGCATGGACTTCTCCCTTGGCTTCGGCATGGCGGGAACCGAGATAGGCCTCGAGCACCTGCGGATCGTGCTGCACTTCCTTGGTGGAGCCGTCATAGATGAGGCGCCCGAAGTTGAGCACCACGGCCCGGTCGCAAAGGCTGCGGACAAGGCTCATATCATGCTCGACGATCAGGATGGTCACGCCGGTTTCGGAAATCTGCACCAGGAAGTCGCGCAGAGCGGCCGTTTCCGAGGGGTTGAGGCCGGCGGCCGGCTCATCGAGCATGAGCATTTTGGGCCGCGAGGCCAGCGCCCGGACCACCTCGATCTTCTTGCGCACGCCATAGGGCAACGTGGCCACCACCTCGCCGGGATAGCTCTCCATGTCCATGTCAGCCAGCAGCGCCTCGGCCTCCCGCCGCCAGCGCGAGCGCTTCAACAGCGGGGTGACCATATCGAGCGGCGAGCCCACCTGCGCGTGCTGGCCGAGCATGATGTTCTCGACCACCGAGAGGTGCGGCATCAGGCGGATGTTCTGGAAGCTGCGGGCCATCCCGCGACGCACGCGCATACGCGAGGGGATGTCGGTGATGTCTTCCCCGTCAAAGATGACCCGCCCGGTATCGGGCGTGTAGACGCCCGACATCAGATTGAAGATCGTCGTTTTGCCGGCGCCGTTGGGGCCGATCAGCGCCATCCGGGCACCGCGCGGCACGTCAAAGCTGCAATCGTCGATCACCTGGACCCCGCCGAAACCCTTGGAGAGGTTGGTCAGTTTGAGGATGGTCTCGGTCATTGTGCCACCTCCTCAAGGGATTTGTTCCGGTTCCGGCGGAAGCGGAGACGCTCCACCATGGTTCGGGTCACAACGCCCTCGGGACGTACAGCCATCATCACGACGGCAAGCACACCCAGGATCACGAAGCGCCAGCTTTCGTCCGGCGGTGCAACATCGGCCGTGGCGCCGAAGATGTTGGCGACGCCCTGCGTGATGGCGGGCAGAAGCTCGCGCAGCAGTTCCGGCAATAGGGTGAAGAAGGCGGCACCGACGAGCGGGCCCCAAGGCGTTTGGGTGCCCCCGAGCAGCACGTAGAGAAGCACGTAGATCGACACCAGCGCATTAAAGCTCTGCACCTCGACGAAGCCGAAGCTGAAGGCATAGAAGGCGCCGGAAAGCCCGGCCAGCGCCGCGCCGACGCCGAAGGCTACGACCTTTACGTTGCGGATGGAAACCCCCATGAGGTCGGACACGTCTTCATCATCGTGGATCGCCCGCATGGCCAGACCGAAGCGGGTGGACATGAGGTAGAAGACGAAGAGGCACACGAGGACCGCGGCGATCGCCGGGGGCTGCCAGTCGACATAGCCCGGCACCGAGAGCCCCATCGCACCGCCGAGGAATTCGGTGTTGATGATCACCCCTGCCACGACCTCGGCAAAAGCGAAGGTTGCCAGCACCAGATAGACCCCCTTCGTTCGCAGGATCGGGAAGGCAAGGGCCACCCCGATCAGACCCGCAATCACCATGCCCGCGAGCATGGCCGCGAAAAGGGGGAGATCGTAATTCGCCGAGATCATGGCGGCGGCGTAAGCGCCCAAAGCCTGGAAGCCAGCCCCGCCAAGATTGAGCTGACCGGAGGCGACAGAAAGGAAGATTCCGTAAGCGAAGATCACGTTGATTGCGAGGATCGAGATGATCCCAGCCATATATCCAGACATCTTAGAGCTTCCCCTTGCCGATGGAGTTGTGTCCAAGCAGGCCGCTGGGCTTGACGATAAGCATCAGCAGAAGTGCGCCCCAAACAACGACCTGCACAGTGTCGGCGCCGATGAAATGCACGGTCATCAACTCGAGGAAGCCCACGACGAGGCCACCCAGAACCGCCCCCCAGATCGAGCCAAGCCCGCCAATCACCATGCCGGCGATGGCCTTCGCGCCAACATCCTCACCCATCATCGGTGACACCTCGCCGTAGTTGACGGCAAAGAGGGCGCCTGCGAGGCCGCAGAGCACACCGGTCAGCATGAAGACGACCGGGACGATCTTGGCGGTATCAACGCCGAGCACATTCGCGGCGTCGGGATTTTCGGCGATGGCCCGCAGACCACGGCCGATGCGCGACCGCTTGAGCAGCTGGGTGAGGCCAAGCACGATCAGAACGGTGATAAGGAGCGAGACCAGCTGCGGCACACGAACCAAGATGCCGCCCACATGAAGCGTGAGGTCGGCGTCAGGCCCCTCGAAGCGGCGACCTTCGGTGCCATAGGCGATGCGGACGAGGTTTTCGACGATCAGCAGGAAGCCGAGTGAAGAGACCAGCGGAATCGCGTGCTCGGTGCTGTCTCCGTATTTCGTCTTGAGATAGCGGAAAGTGAACCGCTCGACGATCAGGGACACGATGATCGCGGCGAGGATGCCCAACATGATCGCCGGGAGCCAGTGGATCGGACCGCCAAGGCCGAACGGAAGCCCCCAGGAGGACAGCGCCCAGCCGAGCATGCCGGCGAGCATGAAGAGGGTGGGAATGGTGAAGTTGAGAAAGTTGAGGATGCCGATTGTGAGGGTGAAGGCCACGGCAACGGTCACGTAGACCGAGCCCAGCATCAGGGCGTTCACAAGCTGCTGCAGGAAAAGCATCAGGTCTGACCTCTCCTAGTTTGTACACATTTGAGGCAAACACAGTACTTGTTGCGCAGCCATTTTATGCCCTCTCGGGCTCGCGAATCTAGACCGGTACAGACGTTCACCGCCCCTAAAAGAGTGATTAACTCTTATATTTCTAGCGCTTACCAACTTTCTTTACCCATTATTTGTCCCTCGGTCTTGATTTTGTCTTGAAGATTTGTCCAAACCTTTTGTACACAATGAGAAGCGACATCGTGGCTGTCAAGCGTGATGAAGGAGGCGAGAGCCAAATGAGTGAGAAAAACGAGCGCGTGCTCATCGTAGGCGCAGGCCCGGTTGGGCTGGTTGCCGCAGCGAGCCTCGCGGAAGCGGGAATCCCTGTAACGATAATTGAGCGCAGCGATGAATTGCCCCAAGATTTACGGGCCTCGACCTTTCATCCACCCACGCTCGACATGCTCGACCGCTTCGGCATTTCGGAGCAGCTGGTGGCCCGCGGACTCGTCTGCCCGCACTGGCAGTTCCGCGACCGCAGCGAGGGAATCGTCGCGCATTTCGACCTCGGCCTGCTGTCGGGCGAGACGAATCACCCCTACCGACTCCAGTGCGAACAGTGGAAGCTGACCGAGGCGCTGCGGAGCCGGCTGGACGCCAGCGATTGCGTCGAGATGATCTATGGCGCCATCGGCACCTCCCTCACGCAGGACGCGGATGAGGTAACGCTGACGACCGAACGCAGCGATGGCAGCACCGAGCTGCTCAAGGGGCGCTATCTCATCGCCTGCGATGGCGCGCATTCGCGCATGCGCAAGTCGCTCGATATCGAGTTCGAGGGGCTGACCATCCCCGAAATCTTCCTGTCGATGTCCACGGAGTTCGACTTCGGCAAGGCGATTCCCGATCTCGCGCCCATTGCCTATCTCACCGACCCCGATGAATGGGCCGTGCTGCTGCGCACCCCTTCTCTCTGGCGCGTGCTGCTGCCCACAGATCCGGGCATGACCGAGGAGGAAATCAAGGACCCGGCGCTGATGGAACGGCGGCTGCAAAAGCTCTGCCATCAGGATGGCACCTATGATGTGGTGCACGCCACCGCCTACCGGGTGCATCAGCGGGTCGCCAAGGAATATGTGAAGGGCCGCGCCTTTCTTGCCGGGGATGCCGCGCATCTCAACAATCCGCTTGGCGGGATGGGCATGAACGGCGGCATCCATGACGCGGTGAACCTGGTCGAGAAGCTGATTCCGGTCTGGCGCGGAGAGGCAGAACCTTCGTCGCTCGACCGCTACGAGCGGCAGCGCCGGCAGGTGTGTATCGACACGGTGCAAGAGCAGTCGATGCGCAATCGCAAAATGATGGCCGAGAACGACCCCGAGGCGCGCGCGCGTTACCACGACGAACTGCGCGCCATCGTTGCCGATCCGGCCCGGCACAAAGACTTTCTCATGCGTTCCTCGATGCTCCAGTCCCTGAAGGATCTGGAAGAGGTGGCCTGAGCCCAATCAGAAACGACGACCAGCAGGAAAGACATCAAGATGACCGACAGCCTCGGCTACCGCATGAAATTCGGCGTCATCGCGCCGTCCACCAATACCTCGGTACAACCCGAGTTCGACGACATGCGCCCGGTGGGCGTGACCAACCATTTCTCGCGGATCATCATCCCCGACACCCCGGTGCACAACGATGAGGACTTCAACAATCTCGTCATGGGCATCCGCGCTGCCACGATGGACGCGATCGACGCAGTGAAAACCTGCTCGCCCGGCGCCATGGTGATGGGCATGTCCGCCGAAACCTTCTGGGACGGCAAGGAGCGCGCCGACAAGTTGCAGGCAGAGATCATGGAGCGCGCCGGGATGCCGGTTGCCATGGGCTCGGACGCCTGCATGAACGCGTTGAAGTGCTTTGGCGACATCAAGAAGATTGCGGTGATCACGCCCTACATGCCGGTCGGCGACCAGCAGGTGGAACGCTATTTCACCGATTGCGGGTACGAGGTGGTGCAGGTGAAGGGGCTGAAATGCAAAAGCCCGATGCTCATCGCCCACGAAACCGAAAAGACCCTGCGCGACGCGATCAACGAGGTCAATGATCCCTCGGTCGAGGCAATCATTCAGGCCGGCACCAACCTGGCCATGGCCCGCGTCGGCGGCATCGCGGAATTCTGGCTCGACAAGCCGGTGATCGCGATCAACACCGCGACCTATTGGCACGCGCTCAGGATGAACGGCATCGAAGACAAGGTGCAGGGCTTCGGCTCGCTCCTGTCGCATTACTAGGGCGCGCGAGATGGAATACGATTTTGTTCCCCTGCCCGACCGCAAGCCGCTCAAGTGGCCGAACGACAACCGGCTTGCGGTGATCCTGACGATCAATCTGGAATACTGGGATCCGGTTCAGGATAGCGACAAGCCCTATTACCCCGGCGGCCCCGGAATCGTCGGCGGCAACCTGCCCGGCAATGTCTATGACAACCCCAATTTCACCTGGCGGGAATACGGCCACCGGGTGGGGGTGTGGCGCATGTTCGACCTCTTCGATGCCGAGGGCGTGCCGGCCTCCTGCACGATGAACGCCAAGATGGCGCTGAAACGCCGCCCGGTGATCGACGCCGCGCTGGAACGCGGTTGGGAAATCGTGCCGCACAATTTTGTGCAGGACGAGCTTTTGACCGATTACATGTTCGACGAAAAAGCCGAGCGGGACGTGATCAAGCGCACGCTCGATGTCTACGAAGACACCATCGGGAAGAAACCCAAGGGCTGGCTGTCTTCCTCGCTGCGCTCGACGCTGAACACCATCGACATCCTCGCCGAAGAAGGGCTGATCTTTGTCACCGACCTGCTGAACGACGACCAGCCCTATCTGGTGAAAACCCGTTCCGGCGCGCCGATGGTCTCGATCTCCTACACGTCCGAGGTCAACGATTTCTCGTTCCTGCGGCAGGGGCTGACGGTGGACACCGGCTTTTCCATGTTCAAGGAACAGTTCGACTGGCTGTATCAGGAAAGCGCGACGTCAGGCCGGGTGATGAATATCGGCCTGCACCCGCATGTCATCGGCCAGCCCTTCCGCATTCGTGCGCTGCGTGATTTCATCCGCTATGCCAAAGCCCATGACGGTGTCTGGTTCCCGAAACGCGAAGAGATCGCGGAATGGTATCTGGACAACCACGCCCTGCATATCGAGCCCAGCGGAGATCCACCCATCCCATGACAGAAGAGCCAGCCCAGATGGAGAGCGCCCTGACTGAAACCGCCCTGGCCGACGAACTGGACCGCGCCGGGATCGAACGACCCGCCGACCGCGCTTATGAAGGCATCAGGCGGGCGATCCTGTCCGGTCTTTTACCCGGCGGAACCCATCTGCGCGAGGAAGCACTCGCGCAGATGACCGGCACCAGCCGGACACCGGTGCGCGAAGCGCTCAGGCGGATCGTCGGCGAAGGGCTTGCTCATGACGAGGGCCGCTCAAGCTTTGTGGCGCAATTCCCGTTCGAAGAGGTAGCGATCATCTTCGACATCCGCGCCCGCCTGGAAGGCTACGCCGCCTTTGTCGCGGCAGAGCGGATCACCGATGCGGAACTGCAGGGCCTCGCGCAGATCATCGAAGAAATCGATGCGCTTGCTCCGAAGGACGGGACGGACCGGGATGTGATCCGCCGCTTTGCCGAGTTGAACACCGATTTTCACACCGCGATTATCAACGCCACCCGCTCCCCGCAAATGCGCAACCTGTCGGCGCGCGCCATCTCGATGCCGCTGGAAATGATCAAGCAATTCGTCTGGTCTCAGCGGGTGAACATCTCTCGCTCGAACCGACAGCACCGCGACCTTCTGGACGCGCTGGTGGCACGTAACCCAACGGCGGCCGAGGCGATCATGTCGGCTCATATCTTGTCGACCAGACCCAATAATCCACTTCCGCAAAACACTCGCAAAAAAGACGAAAAATGAAAAACGTTCGCTCCGAACTTATGTCGAACCCCAAGACGATCACGGGCTATGCCGCCGGCGCTTTCGCCGCTCCGACCGGCGAGGCGATTCCGGTCATCGACCCGGCCACCGGAACCACTGTCGCGGTGCTGCACGAAAGCGACGGCGCAGAGGTTGGGGCCGCCGTTGCCGCCGCCCGCGACGCGTTCCGGGCTGGTCCTTGGGCCGGGGCCAGCGTCGCAGACCGCCAGCGCGCGCTGCACGCGATCCATGACGCCATCCTGGAACATGCCGAAGAACTGGCCGCGCTGGAAACGCTGAACACCGGCATCCCTTTCATCCAGACCAAAAACATCCACCTTCCCCGCGCCGCGCAAAACTTTCGCTTTTTTGCGGAATTCATCAATCAGGACGGCGGCGAGGTATTCACGCAAGAACCCGGCTACATGTCGCTGGTTACGTATGAGCCGATTGGCGTCTGCGCCCTCATCGGCCCATGGAACATGCCGCTGGGGCTGACCGCGATGAAAATGGCGGGGGCGCTGGCCTTCGGCAACACCTGTGTCGTGAAACCCTCGGAAATCACGCCGCTGACGCTCGCCCGGCTGTTCGAGATCATGGACGCCAAGGGCATCCTGCCGCCCGGGGTGATCAACCTGGTCAATGGGCGCGGACATGTGACCGGCGAGGCGCTGTCGGCGCATCCAGATATCGACATGGTCTCTTTCACCGGCGGCACCGAAACCGGCGCCCGTATCCTTGGCGCGCTGGCCAAGGGGATCAAGGGCGGCGCCATGGAACTGGGCGGCAAGTCCCCCTCCATCGTTTTTGCCGATGCGGATATCGAACGGGCGCTGGACGGCGCGATGCTGGGCTCGTTCATGAATAACGGTCAAATGTGCCTCGCGGGCTCGCGCCTGTTTGTCCATGAGCAGGTCGCGGATGAGTTCATCGCCGCATTCACTACCCGCACAAAGGCGCTGCGCGTCGGCGATCCCTTTGATCCGGCGACGGAAATCGGCCCGATGATCAACGCCGCACAGATGGCGCGCGTGGCCTCCTACGTCGAAAGCGGCCTTGGTCAGGGCGCAACGCTGCTGGCGGGGGGCGGCCAGATCGAGGGCGACGGCTTCTTTATCGAGCCAACCGTGATGCAATCGAACAGCAACGCGCTGGCCATCTGTCAGGAAGAGATCTTTGCCCCCTTCGCCACGATCCAGACGTTCAGCGACGAAGACGAGGTAATTGCCCGCGCCAATGACAGCGCCTTCGGGCTCGTCGGCTATGTCTGGACTGCCGATCTGGAACGCGCGCTGCGGCTGTCGCGGCGGTTGGCAACCGGCACCGTGCTGGTCAACACTCCGATCATGCGCGACCTGCGCACCGGGTTCGGCGGCGTCCGTCAGTCGGGCCTGGGTCGCGAGGGCGCCAAGGGCTCGCGGGCCATGTTCACCGAAATGAAATCCACCATCATTGCGCTGGAACGCCCTGCCCTGCCCCGCATGGGTACCGGCAACTGAACCGCGCGGAAATGCAGAGCATCATGAGCCATCACCCTTCTCTGAATGGCAGGGTCATCCTGATCACCGGCGCATCTCGCGGTCTGGGCCGCGAGATGGCGCTTGCGCTCGCGGGGTCGGGCGCAAGGCTGGCGCTGCTAGGCTCGCAGCCCTCCGAAGCGCTCGACAGCCTGGCCGAGGAGATCTCCGACACGATGATCCTCACCGCCGATGTGGCCCGCGCGGGTCAGGCCGCCGCAGTTGTGGCAGAGGCGGAAGCCCATTTCGGGCGGATCGACGTGTTGGTGAATAACGCGGGCCTGGGCATGCGCCGGGTGGCCGAGAACTTCAACACCACTCCGACAAAGTTCTGGGAGACCTCGCCGGCTGCGTGGTCTGACATCATCGGCGCCAATGTGAATGGCCCCTTCTTCATGGCCCGCGCGGCGGTGCCGGGCATGGTGGAACGTGGCTTTGGCAAGGTCATCAACGTGTCGACCTCGGCACAGACGATGATCCGCCGCGGCTATGCCCCATATGGTCCTTCCAAGGCCGCTCTCGAAGCCTACTCCCGCGTCTGGGCGCAAGATCTGGAGGGCAGCGGCGTGGATGTGAACGTCTATCTCCCCGGCGGCGCGGCCGACACCGACCTGCTGCCGCCAAGCGCCAACAAGAAGGGGGCGGACGGCAACCTGCTGCCCGCAGACATCATGCGCCGCGGGATCGGGTGGCTGTGTTCCGATGCCTCGAACGGGGTCACCGGGGCGCGGTTCATCGCACGTTTGTGGGACGAGAGCCTGCCGCCCGACGAGGCCGCGCGGGGTGCCCGTGATGACCACGGCGACATGCCGAGGATACTCTGACATGCTGAGTCTGGGGCGCGCCACCATCGAAAAGGTCACCGACTTCGACCCCTTCGTGCTGCCCGCGTCCCTGCTGCTGCCCGGGCGTGACCTTTCGGAGTTAAAAAGCGAGGCGGCGAGCCTTTGTCCGCTGCATGTGGACCTAGAGGCCAACACGCTGCTGCTTGGCCTCCATTCCTTTCTGCTCCGGGTGGGCGGTCTTACGATCTTGATCGACAGTTGCGTGGGCGAGCACAAGCCGCGGCCGCGCCGCGCAGACTGGCACGACCGGCGCGACACCGGCTATCTCGAGCGCCTGGCCCAGGCCGGCGTTTCCCCCGAGGAGGTGGACGTGGTGATGTGCACCCACCTTCACGCGGATCACGTGGGCTGGAACACCCGGCTGGAAAACGGCCGCTGGGTGCCCACCTTTCCGCGGGCGCGCTACCTCGTGGGCGAGGCCGAACTGGCGCATTGGCTGGCCGAGGAGGCCGCGCAGCCCGGTACACATAACCACGGGGCCTTTGCCGACTCGGTCGAGCCGCTGCTGGAGGCAGGGCTTGTCGAGCGGGTATCGGAGGGATTTTCGCTGGGGAAAGGGCTGAACATCATCGCCTGTGCCGGGCATTCGCCGGGGCAGATCGGGCTCGATCTGGACGGCGGCAGCGCCGGCCACGCGCGGTTTTGCGGCGACGCGCTGCACAGTCCGGTGCATGTGTTCCGCCCCGAATGGTCAACCGCATTCTGCCATGACGCGGAACAGGCGGCGGCGACGCGCAGGGCCCTGCTTTCCGAGGCTGCCGAGAGTGGCACCCTGCTGCTGCCCGCACATCTGCGCGGCAGCATGGCCATGACGATTGCGCAGGATAGCAGATCGCCCTCGGGCTACAGGCCGGAGTACCTGTGATGCGCAGGCGCTCAGTCGTCTTTCGTCGCGCGGCGGCGCACGCGGGTGCGATAGACCATCTGCTCGGCCGGATGCCAGTTGAGAGAGGCGATCAATATGCCGCGCGCGGTGATGTAGCGCCGCGAAAGCTGCAACGCCTGCGCCCCCGGCTTGAGACCGATCGCGCGCGCCATCTCGGCAGGCATGGGCACCGCGCGGATCTCCTGCTGGGCCTCCATGATCGTTTCGCCGGACTTGCGCTCCAGAAGGTCGAAAAACGGGCCGTTCTGCTCGGCAAACTCGGGCACCAACTCGGCAAACCGCTCCGGCACGTAGCACTGGATATAGCACAGCGGCCGGCCGCCCGGAGCCGTCCAACGCACGCCGTCAACCCGGATCCAGCGCTCGCCGGCCTCTACCTTGCCGGCATCGCCCCCGATGACGCGAGCAAGCGCCTCATCGAGCACCACGGGCGCATCTGCGAGGATCACCATGTAGGTGTCAATCGCGATCTGGAACAGCGCCTGAAGACTGTCGAAGCTTTGCGAATAACCAACCTGCGGATTGGCCGAAACCACGCGGGTGCCCATGCCCTGCCGTCGTTCGACAAAACCCTCCTGGGTGAGGTTCTGCAACGCGGCCCTCACCGTGAAGCGCGAGGTGTCGAACTCCTCCGCCAGTTCCAACTCCGTCGGCATCAACGCACCCACGGGGTAGGTTCCGCCGGAAATGCGCGACTGCAACTCGCTCTGTATCCGAGCATAGCGCGGCAGATCGGATTTTCGTCTCAGCGCCTTGCTGCCTTTGCCCATGTCTCACCCCGATCTTCTGGCGATTGAGAGTACAAACGTGACCCCAATGTCGCCCTCACCAAAAGATGTCCAGCCCTTTCCTGTGACTCCGGCCGCGCCGGGATGCCGCACATCCAAGCAATCCATCGTTTTGTTGCCTATATTGGCGAATGTGACATCTTCGCGGCCGGCCCAAAATTGGTATGGACAAATCGAATTCGATTTGCCACTTCTGCGCTAAATCAAGGATCGACATGACCCCCCGTCCCAGCTCCAGCTACTCGCAACGCGCCCGCCTTGGGCTGATCGTGCCGCCGACCAATAGCGTCAACGAAGCAGAATGGACGCGGCTGATGCCAGAGGGCGTCACCTTTCACAGCCATCGGATGAAGCTTCATCCCGCCGGCGACCCGGCGCTGATGCCCGACCTTCTGGCCGGGATCGAACTGCTTGGGCAGGTTCGGCCGGACGCCATTGCATACGCATGCACGGCCGGATCGATGACAACGCCCTCCGCGCAAATGCCCGACGCCGCTTCCGAGGCTTCCGGGCTCAAGGTGCTGACCACGTCGCATGCCCTTATCCTCGCCCTGCGGGCGTTGGGGGCCGAGAGGATCTCGGTTGCTACGCCCTATGCAAAGGCCACCAACGACCACGAGGTCGAATTTCTGGCGGCCCACGGGATCGAGACCCTCGCGATTGCAGGGCTGGGGATTGGCGCGGGCGGCCCGCACGAATATGTCAGGATCGCGCAGACGCCGCTTGCCGAAGTAAAGGCGCACGCGCTTGAAACCTTCGCTCCGGGCAGCAATGCGTTGCTGCTGGCCTGCACGGATTTTCCCACATTGCCGCTTATCGAAGAGCTCGAGTCCGAGCTTGGGGTGCCCGTCATCTCGTCCAACACCGCAACGCTCTGGGCGATGCTGCGTGCCTGCGGTGTGGCCGACGACCTGCCGGGTGGCGGTAAACTTTTCGCCGCGTGAATGCGGCCACATACGAAGACAGAAAAGGACTAAACCATGCCCGATCCCGCATTGCGCACCGCAATCAAGAATGGCGAATTCATCCTGGCCCCCGGCGTCTTCGAGGCGATCTCGGCCCTGCTGGCCGACCGTGAAGGCTTCAAGGCGCTCTATGTCACTGGCTACGGCACCGTGGCCTCTGCGCTGGGGCTGCCCGATGCCGGGTTGGCCACCTACTCCGACATGCTGGGCCGGATTTCGACAATCTGCGAGCGCACCACCACCCCGGTGATTGCCGACGCCGACACCGGTTATGGCGGGCTTCTCAACGTGGCCCATACCGTGCGCGGCTACGAGGATGCCGGTGTGAGCGCGATACAGATGGAAGATCAGGAATTTCCCAAAAAATGTGGCCACACGCCCAACCGCCGGGTGGTGCCGCTGGAAGACATGCTGCGCAAGATCGAGGTGGCCGCGGATGCCCGCCGCAGCGATGACTTTCTCATCATCGCCCGCACCGACAGCCGCACCGGCCTTGGCCTCGATGAGGCGATCAAGCGCGGCAAGGCCTTTGCCAAGGCGGGCGCAGATGTGGTCTTTGTCGAAAGCCCCGAGAGCGAGGACGAGATGAAGCGGATCTGCGACGAGATCGACGCACCGCTCTTTGCCAACATGGTCAACGGCGGCCGGACGCCCCTGCTCTCGGCCGACCGGCTGAAGGAGCTGGGATTCTCTATCGGGATCCACCCGGCCCTCGGCTTTCTTGCCATGGGCGCGGCCTTGCAGAAGGCCTATGCCGATCTCAAGGCCAATGGCGAAACCACCGATGCCATCGACCTCTATGACTTCGGCAAGTTCAACGATCTGGTCGGCTTCCCGGCGGTCTGGGAGTTCGAGAAGAAATACGCGCAAGTGTGAGAGGGCGACCCATGTCTGACGATCTTCAAGCCAACTATTCCAAGGCCTATTCCAACAAGTCCGGCTATGGCAAGCGCCCCGCGCTGGTGTTGATTGACTTCGCCCAGGCCTATTTTGACCCCGACAACGTGCTTTACGCCGGGGTGGACGATGCGCTGGCCTCGGCGCTCCGAGTGCGCGAGGCCGCCCATGCCGCCGGCGTGCCGGTGATCCTGACCGAGGTGACCTATCAGAAGGGCCTCGGCGGCAAGGATGGCGGGCGCTTCTTCGAGAAGGCTCTGCCGCTCAAGGCCTTCATGGAAGGCGAACGGAGCGGCGGGTTTGTCGAGGGGCTAGTGCCGCGCGAGGACGAGCTGATCGTGACCAAGCAGTATCCGTCGGCCTTTTTCGGCACCTCGCTGGCCTCCACGCTGACCGCAGCCGGGCATGACAGCGTCATCCTCACCGGGCTCACCACATCGGGCTGCGTGCGGGCAAGCTGTGTTGACTCCATGTCCCATGGATTCAAGACCATCGTCGTTGCCGAGGCTTGCGGCGACCGCCACGCAGGGCCGCATGACGCGAACCTCTTCGACATGAACGCCAAATATGCCGATGTCGTCTCGGAGGCCGAGATCCTGGCCTATCTCGCCAGCCTCAACGACACGGGCGCAGCGGCATGAGCCGGCGCAGAATCGCGCTGCTTGGCGGTGCCGGCGGGATCGGCCGGGTTCTCGCCGCCGAACTTTCTGCCGCCGGCGATGACGTGCTCATCCTCGACCTGCCCGCCTCGCTTAAAAGGCACGGCATTGCCGAGGGAATCGAGATCGACGTGACCGAGGAAGCCTCGGTCGCGCGCGCTTTTGCCAAAGTGGGCGGCGCTCTCGACGGGTTCGTGAACCTGGCCGGTTACAATACCGAGCTGACCCCGCTCGCCGAAATGGAACCCGGCTACTTTGACGAGATCCTCTCGGCCAACCTGCGCGGCGCCTTTCTGGCGGCACGCGCGGCGGCGCCGCTTCTTGAGGGGACCGGCACCGGCGAGCTGGGCAGCATGGTCATGATCGCCTCCGGCCTCGCCTCACATGTGCGGCCCGGCTATGGCGCCTATTCGGCTTCAAAGGCCGCGGTGATCGCCATGACAAAGACCTTGGCGCTGGAGCTCGCACCAAAGCTGCGGGTCAATGCCGTTGCGCCCGGCCTTGTCGATACGGCCTTTCTGCGGGGCGGCACCGGACGGTCTGCCGAGGACGCGGACAGTATCGTCAACCTCGAAGCCTACAAGGCGATGACGCCTTTGGACCGGATTGCACACCCGGCGGACATCACCGGCCCGATCCGTTTTCTGCTCGGGCCCGACAGCGGCTTTATGACCGGGCAGGTGCTTTGGGTGAACGGCGGCGGCTACATGCCCTGACACCGGGCGGGCGGCTGCCTACGGCTGAGGCAACTGCGGTCGATACATCGGGTCGATTGCTGGCGGTGGCCGATCCGGCGGCGCGGACGCATACCTGCAAGACCCTCCTGCGCTGGTTGCTTCAGCCCGAATACGAGGAACGTTTCAGAACCTGGAACCTGGGCTGTTCATGCCGGCCACGGCTGATGGCGCAAAACCCCAAGGCTTCTGGTCCGATCCGAGGGTTCAGAAAGACCGCCGCCAGATCGAGACAGCGATTTGTCGGACATCCCAACGGCTAATGCATCCGGCCCGGCCGAACCGACACACGCGCCACGGGGTCGTCAGCCGAGGAGCCCTAGGGACTCATCGCTTGCGGTGCCGGCATATTTCTCGCGCGGGGGCCATGGCCTGTCCTGCCAATGCGGCGTGAAGGCGAAGCTCGAGACCGATCGACCCTCGACAAGGGCACCGTTTCCTGCGCCGAGCGCGTAGTCGTAGTAGAGCTTGATGATCTCTTCCCGGCTCACTTGCCCGGTCGCCTCGTGAGACATGCAGGCATGCTGCCAGGCGCTGACCCGGTGGTATTCGGGCGAATCCGGTAGCTGAAAGTCTTCGTAGTAATCGAGAAACCAGAAGCGTTTGAACATCGGCGTGAAGACGGTCTCGGCCAGTCCAAAACCGTCGAACAGGAACGGCCCGTCCGGGCTGTGTTCAAGCAGGAAGTCGTTCATGTCGCGATAGATGGACAACAGCTTGTCGGCACAGGCATCGCGGCGTTCTTGCTCTTGGTTCATGACGAACAGATAACCCGCCATCGTGAACTGCCCTTCCCGCGTGATGAGCATCGATTCGATCGCATGCTCCGCCGGGTCGGTCCTGCGCAATGGCGCGCCTTCCATCACTTCGTCCAGATAGCGCAGGATGACGAGGCTTTCCTTGATGATGCGGCCGTCCGGTGTTTCGAGAATCGGTAGCGCGGTGGTGCCCCGCGTCTTGGCGAGAAGCTCCGGATCGCGTGGCTTGGTGATGTCGACCACGCGAAATTCGACGTCGTCCTGCCGGCCGCGCAGGGCCAATAGGATTTCGAGCCGCTGGGAAAAAGGACAGACCGGGATGTGATGGACGATATGGTTTTCTGTCATGGCTTCACTCCTGAGACGGGTCGAGAAAGCGGAGGGTTTGACGTCCGGCGGTGGCTGCGATCGTCGGCATGTTCTCTGTGATACTGAACTGGCCCGCGGCCCTATCGGCCAGGAAACCCTCGGAACCGCCGGGCGCCGGGATTGGAAGATGCCGGGATGGTGCCACACTGATCGCCCTGACAGTGTGGTTCATGCCGCGCGGACTGAAGACGCTCGGGCCCGGGCTGGCGATCAGTCGTGGCCGCCCGCTTTGCACAACCCCGGCCCCGGTCATGCCGCCTTGGGCGGCTTGAACCGCAGGAAGTAGATGAACAGAAGCGTCATGGCATACAGGCCGATGCTGATCGGACTGCTGAAAAACGTCATCACGTCGCCGTTCGACGTGATCAATGACCGCCGCATGTAGAGCTCAAGATATGGACCAAGGATGATGCCCATCAGCAGCGGTACGAGGGGATAAGACATCAGCCGCAGCGACCATCCGAATATGCCGATGGCCAGCGCCATCCACATCTGGAACACCGAGTAGGTCGAGGCATAGGTGCCCACCATCGCGATCATCGCGATAAAGGCATAAAGCACCCCCCGGTTCATCCGCGCCAGCCAGATGTAATAAGGTCCGAAGACGAGAACTGACAGAAAGACGAAAACCGCCGCCACCATCAGGGCCGCGAACATCGGCGCGACGGTTGCCATCTCGGTGGTCAAAAGTCCCGGCCCCGGGACCAGGCCGTGGATCAGCAGCACTCCGAAGATGATCGCGGTGACGGAATCCCCCGGAATGCCCAGTGTCAGCAGGGGCACGACAGCCCCGCCGCACATGGCGTTGTTGGCCGATTCCGCCGCCGCCAGCCCCTCGTGCGATCCATTGCCATAGTTCTGAGGTGTCTTGCTGACGCGCTTGGCCTCGGCATAGGCGACGAAGGAAGCCATCGACGCACCGCCGCCGGGCAGCATCCCGATCATGACCCCGATCACCGAACTTTTCAGATAGGTCAGAAAACCGATCTCGCGCACCTTTTTCCAATCCGGCCAGAAATCCTTGTGCTTGACCTTGAACGCGGGCGTGTCGGCGGCAGCGCGGGCCTTTGCCCCCCCCTGCAGCAGCAATTCGCAAACCGCGAAAAGACCGATGACAGCGGGCAAAAGCTGGATCCCTTCGATCAGGTTGGCGCTGCCGAAATCGAACCGCCCCTGCGCCACCATATTGTCAAAGCCCACCGTCGATATCATCAGACCCAATGATACCGTCACAAGGCTTTTCCAGATAGACCCCTTGGCGACGATCACCACGGTGACCACCGCCATAAAGACCAGCGCGAACTTGTCAGGCGTATGAAACAACAGCGCGAATTGGCTCATCGGGACGGCGACGAACATCAATACCGCAGCCCCCAGAACGCCGCCGATCGACGAGGCCAGCGCATCGAGGCTCAGCGCCTTGGCACCCTCTCCGCGCTTCATGAGGGCATGGCCTTCCAGGGTCGTGATGGCGCCGGAGGCCGCGCCGGGGATATTCACCGTGATGCCGGTGACGGAACCCGCGTAGATGCCCGACATGAAGATGGCCATGACCATCACCAGCGCGTTGGTCAGTTCCATTGCGAAGGTAAAGGGCAAGAGCAACGCAATGGCCAGCGTGGCGGTCAAACCGGGAATGGCGCCAAAGACCAGCCCCATCAGAAACCCGCCCACCAGGTAAAGAAAGGTCTCCGGATTGGCGAGGGCGGCAAAACCGCCCATCAGTTCAGCGAACATCAATTATACCCCTCGGGCAGGAAGAGATCGAAGAGAGTGACAAAGAACAGCCACCCTGCACCGGCAATGCCCACCGCGATCAGCGCAGAGGTCAGCACGGCCTTCACCGGCCCCAGCCTTTCCTGTTCGAACAGCCACGCCACGCCGAAGGCGTAGGAAAGTGTCGCGTACCAGTATCCCAGCGGCTCGAAGGCCCAGACAAAGCCGCAGGTCAGCCCGATCAGCGCGATGGTGCGCAGGCTGAAACCGGCATCCTCGTCGTCGTCATGCGTCGCAGTCCCGCGCAATTCCTGCACCAGAACGCCAAGCGCCCCGATCCCAAGCGTGAGAACAAGCACCAGGGGCATCAGCGATGGGCCGGGTTCACCGTTGGCGAAGGGCAATGGCAACTGTAGCGCCTGCTGCAGATATGCCGCATCAAGCGCGAGGATGAGGAGCGCGAAAACAGCTTGGGGTTTCATCGTCAATGGAAGCGCCTTTTCCCGGCATGGTCATTCGAAATGCGCCCCGCCCGTTTGATACGGTCGGGGCGCTGTACAAGAAGGTAGCAGGAAGGCCGATTATTCCAGCACACCCTCGGATTTCAGCCGGTCCAGCAGCTTCAGGGCGCGGGTCTGGGTGCGCTCGACATAGGCCTCGGTCGCGGGGCCATCCATCCAGAAGGCATTCATGCCCGTGTCGGCGGCCTTTTGCTGAAACTCGGGGTTGTCGAAAGCGGCCTTGAACCCTGCGGTCAGGGTCGCCTTGATCTCATCCGGCGTCTCGGCGGGCACGGCCAGCACCCGCATGCCGCCCCAGATCACGTCATAGCCCAGTTCGGTGAAGGTCGGCACATCCGGCAGGCTGGGATCGCGTTCCGACCCCATCACGGCCAGCACCTTCACCTGCCCGGCCTCAGCAGCGGAAGACACGGTGGCATAGCTCAGGCTTGCGGCGTCGTTTTCGCCCGAGATCAGCGCCTCGCGCTGTTCGGCCGAGCCGTTGGGGAAGGGCACGTGGTTCAGTTCGACACCCAATTGCTCGGCCATGTCGAGCGCGTGCAGGTGCCAGATGCCGCCGATGCCGGAATCGGACACGGTGACTTCACCCGGCGCTGCCTTTGCGGCAGCGATGAAATCATCCAGCGTGTCCCAGCCGGTGTCCGCGTTGACGGCCAGAACCGTGGGGTAAAGCGTGACATTGGCAAGATAGCTCAGCGAGGCGGTGTCATACCCCGGCACGAGATTCTTGTAGGGCACGGTGATCATGCTGTCCCAGGTCAGGGAGCCGATGGTATAGCCATCGGGCCGAGACTTCATCAGCCGCAGCGTGCCGACACCGGACTGTGCGCCGGTGACATTCTGGGTGCGGATGCCCACCCCAAGCGGTTCCTCGGCATAGTGAAGGAAAGTGCGCATGACAGTGTCGGTCCCACCGCCCGCGCTCCACGGCATGATGTGGGTGATGTCCTTTTTCGGGAAATCCTGTGCGCCGGCGGCCAGTGTCCCGGTGGCAAGAATTGCCAGGCCGGTCAGGGCTGTGCGCAGAGCTTTCGTGAAAGCCATGTTTGGTCCTCTCTGTGATGTTATTGCGGAGCCGCCGTATGCTTGAGGTCCGCTTTTCTAAGTGTATCTCCCCGAGGGGCGCGTGAGATGTATACAGAACAATATACAGACCAGAGTGCATTGCAACGGTTTTTGTTGGAGCCCCTTATCACGCACAGGGAATATCACGGAATCGCCCATGAAATCAGCCATTGCGCCCGCGATCGCGGGATGAGTCTCGACCATTTCGGGTCCGGGCGGTTCGGTGCAGACACTGCCAGTTCGCACCTGTGCTGCGGTCGACCCGGCCTGGTGTTATCCGCCTGCCGTAAAGTTCCGGGGTCGAAGTCCCGCGTGAAACCAGGTGACCATCGAATAGATGTCATAGACCGGCAGTCCGCTCGCCGCCTGCACCGCAGCGCTGTAAGGCGACATATTGGTGCATTCCAGCACGATAGCGCCAACATCCGGGTTCTCGCGCACAAGGCGCCTCGCGGCTGCGACCACATCTGCGCAGGCCAGCGCCAGATCGAGATCCTGCTTTTCGGCCTTGATGATGGTGCGAAAGAACTCTGTCCCGTCCTCGGTCCCGGCCACCGGAGTGTCGAGCGGGACGTTGATTCCGTTCAGATGGGCTGGCGTCAGCCCGGCGGAATTGATCGTCACAATGCCCGGTCGCTTGCCCGGTGGCAGGGTGGCCTGCACCCAGGGCACCTGCATCATGGAGGATGTCGCCACCGGCACGCTCACCGCTTGGGCCAGTTCGGCCTGGTAGATGGACAGGAAACCGCAATTCGTTGTGATCGCCTCTGCGCCCAGGTCGACCAGGTCGCGCGCAGCGGCGATGAAATCATCCAGCAGCCCGCGCGCGCCGTCACAGACCACCCGGTCCGGGCTGGCGCCCCGCACGATCCGGTAAATCACCGGAAAGGGCCATGTCCGCGCATGTCCCATCTCGCCATAGACGCGGGCAAATCGCGCCTCCAGCATCAGGATGCCAAGGGGTGCGCCATACAGCGCCTTTCCGCCGCGCGCCACATGGGTACCGGGCGCACCATAGGGTTGAACCGGATCATTCATCAGCGGAACCGATCAGAGGAAAACGGGGCAAGGTCGATTTCGGGGGTTTCGCCCGTGACCAGCTGGGCGGCGAGCCGGCCGCTGCGCGCCGATGAAACCAGCCCGACATGGCCATGCCCAAAACAATGCACGACACCCTTGATGTTCCGTGCGGCAGCGATCACCGGCTTGCCGTCCGGCAGGCTGGGCCGCAGCCCCAGCCAGACCCGCGCATCGCTGGTATCCAGGCCCGGAAAGATCGCGGCAAGGTGGGTCCGCATGATCTCGGCCCGGCGCCAGTCCGGCGCCGCATCCGGGCCGGCGATCTCCACCTGCCCGGCGCAGCGGATACCCTGAGCCAGCCGCGTGATCACCACCTTGCGGTCGCTCACCATCACCGATGTTGTTGGCCCGGGCATGTTCGCGCCGCCCTCGACCGTCACATGGTATCCCCGCTCGCTCTCAAGCGGCACACGGTCGCCAGCCTTCCTGGCCAGCGCCGCCGATCTGGCGCCACAGGCGATGACGGCGGCATCGCAGGCGATCTCCCCTTGTGATGTTTCGACGGCCCGCAGCCTGCCATTCTCGCTGCGAAAACCGGTTGCATGGGCCGCAATCCGCCGCGCGCCCATCGACTGGGCAAAGCTGACCAGCGCCGCGCAATAAGCGCCGGGGTCCAGGCATTGCCCGGCCTCCGGCACGTTGACGGCAAAGGTGTAGGTTCTTGCCAGATCCGGCTGGCACCGGGCCAGTTCGGGCCCCTCGATTTCGTCACAGACGATCCCCAATTCGCGACGGATACGCCAGCCAAGCCCATCGGCCTCGTAACTTGCGCGGTCAGGATAGATATGCATCAGGCCGCTGTCGGCATCGATCAGCTCTGGCACGCCTGCACGGGTTGCAATCTCTGCGTGCAGTTTCGGCGCGTCGATCAGCAAGGTGCGCAATTCGGCTGCGATTCCGCGCAGTTTCTGTTCCGTCGCCCCCGCCGACAGATACTGCAGCAACCAGGGCAATGCCTTGGGCAGATATGCAGGCCGCAGGCTCAACGGCCCAAGCGGATCGCGCAGCCATTTCGGCACCTGTTTCCAGATCCCCGGCGACGTGGGCGGCGTCACCGAATGTGACGACAACCATGCGGCATTGCCGAAACTGGCCGCCTGCTCTCCGCCCGGCGGGCCGGGATCAACCAGCACCACCTTCAGCCCTCGCTCGGCAAGCTGAACGGCGGTGTGAGCGCCGATGATTCCTGCCCCAAGGACAGCGATATCCGCCTTCATCTACAATCCTTCCCCATTCCGAAAGCCTTGACGCCCTTGCCTGCATTGATGGCAGTCATCGCTGGCACCGTTCAATTCTGCCGCTGCTGCCATCGACGCGCAGGATGTCTCCGCCGCGCATGTTGGTCCAGAATGTGCCTTCCGGCGCCACCACCACCGGCACCTCCGCCAGGATCGCGCCCTGCGTCACCGAGGGGTCGGGCATTTCCCGCAGGATCAGCGCCGCCGGATGGGTGTCATGCATCTTGAGCTGGTACAGGAACCGCCATGCCCCGGCCGACCCCCGGCTCGCGGGCAGCACCAGCACCCGACCGGCAACACATTCGCCGCACAGATCGCTGGAACGCCCCACCACCCGGCCCGACCGGATATCGAGATCACCCAGAAACGAAAGCGCCGTTTGCGAGACCAGGGCGGCGCCATCCGCCACGCCCCTGACCACGCCGCGTGCCTGCCACGAAGTCTCAGCCATTGCGGCGACTCCGGGGCACGAAACGACCGGTGACCGCCGATTCCACCGCCAGTTCACTGGTTGTGAACAGCGTCGGGCACTGGATCATGTCGCGCACGTAATGTGCCTGCTTGGCGCTGTCGACAAGGATCGTCCGCAGGGTCGGTGGCGTGACCCCAAGCGCGGGGTCCGGCGAACATGTGCAGGCGAAATGACAGGAAATCGGGCAGGTATCCGTGACAACCCGCGCGCCCGAGGCCAGGAGCGGGGCCAGCAGACCGGCCTCGCGCGCCGTCTGGCGCACCGCGCGGCTGGTGGTGATCCAAAGCTCCACGCCCGGCGCAACCCGACGCCCGGCCAGCAGTTCGGCATAGTATTTCATTTCCTCGAATGACGCGTGTGGACAGCCAAGATGCACAAGGTCAAACCCGGCTTCGCCCCCGGTACAGAAGGTATCGAACACGCCGGCGATCTCCGCCTCAGCAATCTCGATCTCCGGCAGACCAGGTGCATCAGCGTCTTCGCCGAACGGCGGCGTCGCGCCCGGCAGGATGAACATCGCCACCCCGCCCGAGGTCGCCATGCCCACCCCCAGGGCATCAAGTTCATCCAGCGAAGGGCGCCTGCGGATCCCTTGGATCAGCGGCACGCCGCTGCCCACCGCCGTTCCGACAGCATAACCAAGCGCGGTGAATTCCGCGGTGCCGCGGGGCTGGGCCGAAACCGTGACGCGATGGGTCGGCTGGCGGTTGCGGTCCAGATGCAGCCCAAAGCGAGGATAGCGCCCGGTCATCCCCGCATAGACCGCAAAATAGCCGTCGCGGTTTGACCGGGCGCCCAGCACCGAATTGGCAAACACCGTCACCCCGCTTTCGATCGAGGCGATATGCATGTTCCAAGTCGGCCAGTGTCCGGCCCAGTAGGGCGTGCAGGTAAAGGAGGTCGCGCTGCCCATCCTGCGGTGGGCGGCTTCTGCACGTTTCTGCAAGCGGCCAAGCGTTTCGGGGGCCCCGATGCCCTGCCAGTCGCCCATATCGGCATTGGCAATATTGGTGGACGCCGGCACCACCATCCGTGCACCCTGTTGTGCAGTGGCCTCGATCAGCTCCACGTCGCCCTTGTACAGCGCCATGCCCGCATGGACATGGGCATAGCCGATGTCGACCATGTCCGGCGCATCATAGGCCTCGCCCAGCTGGACCAGCGCCGACATCGCCTGCTGCGCCGCCTCGCCCGCGGCCCCGTCCAGCAATGTTTGGTCGCGCTCGGACAGTTGCATCGGTCAACTTCCGATCCGGAGCGTGGCGCGGTCGCGCCGCAGCGCGGCAAGGATGCTGAGCGCCACCAACATGCTGGTGCGGTTATTCTGCGGCGACGGATAATTCTGGGAGGTCATCTCGAGCGACGCGGCGCTGGCCTCGACGCTGAGCGTGTGGCGTGCACCGGGCAAGGTACCGTCGGCAAAGATGCGCACCTGTGTCCGGTCCAGCCCGATCCCCACCAGCCCCAGCGTCACCGCCACGTTGAAATGGCGCGGAAAATGCCCTGCCGCCTCCCGCGCGCTGCCCTCGAACACGGGCACCGCGCTCTGTTCGGCCAAAGCCAGGTCGATGCCGTTGTCATGGATGAACGGCTCGTGTGCAAAGGACGACGGCTTGATATGCGAGGTCAGGGTTACAGAGGTGATCTCGTCCTCTGACGCTGCGCGGATGATATCCAGCCCTGGCAAGGTGCCACCGGCAATCTGCAAGGTGGCGCCGGTCTCTTCGGCGATGTCGATCAGGTCAAGGTTGACGGCAAGCGCGCCAACGCTCACGGCGATGACATGGCCACCGGCCCTCAGGGTCGGTTCGACCACGTCGCGAAAGCCGTTATAGGTGGCGCATTCCACGAGGATGGCACCGTATTGCGGTGCCTCGGACGCGGAAATCACCGGGACCTCCAGACCGAACTTTGCGGCATTCGCGGCGGCCTTCTGTTTGTCACGTGCCGCGATGGCGACGATCCGGAGCGCTTGCGAGGGATCGGCTGTCAACTTGGCGGCGATCTGCTGGCCCACGTTGCCAAAGCCGCCCAAAACGATCCGCGTCGTATCTGTCATGCCCTTGCCGCCCTCACGAATGCCTTGACTGATATCTGTACTCTGTCATGTATACAGGTAGATATGCAACTCCAATTTCATTGCCTTTCAAGGATCCGCCATGAACGACCGCGCCCCAGTTACCCGCTCACTTGCTGCCTTCGTTTCGCGGTTCGACCCAACCGCCCTGCCCGACGAGGTGATGGCCTATACCCGCAAACTGGCCAGTGACGGCATCGGCGTGCTGTGCGCCGCCACGCATAAAAGCGTGACCGCGGCGCAGGGTATCGGCAATTTTGCCGAGGACATTGCCGGGCCCGGCGCCTGCACTCTGATCGGGCGGAATCGCAAGGTGGACCCGGTCAGCGCCGTGCTGGCCAACGGGACCCTCGGCTATGCCGCCGATTTCGAACCGCATCACCCCGAGGCGATCCTACATCCGATCGCCGTGATGATCCCCACCGCCCTCGCCCTGTCCGAGGCGCATGGCCGGACCGGGGCCGAGGCACTGGCCGCCGTGGCGCTTGGGTGCGAAATGACCTACCGCGTTTCGATGGCAATGAACCCGCGGGAATTGTACGATCGTGGCTTTCACCCCTCCGCCGTCGCAGGCAGCTTTGGCGCGGCTGCCGCCGCTGCCTTCCTGCTGCGCCTGAACGAGGAACAGACCGTGCGCGCGCTTGGGCTTGCCGGCCTGCAAACCTCGGGCCTGCTCGCATGGCAGGATGACCCGCGCGAGGATGCGCGGCCTTTCCAGATGGGATTGGCGGCGCGCAACGGCGTGATGTCGGCGATGCTGGCCAAACGTGGCTTCGGCGCGCCGGACCGCATCTTTGACGGCGGTCACACCGTACTGGATGCCTATAGCCGCGTTGCCGATCCCGCGCCGCTGACCGCGGAACTCGGCACCCGATGGGACGGGGTGATGGAACTGGCGATCAAGCCCTATGCCTCGGTGTCCTTCCTGCACCCGGCTCTCGATGCCCTGGTGGGACTGCTCGAGGAACATGCGCTGACCTCCGATCAAATCGCCAAGATCAGCCTGCGCTTTGCCGAGGCCGGGGCGCATTGCGTGGACGACAACCCGCTCAAAGGCCATTCCGCGCAGTATATCCTGCCGGTCCGGGCGGCGATGGGACGCCTGTCGTTTCTCGATCTGTTCATCGACCGCCGCGAGACCGAGCCCGAGGTTGCCCGCCTTGCCAAGACCGCCGAGGTGATCCGAGACACTGGAACCTTCAACGACGCTTTCCCGGATTTCTACATGGGCGAAGTCATTCTCACCCTGACGGATGGCCGGACCCTTGCCGCGACATCGAAAGTGGCGCGTGGCTACCCGGAACAGCCGCTCAGCCAGGACGAGCTCGACCTGAAATTCGCGGAGGTAACGACCGCCGTCTGTTCGAAGTCTCGCAGCACGGCACTGGCCCAGGCATGCGAAACGCTGATCAGCGCGCCCGATGT
Organism: Pseudooceanicola lipolyticus; assembly: GCF_002786325.1. Taxonomy (GTDB): domain Bacteria; phylum Pseudomonadota; class Alphaproteobacteria; order Rhodobacterales; family Rhodobacteraceae; genus Pseudooceanicola_C; species Pseudooceanicola_C lipolyticus. Next base: position 54,583 of record NZ_PGTB01000001.1, on the reverse strand, counting down.
CTGCGCGCTCATGGACTTGCTGGCGCAGGCCCCCGATGCCTGACCCTGATGGTGCGTTGACGCCGAAGTACGACAATACATACAATCCGGCATACAGAACGAAATCCGAGGGCCCCGCGCGATGAACAAGAACAACAAGGCCGCAACCGAGGCCGTTCACGTGTCTTCCTCTCATCGCGCCCATGCGCAGCTGCGAGAGCAACTTCTCCGCTCCAGGTTCCTGCCCGGGCAGAAGATCAACGAGGTCGCCCTGGCCAAGGAACTTGAAATCAGCCGCACCCCCCTGCGCGAGGCGCTGAACCGACTTGTGGCCGAGGGATTGTTGATGGACCGGGAACGCGGCTTCTCGGTGCCGGGGCTGGAGCCGGAGGTCATTTTCGACCTCTTCGAAGCACGGGTCGAGATCGAATGCGCGACGGTGCGGCTGGCCTGCGAACGGGCCGAGGAAGCGGAACTCGAGGCGCTGTCGGACTTCCTGGACGAAAGCATGGCAGAACCCCCGGATGCCTCTGTCGACCGGCTGATCGAACTCGACATCCGCTTTCACGACACCATTGCCGAACTGGCCCGCAACAAGGTGTTGCGGCAGTTGCTTACCAATATCAACGGTCGCATCCACCTGATCCGCTGGATCGCCATGGAAGGTCAACGCGATCGCACGCAGAATCAGCACCGCGAGATCCTCGATCACATCTGCGCCGGCGATACCGAGGCTGCAATCGCCGTCATGCGCGACCATATCCTGCACCGCAACGAGGATATTCTGGCGGCGATCAAGGCCGCTTACGGGCATGTCTATACCCGTTCTTCATCCTGAACCCGCCTTGAGGACCGGCATCCCCAAGGAGGAATTGAGCCGATGACGCATTACATCATCATAGGTGCCGGATCGGGAATTGGTGCGGCGCTGGCGCGCCAACTGGCCGCGCCGGGGATCGGCTTGTTGCTGCACACCGGTTCCAATGCGGATCGTCTGGCCGGTGTTGCCGAGGCCTGTGAAAAGGCGGGCGCCACCGTCTCCACCTGCCTGGGCCGGACCGAAGACCCGACATTGATCGACAAGATCGCAGCATGGCTGGACCCCTTGCCACCAGGCGCGCTGAGTGGGTTTGCCTTCGCCGCTGGCTACGCCAAGCTGGGCACCGTCGAGACCACCGACACCGCCGCGCTGCACGCTGCGCTGGAGGCGATGCCGGTGGCCTTCCAGCGCCTCTGCACCTACATCGCACCGAAACTGGCCGATCATCGGGGGCGCATCCTCTGTGTCAGCGCATTCGGCGCCCACCGGTCCAAGACTCACAGCTATGCCCCCACCGCCCCCGCCAAGGCCGCGCTGGAGGCGCAGGTGCGCGTCTTCGCCGCCAATCTTGCGCCGCGCGGTATCACCGTCAACGCCGTGGTGCCGGGCTTTATCTCGAAAGATGCCGGCACCCATTCGTCGCTTACACCCGAGCAATGGTCCGAGGTGACCAAGACGATCCCGATGGCGCGGCTCGGCCAGGCCGCGGAAGTTGCAGCGACCGCGGCCTTTCTGCTGTCGGAGCCGGCAGGCTATGTGACGGGTCAATCCCTGCATGTGAACGGTGGGCTGACCCTCTGACCGGGCCGGCAAGGGTCCTTCGTGAAAAGTTCTGCTTTAATATGCTTGGCGCAAGCGCATCACGGGCAGTGCGCACCGTCGAGAACTATCGATGCTGCTGGAATTACATTTACGGGATCCTAGCAGGTTCGCCGCATCCAACAGGAGACGCGGCCATGTGGCGGAGGCTGGACGCGCTGGGTGTCCCTTGCATGGCTCACCGGTAATCCCGTGTCACCGGCAACCCGGTGTCTGCGAAGGCCTTTGGCGGGCGATGCCGCTGAAATGCCAACCGGACTATCGAGGCGGCGGAAAGCATCTATGCCGCACATGGTATCACCACCAACATCTTTGTCCCGACCCATGGCAACTAGCTGTTTGCCTCGGGTTAATGTCGGCAATCCGTCGACCTGGCCGCAGACCGGTGATCAGGAAGTTTTTTGCATGTACCAGGCGGGGCAGGCGCTAGGGGACACTCCGCGCTGCTGTCACCCGCGAAAAGCCGGCCATGTTGGCATAGCCACCGACGATGGCTTTCCTGTCGTCATGGGACAGGACCTTGTCGATGGACTTGAACCCGGCGGGGGCACGCTTTTCAACTTCGTCGATCACACGCTCCGGGCCACCGATGCGATTGGTTCGAACCACTTCGGCGGTTTTGGGCAGGCGATCCTTTTCGTATTGCCAAAGTGCTGCGCGGGGATGTTCCGCCTTGGCCAGTGCATCGGCGAGGCAGCGTGCGTCGAGGATCGCCTGTGATGCGCCATTCGACCCCACGGGATACATCGGATGCGCCGCATCGCCCAGAAGCGTGACACGGCCGAAGGTCCAGCGCGGCAGCGGATCGCGATCTGCCATCGGGTATTCGTAGATCGTTGGAGTCTTCTTCACCAGCCCGCCGATATCCATTCCTGGAACATGGAAGCGCAGGGCGTGCGGCAGAACTTCGGCCAGCGAGACCTGGCGCGACCAGTTGTCGGGCGGAGGGGTCGAAATCTCGGGATCCTTGATGCGGACGTTGACGACCCAGTTCAGCAGCTGCTTGCCCTTTTCGGCGGGTGCGATCGGGTAGAGAACGAACTTGCCTCCCAGACCGCCGCCGATGGCCATGCTTTCGCCGTCTTCCCAGACCGGCCATTCCGCCGCTCCCCGCCACATAACCACGCCCTGCCAGGACGGTGCGCCCTCGTTCGGATAGAAATGTCGCCGCCCTGCCGAATGGATACCGTCGGCGCAAAGCAGAACCTCGGCCCGGTGTGTGGTTGCGTCGCCGCCCTGTACAGAGTCGGTGAAATGGGCGGTGACACCCGCTTCGTCCTGAATGAAACCGGCCAGGCGACGCCCCGTGTGTATCTTGTCTTTGCCCAGCCGTTCGACAACCGCGTCATAGATGACCTTTTGAAGACGGCCCCGATGAATCGAGAACTGCGGCACCTCATGCCCGGCATGCATGCCGCGCAGTTCGTTCCAAACCTCCTGCCCCTGTTTTGTCAGATAAGTCAGCTTGCGGGTGCGGACACCGACCTTGTCGAGCGCGTCGAGCAGTCCGAGATTGGCCAGTTCCCGAATGGCGTGGGGCAGCACGTTGATGCCGACCCCAACCTCGCGCACTTCGCGGGCGGCTTCGTAGATTTCGACGGAAATACCACGTTCATGCAGCATCAGGGCGGTGGTCAGACCGCCGATGCCCGCGCCTGCAATCAGGACGGTCATGGATCACGCCTCTTCGGGTGGGAGGAAATCGACCTCGTGCTTGGCCGAGATGGCGACGACGTCTGCCGGGTTCGGCTCGGGCCCGAGATTGTGCAGCGCCCAGAAAAGATCGAACAGCTTGCGAGTTGGAGCGACCCAGAACAGGCATTTGATGCTCTGGTCGGTCTTGTTGTAGATGCCGTGCGGAATGCCTTTGGGCAGCCGGATCAGATCGCCCGGTTCGGCATAGGTTTCGACCCCGTTCAGCAGCACATCAAAACGGCCTTCCAGAACGTAGATGAATTCATCCTGCGTGGGATGAATATGCGGCGGCACAAAGGTGCCTTTTGGGAGGGTCGCGTGCCAGGCCATCGAGTTTTCGGACTTTTGCTTGGGCACATATGTCTGGCCAAGTATGTTCCAGCTAATCTCTTCGATACCGGTATTGGATTTCGTGACGCCTGGTATCATCTCGGGGTCTCCTTGGACTTTAGACGTGGAGGAAACGATCCTTAACCTCGGGGGTTGCAAGGATCTGTTCGGTGGTGCCGGTCCAGACGACGCGGCCCTTTTCGATCACGATGTGGCGGTCAGCGAACTTGGTGAGCGCGTCGACGTTCTTGTCGATTACCAGGATCGCTTCGCCTTCCTGTTTCAGCCGCGCAAGACAGGACCAGATATCGGCGCGGATCAGCGGCGCCAGGCCTTCGGTTGCCTCGTCCAGCACCATCAGCTGCGGATTGGTCATCAGCGCGCGCCCGATGGCCAGCATCTGCTGCTCTCCGCCCGAAAGCTGGTTGCCCATATTGCGCCGGCGCTCTTTCAGGCGCGGAAAGAGGTCGTAGATCTTGTCGATCGTCCATTTTCCGGGACGGGCCGTTGCCCGCAGGTTTTCCTCGACATTCAGAGTGGGGAAAATCTGGCGGCCTTCGGGGACATAGCCCAGACCGGCCATCGCAATCTTGTGGGGATCGGCCCCTGTCAGGTTCTTGCCGCCAACCTTGACGCTGCCCGCGCGCGGCTTGACCAGACCGAAGATCGATTTGATCGTGGTGGTCTTGCCCATACCGTTGCGGCCCAGAAGGGTGACGACTTCGCCCTCCTTCACGCGCAAGTCGATGCCAAACAGGATCTGGCTTTCTCCGTAGCCGGCCTCAAGACCGTTAACGTCCAGCATCACACCAGCTCCTCTTCTTCCCCAAGATAGGCGGCGCGCACCTCGGGGTCGTTGCGGATTGCTTCGGGGGTGCCGGTGGCGATGATGCGGCCGTAGACCAGTACCGACACGCGGTCAGCCAGGGCAAAGACCGCCTCCATATCGTGTTCGATCAGGACCATGGTAAAGCGGCCCTTCAGCTTTTGCAGGTTCTCGACAAAGCTCTCGGCGTCCTCGCCCCCCACTCCGGCCAGCGGTTCGTCCAGCAACAGAACCTTTGGCTGCGTCGCCAGCGCGATGGCCAGTTCCAGCCTGCGGTGCTCGCCGTGGCTGAGCGAGCGGGCAAGCACCTGCGCCCGGTGGTCGAGCCCGGCTTCGCGCAATGCGGTCATCGCAGCGGTGTTCAGCGGCGCTTCGTCGGCAACATTTCCAAAGAAGCGGAAGGAGGAGCCTTCACGCGCCTGAACGGCCAGCGCAACGTTTTCCAACGCGGTAAAGCCGGGCAGAATGGACGTGATCTGGAACGACCGGGCCAGCCCCAGCTTCACCCGCTGCGGCATCGTCAGGCGGGAAATATCACGATCGCCGATGAAAACCGAACCGCTGTCGCAGTTGAGCTGGCCTGAGAGTTGCGAGATCAGGGTCGTCTTGCCCGCGCCGTTCGGGCCGATGATGGCATGAAGTTCGCCCGACTCGACCGAAAGAGACACGTCGTCCGTGACCTTGAGCGCGCCATAGGATTTGCAGAGATTGGAAACGCCCAGCGATGTCATTCCTGCCCCCTCACGATCCCCATCTTTCGCAGCAGGCCGGTGATCCCCTGCGGCGAGAAAAGCACCATCAGGACAAGGAAGATGCCGAAGTAGAGCTTCCAGTTTTTCGACAGCGCACCCAGCCATTCCTCAAGCAGCAGCGCCGCGACGGCTCCGGCAATCGGTCCGGCGAGGTTGCCGACACCGCCCAAGACGACCATGACGATCAATTCGCCTGACTTGTGCCAGGACATAAAGGCGGGCGAGACGAACTGTGCCTGATTTGCGAGCACAACACCTGCAATGGCAGTTATGCAGCCCGAGATGACGAAGGCCGTCAGCTGATAGCGGAAGGGCGAGAAGCCGATCGCCTCGATACGTGTCGGATTTTCCCGAATGCCGGTCAGCACCCGCCCGAAGCGCGAGCCGACGATGCGGTGGCACAGCGCGAAGAGCGCGATCAATATGGCGAGCGTGACGTAATAAAGTCCGTAGTCGGTGCCCAGCAGGTCCAAGCCCAGTACGGTCGACCGATGTGCCAGCGCCACGCCATCGTCTCCGCCATAGGCCGAGAGCGAGATGAAGAAAAAGAAGGCCATTTGCCCGAAGGCTAGGGTGATCATGATGAAGTAGACCCCCCGCGTTCGCAGAGAAATCGCTCCGGTGACAAAGGCAAAGACCGCAGAGATGCAGATCGCGAAGAGGATCTGAAGGATCAGGTCGTTGACCCCGTAGCTTTGCAGGATCGCCACCGCATAGGCTCCGAACCCAAGATAGGCGGCGTGGCCGAAGCTGACCATCGCGCCATAGCCAAGGATCAAATCCAGTGCCATCGCGGCGATGGCATAGGCAAGGATGCGCGTGCCGATCAGAATATAGAACGGGTCGTTCAGGGCCGAAGCCAGCGGTGGCATCAGCGCGAATAAGACGAAGAGGACCAGCGCGGCCTTTACCCGTCCGGACAGCGCCGGGCGGTCGGGATTCATTGCGGTCGCGGTTTGGTCGGTCATGCGCGTCTCCCGAAGAGGCCGGCGGGTTTGGCGAATAAGATCACGGCCATCAGGATGTAGACGAGCATCGGGGCAAGAACGCGGCCCATCTGGCCGGCGGCGGAGGGATCAAGGATCGAGCGCAGCACGATCGGGCCGAAGACACCGCCAAGGGTATCGACCACGGCAACCAGCAGCGCGCCGAGGAACGCCCCCTTGATCGAGCCGATGCCGCCGATCACCACGACGACAAAGGTCAGGATCAGCACGCTTTCTCCCATGCCGGTATCGACCGAGAGGATCGGCGCGACAATCGCCCCGGCCAGGCAGGCCAGAACAGCACCGAGGGTAAATACGATGGCAAACAGCCGGTTGATGTCGACACCAAGCGCCGAGACGGTATCGCGGTTGGTCGCCCCTGCCCGCAGCAGCATTCCGACGCGGGTATAATTGACCATCACGAAAAGACCAAAGGCGACGGCCAGTCCGGTCACGATGATCGCGATCCGGTAGACCGGGTATTGCAACGGGCCCATCAGCGGCACCGAGCCTGAGAAAATCTCGGGCATGGGCACCGAAAGCGGCGAGGTGCCCCATATCATCTTGACCGCTTCGTTGGTGATCATGACGAGGCCGAACGTGGCGAGCACCTGATCCAGGTGCGATCGCGCGTATAATCGTCGCATCACAACGAACTCGACCACCAGCCCGACGACAACGGCGGCCGGCAGCGTCAGCAGGAGGCCCCACCAGAAGCTGCCGGTCGCCGCCGCGAAGGTGGCGATCAGATAGGCGCCCACCATGTAGAGGACGCCATGGGCCAAGTTGATCACGTCCATGATTCCGAACACGAGTGTCAGCCCGGCCGCGATGAGAAACAGCAGCACGCCAAGCTGCACGCCGTTCAGAAGTTGCAGGACAAACAGGTTCATCATGGTCGTGATCCTTCTGGCCTTGGTCTCAGATCACATCTTGCACAGGGACGCGTAGTTATCGACGTAATCGTCAAAGATCTTCTCTTTGATCGAGGTGCCATAGAAGCCATCGTCGCGCTTTACCGCCTCGACCAGGTAGAAGTCCTGGATCGGGAAGTTATTGGAGCCGAAGGAAAAATCTCCGCGCGGGCTGTCAAAGTCCGCCTCGTGGATTGCGGCGCGCAGCGCGTCGCGGTCGGTGAGGTCGCCACCAAGCTTCTTGACGGCGCTGTCGATCAGCTGGGCCGCGTCATAAGCCTGCATCGCATAGGTGCCGGGTACGGCGTCGTACTTGGCGATATAGGCATCGACGAAGGCCTTGTTGGCTTCGTTATCCATATCGGGCGCCCAGTTCGCACCGCCCAGCATACCAACAGCCGCATCCTGAGTGGCGGGCAGCGTGGTTTCATCCACCGTGAAAGCCGACAGGAACGGAATCGAAGAAAGGCCCGCCTGGCTGTACTGCTTGACCAGGTTCACGCCCATGCCGCCGGGCATGAAGGTGAAGACCGCGTCAGGCTGGAACGCGGCGATCTGCGCCAGTTCGGACGAGAAGTCCAGTTGCCCGAGCTCGGTATAGACTTCGCCCGCGGTCGCGCCGGTGTAGGAATGTTTAAAGCCTGCCTGGCTGTCCTTGCCCGCCTGGTAGTTCGGCGTCATCAGGAAGACGTTCTTATAGCCCATCTTCTCGGCATAGGCGCCCATCACCTCGTGGTTCTGGTCGTTCTGGTAGGAGGTGGTGAAGAAGTTCGGGTTGCAGGCTTCGCCGGCCAGGGTCGAGGTGCCGGCGTTGGTCGAGATCAGGATCGTGCCGGTCGAGGTGACGGGCTGAACCATCGCCATCAGGATGTTCGAAAAGATCGGGCCGACGACGAAGTCGACATTGTCGCGAGCGACGAGTTCGCGTGCCTTTTCAGCCGCGAGGTCCGGTTTCCCCTCATCGTCGACCACGATGATCTCGGTTTTCATGCCGCCGATGTCGCCGATCTTTTCGGCGGCCAGCACGAAACCGTCTCGGGCCTGTTCGCCGAGCGCTGCGGGCGGCCCGGATAGGGTATAGACCAGGCCGATTTTCAGCACGTCATCGTTGGCCGAAGCGGGAACGTCCTGCGCGATGGCCGTGGTGGTCATACCCATGGCCAGCAGGGTGGAGGCGAGCAGTTTGGTGTTTTGGTTCATCATGAACTCCCTGGTTGATGTCTGCGGCTTCTGCCGTCTTGTTGGGCTGTGTGCCGGTCCGCTCGGCGCGTCACCATCGCATTCAGCGGCGCGACGCGTTGCGCAAGCGAGCAAATTTCTGAGTCACCCCTCCTCGCCCAGCACGGTGTGCAGCATTGGCCCGTCGGGGTCGGCCAGCGCATCGATGACATTGAAATGGTGACGGTTTGGAGCGACGACATTCTGAGTCAGGCAGCCCAGCCCGGTCCAGATGTTGGACAAAAGCTCGGACTGGCGCAGGAATTCCTGCCTCTCCCCACCGCCGACCCAAGTGGTCAGCCGCACCCCGTTCAGCGGCCGTTTCAACGCGGGACTGTTGGCAATCGCTGTGTCCATATCCAACTTCAGTGCCTCTTTGCGCCACATGAAGGTCAACGGCCGCAAATCGTGAAGACCCGAGATCGACAGCACATGGGCCAGGCGGTGCCGGACGCTTTGCTCCAGCGGCGTGTCTTCGCACATCATAGCGGTGACGAGGTGGCCGCCGGCGGAATGACCGCTGAGAACCACCGGACCCGAGATCTTTCCTGCCGCGTGGGTGATCGCGGCACCGATCTGCGCGGTGATCTCGGCAATGGTCACATCGGGGCAAAGATCATAGGACGGGATTGCGACGGCCCATCCCCTTGCAACCGGACCGGCCGCGAGATGTGACCAGTAGGACTTGTTCAGCGCCATCCAGTAGCCGCCATGAACAAAGACAAAAAGGCCCCTCGGCGCGCCAGCCGGCAGGAAGAGGTCATAGCAGCACCGCTCTCCCTCTCCGTAGGAGATGTCGAGATGCGAGTTTGCATTGGCGCGGAATGAGGCAGATGGACCTTCCCAGGCGGTCGGATAGTCCGACCCGCCAGGGATGTTACGCCCGTTTTCATAGGCGTCGTCCCAGTCTGTTACAGCGAAGGCAACCATCGCGCACTTCCCATTTTAGTCTTCTTTTGCTGGACACCCAGGCCGATCACGCCGGAAAGGGTACCTGTCTTTCGCGCCATGGTTACCCGTCTCTGAATATACTTCAAGCTGAAACCTTTTGTGCTTGAAATATATTTTCGCCGCTGCCTAGCCATTCACCTATCACTCCTGAAACCAAGTGGGGGTACCGGATGGCCAGTCGCCATCCGGACCCCGATAGACGACATCCTCCCGGGAAGCGGTGCCGAATGAATGGCTGCGGATGTGGCCGAGAATGCCGAGGGCGTCCCGCCACATGGAGTCAAAATTGCGTGACCGCTTTCTGGCCGAGCATAAATTGATCCGGTGCTGCCTCAACGGGATGCAGTATTGGCACCTTCCGTTACTTTCGATGCGATCAGCGCGATCAATATGCTGCATAGCTTCCATGCGGCTTGCACATCCGGGCTTCGGTCACCCGGCGCTCGGGTTGACCCCAAACCTTGCCCGGTAATCCTTGGAAAACCGGCCGAGATGCGAAAAACCGACTGAATAGGCCACTTCGGTGACGTTCTCCCGGTTCCTGCGCCGCGCCAGCCGATACCGGGCCGCGTCCAGCCGCACATCGCGCAGATACCGCATCGGCGACATGCCGAAAGCGGCCTTGAAACCAATTTGCAAGGATCGGACGTTCAACCCTGCCTCGCGCGCTATGTCCTCGACCCTGAGTGGCTCACAGAGATTGGCGTGCAGATAGTCCAGCGCCCGCCGCATCTCGCGCGAGGTCGGGGCGCGGCGCGTGCGCCAGAGCATATGGCTCACGTTGCTTGGCTGGTTTTCGAGCAGAACCGTCGCCAGTTCCCGTTCCGCCCAGGCTTCGTTGAGACCGGCGGTGCCACACCAAAGCTCACCCTCGCCGGCCGCCCGGGCGGCTGCGACGACCTGCGCAAACAGGTGCTGTCCGCCACGTGTCGTCAGATCTACGCGCGGGTCAAAGCGCACTGCTCCGGGCAACTCCGCGCCGATCAGGTCTTGGGCAACCTGCTCGAGAAATCCACGGTTCACTTGCAAGAGAAGTTTCCGACACCCTTCTTCCCAGGTCATCTGCGTGTCGCGGTCGGGGTTGAGTATGGTGGCCGTGTCGTGGCCGGCTTCGACCGTTTCGCCCCGGTGACAAATGCTGGCGCGGCCGGCCAAGGGGAATTGCAGCAGGTAGAAACGCTGAAGCTGGCCCGGGTCGATGTGGACTTCTGCACCGTACCCCAATGCGTTCAGCGACAGCTCGGTGCCACTCACGTGGTCGTGGCTAACCCGCAGGCGGGCGCCGCGCCTGATGTCGAGTTGATGGTCGCAGAACGCCTGCCCGACAATGGCCCGCGCTTCGAACAGGTCCTCTGTTCGCAAGATGGGAAATCTTGACAGCAGGTCTTTCGATACCGAGAGCGCGGCCTGTTCCATGTCGCAACTCTGGGCGACTGTCACGTTTATTTCAAGCTTGAAGCACCCCTGCTCCAATTGGATTCGCAAATTGGATAATGCCTCGCCGCAATCTCGTGCAGGCTGTTGAGAGCGGGGCCTGCTGAGTCCCGCACCAACAGGAGAACCAAAATGGAACCAGGCGTCACCCCTTCTGACGGATCCGTCGAGGGCAAACAGTGGAATGTCGTGGGCCACATCTATACGCCCAAATTGCACAGCGAAAACGCGATGATCTGGCACGCGATCATCCCCGACGGCACAGGCGTGCCGCCGCATATTCACCCGGCTCAGGACGAATGGATCGTCATGCTGACTGGCAATCTCGAGGTTGCATTCGGCGATACGGTCGTCAAAGCGGGCCCAGGCGATACCGTCAAAATGCCGATGGGCATCGCGCATGGCATTTCCAACGTGTCCGGTGCCGAGGCAACTTGTGTCTTCGGTGTCGCGCCCTCGCGCAAGCTGTTCGATCTGTTCATCAACCTGGATGGCGTCACCGACCCCGCAGAACTGGTGCGCATCTCGGCCGAGCACGAGGTCGATTTCCTGCCGCCGCCAGCGGAATGAAGGAGCGGATCATGGTCAATCGCAAGAAGGTGGCCGTGATCGGTGGCGGGGTGTCCGGCCTCGCCGCTGCCAAGGCCTTTGACGAAAAAGGGCACCGGGTCTGCGGCTTTGAACGCAGCCACGATTTTGGCGGCGTGTGGGAACTGTCGCGGTCTTACCCCGATGTTCAGACGCAGTCGCCGAAGGATTTGTACTGCTATACCGATCATCCCATGCCTGCCGAGTATCCGGAATGGCCCAAGGGGCCGCAGGTGCACGCTTATCTGCATTCCTACGCGAACAAGCATCGGCTGGCGCGGCTGTTCAAGCTGAATACCGAGGTTCTGTCGATGGACCGGCGCGCGAATGGCACGGCCGGGTGGACGCTGACGCTGCGGTCAGGCGCCAATGAATGGACCGAGGATTTCGACTTCGTCGCGATCTGCACCGGCCAGTTTTCCGAGAAGAACATCCTCTCCCATCCCGGGCAGGAGGCCTTCGAAGAGACCGGGGGAGTGGTGCTGCATTCGTCGGATTACACCGACCCAGCAATGTGCGAGGGCAAGCACGTCGTCGTGTTGGGCGCCTCGAAATCCGGCACCGATATCGCGGTGAACGCGGCGCGGAACGGGGCCAAGTCGGTCCACCTTGTCTATCGCGAGAACGTGTGGCGGGTGCCCTATTTCGTGGGCGGGATCAATTTCAAGAAGCTGCTCTATATGCGGGCGCAGGAGATGCAGTTTAATGGCTGGTCCCGCGGTCCGGCTGCACGCCTTGTCGCGGCAATCACCAAGCCGCTGGTCTGGGCGAACTTCCGCGGGCTGGAGACGTTACTGAAGCTGCAACTTGGCCTCAAGAAGCACAACATGGTGCCGAATTCGCCGATCGAGAAGAACGCGTCTTGCTCGCTTCCGATCGTCACGCCGGGGCTGTTCGAAGAGATGAACGCCGGGCGGATCAAACCGGTCATCGGCAGCATCGACAGTTACAAGCCGGGCGAGGTCAAGCTGACGACCGGCGATACGATCCCCTGCGACCTGTCGATCCTCGCCGTCGGTTGGAAACTGGGTATCCCCTATCTTGCGCAGGAATATCGCAACAAACTGATCGAGGATGACGGCCAGTACCGGGTCTATCGGCTTTCGGTGAACCCGGACCTGCCGGACATGGGTTTTGTCGGTTTCAATTCGTCCTTCTGCACCGTGCTTTCGGCCGAACTGATCGCCAACTGGCTGGTGCGCTACATGGACGGCCAGCTTGACCGCCAGCCTTCGCAGGCCAAGATGAATGCCAATATCGACCAGATGCTGCATTGGCGCCGACGGGAACGGCCGGCGGCACAGGTCTATGGCGGGCTGTGTTCGGCACCCTTCCACTTCCGCCATTTTGACGAGCTGATGCAGGACATGGGGGCCAAGACCTGGAAGCGGTCAAACCCGATTGCCGAAACCTTCGCTCCACCAAGCGCAGCGGCATACGCACGGTTCCTTGCAACCACCCCGCCATACCGGGCTGGATGAGCGCGAAAGCCTGCGTTACGAAGTCAGTTCAGATAATCCGGGAGCGCTGACCGGGCTCAAACGACGCCCAAAAATAACCTTGCAAATCTTCCACTTCATGGAGTATTTGCAAGGTATGTTTCCGCGCAAGACCCATCAAAACGTACAATCGGCGTTGGAGAGCCAAGCCGCCGTGGTCCTTCTGGGCCCGCGCCAGGTTGGCAAAACGACGCTTGCGCTCGACATCGCGTCGGCGCGGCCTTCGGTGTATCTCGATCTTGAGCGGGAGGCGGACAGGCAGATCCTGAGCGAGCCGGATCTGTATCTGGACGAACAGGTGGGCAAGCTGGTGATCCTGGACGAGGTGCAGCAGATGCCCGGCCTCTTCAAAAGCCTGCGCGGCCAGATCGATCGGCGCAGGCGCGAGGGTTTTCGGACAGGGCAGTTCCTGCTGCTGGGCTCCGCCTCCAACGTGCTTTTGCAACAATCGGCAGAGTCGCTCGCCGGCCGTGTCAGATATATCGAGATGCCGCCTCTGCAACTGGCCGAGGTGGGGTCGGATCACATGAACACGCTTTGGCTGCGTGGCGGTTTTCCCGACAGTTTCCTGGCCGAGAGCGATCAGGCCAGCATGGACTGGCGTCTCGATTTCCTGCGCACCTATCTGGAACGCGACATCCCTGCCCTCGGGCCGCGCATTCCGGCGACGACGCTGCGGCGGTTCTGGACCATGCTGGCGCATGTCCAAGGCGGCCTGCTGAACGCCGCCGCCCTCGCCGAAGGGCTTGGGGTCTCGGGGCAGACTATCGGACGCTATCTCGACTTGCTTGTCGACCTCATGCTGGTACGGCGCCTTCAGCCCTGGCACGAAAATGTCGGCAAACGTCTTGTCAAATCGCCGAAAGTCTATGTCAGGGATAGCGGGGTCGTGCACGCCCTGCTGGGGCTGGGCCGCACCGAAAGCCTTCTGGGGCACCCGGTTGTCGGAGGAAGTTGGGAGGGGTTCTGTATCGAGGCTCTTCTGGCCGCGGCCCCCGCCGGTACCGAGCCCTATTTCTACCGGACATCGGCCGGTGCCGAACTCGATCTGGTCCTTCGCCTGCCCGCGGGTGACATCTGGGCGATCGAGATCAAACGCACGACCGCCCCCAAGGTCTCGCGTGGGTTCCACACGAGCGCGGAAGATATCAAGGCCAATCGAAAGTTATTGGTGTATGCCGGGCAGCAGGACGTCCCGGTTGCAAAGGATATCCGTGCATTGCCCCTCGACCAAGCGACCAGAGTTCTAAGCGAATTCTAGGTCAAAGCGGCGCGTCCACCCAGCGGTTGCACCCAGCTGGATGTGAACCACATTGCAACTGAACTGCCCCCCGCTGGCCGCCTCGCTCCTGTTTGGATTGTCACAAGGTCAGATCCAAATTTGCCGCGTATCCGCCCGCCATTCATCGCGAGGCAAAAGGGTCCGGCGGTCGCCCCCTCGCCTTCGCCTTAAAGCCCGCGACCGTTACACAGAATGACGTCGCCAATTTCCGCCATCGTCTCAAACCGCAGAACACCTTCAACCGCGCGCTCGGCCGGGGCGAAATGCAGGCAGGTCACCCCGGCGCGGCGCGCGCTCTCGATCCCGGTGACGCTGTCTTCGATGACAACGGCCTGGGCGGCCGACACCCCCGAGCCATGCAGGGCCGTCTGCAAAAGCCCGGGGTCGGGCTTGGCGACGCCGAGCGTCTGAGCCGAGTAGCAATGGTCGCGAAACTGCGTCCACAGACCATGCTGCTCCAACATCAGCTCCATCTTCGCCTCGCTGCCGTTCGAGGCGACGCACATGGGTATCCCGGCGGCGCGAAGCCTTGCAATCAGATCGGCGACACCCGGGATCAGGTTGGTACCGCGTGCCAGCCGGGCGTGAACGCGGGCATAAAGCCGGGACCGGAAATCAGCAGGCAGGTCCGCCCCCATGTCGCGGGCCGAGTGCAAAAGAGCGTCGATCGACAAGCCCATGAAGGCGTCGAGACAGGCCGCAAGGCTCAGGTCGAGCGCATGCTCGGCCAGCAGGGCGCGCAGCTCCTCGTGCATCGGGCGTTCACTGTCGACTAGCACCCCGTCGCAGTCGAAAATCACCAATGCCGGAGGCCGATCCAGTCCGCGCATCAGTGGCTGCTCACGGTTTCCCCGCTCAGGATGTAATGCGCCAGTCGGTCCGCGTTCAATCCATCCGTCTCCATCGACAGCTGGGTCTTGCCCTGTCGCAGGATTGTGACCCGATCGGCGGTGGCGACCACGTCCTTCATGCTGTGCGAAATCAGGATCACCGTCTTGCCGGCGGCCTTGAGCGACCGGATCAGTTCCAGAACCTGCTCGGTCTCGCGCACGCCAAGCGCCGCGGTCGGCTCGTCCAGGATGACGATCTGTGCGTTCCACCGCAGCGCACGGCAGATGGCCACGGCCTGCCGCTGCCCACCGGACAGCGCCTCGACCTTGGTATTCATGTCGGTGATGGACTTGTTCAGCTGCCCCATGTAGCGCAACGAAGCTTCGCGCATCCTTTTTTTGTCCAGCAGGCGCAGCCCCATCACCGAACGGGTCAGCTCGGCCCCCATGAAGATGTTCTGATAGATCGCCATGCGCGACGCCACCGCCAGGTCCTGGTGGATCGTCGCCAGCCCGCTGGTCAGCGCCTCGGTGGGCGTTTCGAACCGACGGGGCAGGTTATCGATCTTGAATTCGCCCTGGTCGGGGATTTCCACCCCCGACAAGATTTTTATGAGAGTGGACTTGCCGGCGCCGTTGTCGCCGCAGATCGCGTGGATCTCGCCCTCTCTGATGGTCACGTCCACACCGCGAAGGGCTTCGACGGCACCGTAGTTCTTGTAGATGCCTCGGACTTCAACTTTGGTCGTCATTCGCGAATCCCCAAGCCGTGCAATCGTGTTGTTATTCGCTCAGGAACTCGTCGACATTGCTGGCATCGACCAGAACCGCGTTCATGAACATGTAGGGTCCGGGCACCAGCGTCTCTTTCTCGACCCCCTCGACAGCAATGGCCTGCATCGCGTCGACCGCTGCCGTGCCCATCTCTTCGAAGGGGATCGAAACGGTGGCCGTCATCATCGAGTTCTCATCCTTGATCCGGCGAAACGCTTCTTCGCCGCCATCGATCGAGATCAGCGGCACATCACCCTTGCTCATCCCTGCCGCCAGCAGCAGATCATCGATGACAAAGGCCTGGCCGTCAAAGGACGCCCAAACACCGTCGAAATTCCCGGTCTGCTGCAGGATCAGCGCCTGCATCCCGTTGCGGACGTCCTCGCGCCAGCTCTGGGTGCGGGCCATAGAGTGCTCGCCGACGATCTGAACGGCGGTGTTCTCGCTCAGGACGGAATCCAGGATCTTGCCGCGAATACGGGTGCCGGCATTGGCCTCGAACCGCTGAACCAGGAGGTTGCCGCGGAAATTGATCATGCCCAACAGGTACAGGGCGGCATCGGCGCCGACACCGTATTCGTTCACCTGTATGTCAAACAGAGTATGCGGGCTCGACCCGCTCATGACCGAGATCACCGGAATGCCGGCGGCCTTGGCCGCTTCGAACTGCCCATCGGCCTCGACCGGCTTGGACATGCAGACCACCAGCCCGTCGACGCCCTTCTGGATCAGGTTGTCCAACTGTTCCGCATGGGTTTGCAAGGCACCGTTGGAGTTCAGGATCTGCGCCTCCCAGCCCAGTTCGGTGGCGCGCGCCTCGACCGCGTTGGCACAGCGCGCATGGGTTTCCGAAGACATCTGGAACGCGACAACGCCCAGTTCGAATGCCGCGGCCTGACCGGCCAGCGTGATCCCCGCGACGGCCATCGCGATGGGCTTCAATAGTCTGGAGGTTTTCATTTTAGTCTCCCGTTGGTTTAAGTGTCTGATATTCTTTTTGTTTACAGGCTGAAAGCCGCCTGCTTCAGAACTGTGGCCGAAATGGCGACCGATGCAATGATGATGATGCCCAGGACGATGTCCTGAATGTAATACTGGGCGCCCAGCAGCACGAGCCCATTGGACAACATCACGATGATCAGCGACCCGACAAAACTGCCAAGGATGTTCGGCTTGGCCGGGGTAAACATCGTCATCCCCAAAAGGGCCGCTGCGATGGCCAACAGCATGTAATCGCCGCCCATTTGCGGTGCGGCACTGGACAAGTTCGCCGTCAGCAAGATCGCCGTCACACCCGCGCTTAGCCCCGAGATGGTCAGACCCAGCACCTTGCGCCGACGCGTGTTGATGCCCGCGCGGCGCGCCGCCTCCTCGTTTTCACCGGTGGCCTGCAGTTGAATGCCAGTCTTGGTCTGGGTCGACAGCACAACGGCCACGATCAGCGCAACCAGCATGACCAGCACCAGAACCGGTATCGGCCCGATCTTGCCCCGTGCCAGGAACAGGAAGTTCGGGTCCCACCGCCCCACAAAAGCCACGCCGCCGGTAATCATGAAGGCGAACCCATTGGCCATCGCCGAGGTGCCAAGCGTCGCGATCAGGGATGGCACCTTCAGCACCGTGATCAGGAACCCGTTGATCATGCCGGCAAGGACCCCGGCGATCAGCCCCACCACCGAGGCCAGCGCCCAGTGCACGTCGCTCATGATCAGAAAGCCGATAATGACGGCACACAGGCTGCAGACATTGGCAAAGGACAGGTCCAGCTCGGAAGTGATCAGGGCGAAGGTAAAGCCCATGGCCAGGATGCTTAAAAAGCTGACCTGCTTGAGAACATTCAACAGATTGGCACCGGAGGCAAAGTTATTGGCAAAAATTGCCAGAAAGATGAACACGGCCACTCCAGCCAGAAGCGTTCCGTATTTCTCGATGATTTGTTTGGCGTTCATTTCAGATTCATCCCGATCGGCGGCACCAGTTCGAAGCCACCGGATACATTGGTGACCGTGCCGGTGATGAACGAAGACCGATCTGACAGCAAGAAGCCGCACAGTTCCGCCACGTCCTCGGGCCGTCCAAGGCGTCCTGCCGGCGTCCGGGCACTGACAGCGCGCTCAAGTTGCTCAAATTTCTCACCGGGGAAGGCCTGGCGCACCATCTGCGTATCGATGACCCCGGGGGCCACCGCGTTGGCACGCAACCCATGGGCCCCGTAGGTCTGGGCGATGTTGTAGGTCAGCGTGCAGACACCCCCCTTGCCCGCGCCATAGGCCGGGTTGGCTCCGCCGCTGATTGCCGCCAGGGATGAGATCAGCACG
The DNA here is from genome assembly GCF_002786325.1 of Pseudooceanicola lipolyticus. Lineage (GTDB taxonomy): Bacteria > Pseudomonadota > Alphaproteobacteria > Rhodobacterales > Rhodobacteraceae > Pseudooceanicola_C > Pseudooceanicola_C lipolyticus. Next base: position 36,568 of record NZ_PGTB01000001.1, on the reverse strand, counting down.
ATAGAGCGCGGAGAAGGCGGCTGTGTCAGGCAGATGTCGATAAAGGCGCGCGTGACGTAGAAGGCCGAAGACAGGTTTATATCCAGGAATGTCTGCCAGCTTTCGGTGTCCTGTTCGTGAAAGCGCGCGACGGAAGAGGCCCCTGCGCAATTGACCAGCCCGTCAAGGCGTCCGAAATGCGCAAACCCCTTTTCAACCAAGTCCCGCGTCGCTTCCGGGTCGGTCAGATCGGCAGCCAAGGCCAGCCCGTCCGTACCCACAATTTGGGCCAGACCGTCGGTCACCCCAAGCGAGGTGCCGAAGATCCGCCAGCCCATTCCGGCCGCGACACGCGCCGTGGCCAGCCCGATGTCACCACTGGCGCCGGTGACCAGGACAACAGGCCTGTCTTGCGCGTTTGGCATCACGCGTATTCCTTGTTGAACACGCTCATCAGTTTTTCGGCCCGGCGCGGGTCGACCTCGTTCAGGGTCTGACCATCGACCTTGATGGACGATCCGATGATGAATCCGTCCGAGACCTCGGCCATGCGCAGGATGTTTTCGGCGCTGACCCCGGTGCCGACCAGAACCGGCGTATCCGGCACGGCCTCGGCAGTGTCGGCAATCTTGCTCAGGTCGGCTTCGCGACCTGCCGCCGGCCCGGACACGCAGACGCTGTCGGCCAGACCCAGGAAAACGGCGCCGGACGCAACCTGCGGCGTCGGGCGAGTGTCCAGCGTGATCGAGAATCCGGGCGTCACGTTGCAGATCAGCGCGATGTCCTGGGCCTGCAGATCCGCGCGCAATCGCAGCGCCCGTGCGCCGTCTGGAACCACATGGCCAATATCACCCACATAGGACCCGGTGAGAAAGCAGCGCACGAACTCGCCACCCGTGGCATGAGCAATCGAGATCGACGCGATCGGGTCGATCAGCATGTTGATTCCAAAAGGCAGGTCGATCTCGGCCTGGCATTCCGCCACGAGGTCGGTCATCGCCGCGACGGTCTCGGGCGCCATCACGGGCATGTAGGGCATGTCGGATTCATTGCAGTACATCACCGAGTGATAGCCGCAATCCCGCAGGATCTTCGCCTCTTTCTTGGCCTGCTTGACCAGCTTTCTCATACCGCCGGTACGATCGTACATGGGTGAACCGGGCATCGCCAAGGTATGCACCATACCCACGATGAACTTGTCCTGGTTGTAGCGATCCTTGAACAGCGTTTTCATTCTCTTGCCTATTCGTTCAGTTGTGTGTGGAGGAGGCCCGCGCCAGCCGCCGGGAGGTGTCCCGGACAACTTCGGTCGAGGATTTGAAGAGGTCGAACCAGGTGTCATAGCGGTCGCGCCACTGGGCCGAGGGACGGTACCAGGTGCCGTCGGTCAGAATTGAAGCGGTGATCCGACCGATGTCCGACGAACTATTGCCCGACAGCTGGGCTGCCCCGATCAGCCCGGACTCGGGCGAGCGGGGTACAAAGATGGCGCGATCCAGGATATCGGCCTTGAGCTGACACAAATGCGCGTTATTGGCCAACCCGCCCGAGAAACAGACATGCGCAGCTTGTTCGCCGGTCGCCTTTTCGGCGCGCTCCAAAATCAACCGCGACAGAAAGTTCAGCCCCTCGGCCACAGCGCGAAGCAGGGCGGCGTTGTCATGGGTGCCATTCAGGCCCAGAAAGGCGCCCCGCAGGTCCGGATCCCAAAAGGGCGTGCGCTCGCCCTCCAGGTAGGGCAGGAACAGCGGCGGGTCCCCGGCCCCGGCAAAGCTCTCGGCCAGGGCCTGCTCGACCGGAACGCCGGGAAAGAACCGGTCGCGTGCCCAGGTGAGCTTGGTCGCCGCGCCTTGGCTTGGACCGCCCAGCTGCCATTGTTCGGGACCCCAGCGAACGGTCAGCAACTGCCGCGCCTCGTATCGCTCGCGGGTGATCACACCGAACACGTCGGAGGTGCCCGAGATGCCATAGGCGGCCCCTGGGTTCAGGCCGCCACTCCCCAATACGCAGGTCCAGGTATCGTTTGAACCGCAATAGACCGGTTTGCCCGCAAGGGCGGCCAACTCCTCGGGCAGGTCGCCCCCAACCCGGCCAACCTCGGCAAACGGGCTCAGCGGCTCGGGACAGATCTCGCGCGCGATACCCAGGGCGCGCGCCGCAAGAGGATCCGCCTCGATCACGTCGAAAAACGCGCTCATCACCTGTTGCGACACCAGGTCCGACCGCACCCGGCCGGTTAGCCGCAGGTTCATAAAATCTTTCGGCTCAAGAACCTTGTCGACCCGCGCCCAGACCTCGGGCCGGCGGGCTTGCACCCACAACAGGCGTACGATCGGATGAAAGGGGCTCAGCCCGTCGGCCCGCTGGGCCAGATCATCCGGTGCGCGTTCAAGAAAGCTTGCCAGCACCCGGGTGCCGCGCGAGTCTTGGAAGGTGATCGCCGGATGAACGGCCTTGCCCGCCCGATCCACCAGAACCTGTGTTCGCGTGAACCCGCAACCGGCCACCGCATCGACCTGCCCCAGGTCTTCACCCTCTGCCTGCAATTGCCGGCAGGCCGCGCAGAAATTCGACCACCACAGGTTCGGGTCGGCCTCGAATTCGCCGCCTGGCCCGCGGTCGATGGTTTGCGGAATGCGCACCATCCGCCGCACCGACACCCCCTCGACCACCGCGACACGCAGGCTGCTTCCGCCCAGGTCATAGGCCAGAACCCGGCTCATGCCATCACCTCGGCCGAGCTGGATTCCTGCACGAAACTGTAGCGGTCCGGCCGGATATAGTTCCGCGAAACCTCGATCACATGGCCATCCTGATCATGGGCGATGCGGTGCGAGACGAAGACTGCGGTCGGATCGTCCAGCCCCAGCGCCTCGCGCACCTCGACCGGGGCGATGGCACAGCTCAACACCTCGCGGATCCGGCCAACCCGGGCACCGAACTCCTGCTCGACAATCTTGTAGAGCGAGCGTGATTCGAACTGGCGACGCGGCAGTTCGGTCAGCTTGGTGAAGGGCAGCACCGAGGTCTGCAACACGCAGGCCTCGCCATTCAGCAGCCGCAGGCGCACCAGTTCGAACACCTCATCCGCGGCGGCGGTTTCGAACAGGGTCTGCTCGGCAATGCTGCGGACGCGCCGGCGATACGACACCAGCCGCGTGCCCGGCCGCACGCCCGACAGGCTGGTGTGAGACAGGAAGTCCATGCCGCTGGACACCCTGCGGGTCAGCGCGCCCTTCTTCAGGAACGTCCCCTGCCCTTGCCGCCGCTCGATAAATCCCTCCTCCTCAAGCGCGCGAAGTGCCTTGCGCACCGTGGTCCGGCTGACCGCAAAGGCTTCGACGAAATCGTTCTCAGATGGCAGCAATGTTCCAGGAGAGAAACGGCCATCGCCGAATTCCGTCCTGATCTGCACCGCTACATTTCGATAGAGCATATCGTTCTCCTGCCCTGAGGCTATTGAAGGGAAAAAACACAGGTCAAGAACATGTATTTTAGATAAATCATTTAATTACAATATATTAAGAAATATATATGGCCTTACTTGTATCATACTTATATCTCTGCCGGACAAGCGGCCGCTGCCGAGACAAAGCACCGCCAGCCCAGCCATCACCCCACCGTCAATGCGGCGCTGGTGACCTTACCTCGTCGCGATCATGGATCGGCACAGGCGAGCAGCTCTGTTGGGGCGCGACGCGACCACCCCCAAAGCATTGCTCGTCGGGGGCCCATCTTCGCCTTGAAGCGCTTGGGCAAGTTTCGCAGAGGAAACGTGTCCTCAATGTTCGGCAGTTTGAGCGGCGGCGGGCCGGGCGATACGCGACAGGGCGCCTTCGGCCCATCGGTGTGACGCCGCCCCAAAGCAATCGTGCAGGCTGTCGACGGCAATCACGCTGCCAAGTGCGAGCCGTCCCAGCAGGCTCAGGCCCGGGGCAAACCGATCATCCCGCCCGATCAGGCGACCGTCGGGGCCGGTGCGTGCTGCCAGATCGTCAAGCTTTGTCAGCCAGCCGTCTTGCATCAGGTCCGAGATCATCTGGTCGGTGACCTGTTGCGGATCGGGTGACGGAAGCACAGCGTCGATCATCACCTCGGCGGTCGCATTGCGACCATCGGCACTCAGCCGCCACCCGCCGTCAACCAGCGAGATATCCGGATCGCGGGCCAGATCGGTCGAGACCAGGCCAAGCTCGATCAGAGCCACAAGCTCTCGGCAGGCGTCGACGGGGGGCCCATAGGAATACCGTTTCAGGCCTTCGTCGAAAGCGACGATCAGTGCCGCGGTCCTTGGCGGAGTATCTGCCGGGTTATAGCCCTGCCGCAACGTGTCTTGCCACTTGCGCCAGACCTGTCCAGCGACATAGCCGACAGACGGCGGGCGGTTGCCGTCGGCCATGGCGATACCATCAATCAGACAGTCCACCGCCGCGCCACGATCCTGAGCACCGGGATCCGCCCATTCCGTGGCAAGCCAGTCGGGCACCGCGTTCCGCGTCGTTTTCGCGCCGCAGCGTGCCAGTATGCGCTGGACCGGCCGGATCATCGCATCGGTGATACGGTCCCGCGCCGCATCGGGGCTGTCGTTTACGGCGGCCGCCAGCGCCTTGCGAAACGCCGCCGTTTCGTCCGATGTCGGGTCAAAATCTGCGTCGATCTCCGCGGTCCCGGGTTTGGGATAAGGCGGCTGGCCATCGAGGGAAAACGGCATGATACAACGTGGTTCACGCCCCGAAGGTTGATAGCCCGCGCTGGAAAAGCGCCCACCCATCCCTCGGGTGAGAACCCGGACGACATCGAAGGACGACAGCGCCAAGCCGCGCACGGCAACCATTTTTCCAGTCCAGGCTTCCGCCTGCTGAAGGAGTGTCCGCGCCGGGTAAGCCTGCGCCAGAATTCCGCCGAACCGTGCTGCCTGCGCCTGCCAGGCCGCCAGCTGACCATCAGGTTTGGTCGCAGGCTGACCGGGCACAAGCAGGACTTCGCGATAGGGCCCGCGCCAAACCCCGCCGGCTTTCAGATGCCATGCCTGCCCTCTGCGGCTGACGTTCTCCACCTGCACCGCGTAATTTGTCAGCGTCAGGCCCGGGGCGCGCATCAGCGCGTCGAGACGGTGCTGCAGATATGCCCCCAGCCGCGGTCGCGGCGGGAAGGAATCGCGATCGATCGGCGGGACCAGCCATTCGGACAGCGGCGCCAGGCCCATCGCTTCGGGCGCGCGCAAATCAATGTCGCGCATCGGGATGTTCAACCGGCATAGATCGCTTTCGGCCGGATCGAAATTGGGCCCGGCACCGGGAGCGGGGTGCGGGTCGAACAGGTCCACCGGAACGCATATCCCAAATTTTTCCGCCAGACCTGCCAGCGCCTCAAGCGCACCGACGCCGCGCGGGCCGAGTCCGACAACGGCGATCCTGCGATCCTTGAGCATGTCCATGGCATCCGCCTCTGTGTTCCTGACCGCTGATGAATTAGCCCGAGCGTCGTTCGGGCCAATGGCCAGCAGACAGCGACGTCGCGGATTTTGCATCCGGGGACGTTTCCCGAGCTGCCGAGAAAGCATACTGAACCGGCCGAGGCATTCAATCCAGCCCACGGTGCCGCCAACGCAGACTATCTCGACAGATGATGCTGCCGATGGTCGAACCGCGTTGACGCGCTTTTGAACCCCGAGGCGCGACGATGTTCCGGACGGTGGATGCGAAGGGCGTCGAGCTTCATCTTTTGTACGGCGCAATCAGGTCCGCCATCATGCCCATCTCCTCCTCGTTCAAATCCGTAAGTGGAGATCGTACCGGCCCGGCATCGAACCCCTGCAGGCGGACACCGGCCTTGATCGCGGATACGGCATAGCCCTTGGACCGATTGCGGATCTCCATGAAGGGATAGAAGAACCCGTTCAGGATCTCTTCGCAACGGGTGCGATGGCCGGCGCGCAGCGCGTCGTAGAACTCGATGGCAAGGCCGGGGACAAAGTTGAACACGGCCGAGGAATAGGTGGTAAAGCCCGCGCCCAGATAGGCTTCGGCGAAAAGTTCCGCGGTGGGCATACCGCCGAGATACATCAGCCGGTCGCCCATCTTGGCGGTGACCTGCCGGACCAGCCCGATGTCGCCCGACCCGTCCTTGAACCCGATCAGGTTGGGGCAATCGTCGCACAGGCGCGCCAGCGTGGCAGGCTGCAGGATCGAATTGTCACGGTTGTACACCATGACCCCGATGCCCACGGAATCGCAGACCTTTTTGACATGCGCGTAAAGCCCGTCTTGCGGCGCATCGATCAGGTAGTGCGGGATCAGCAGAATACCGTCCGCCCCGGCCGCTTCGGCGGACTGCGCGATTTCAACCGCGATTTCGGTGCCATAGCCGCAGCCCGATACGATCGGCACATCTCCCGCCGAGGCCTTGGCCGCCTGCACGATTTCCGGGATTTCCGACGGTTTCAGCGAAAAGAACTCACCCGTGCCACCCGCGGCAAACAGGGTCGCGGCGGGAAAGCTGGACAACCAGCCGACGTGATCTTCATAGACCGCACGATTGAAGGCACCATCCGCACCAAACGGTGTCACGGGGAAAGACAGAAGGCCTGAGCCCAGCGAAGTCTTGAGGTGTTGCGGGTCCATGATGTGCTCCGGTGTTCGGTTCGGGACCAGAGCTACTCGAGCCGCCAGACAAGTGTCAATAACTTGTATGATGAATCCTAGGGTTTGCGCAGCATGTTCCGATATCTCTGCTGGCTTCCCTTCAGATGATGGCGCATGGCATCGCGGGCGCCGTCGGCGTCACCGGCGGCAATCGCGTCAGCAATCGCCCGGTGCTCGCTCGAGATCAGGCTGATATAGCTGTCGGGGCTGCGATGCGCGCCGCTGGCCTGAAGGGCCGAGCGCGGGATCACCGATGGCCCCATGAGATCAAGGAATTCGGCAAAGCGCGGGTTGTTGGCTGCAACCGCAATGGCGCGGTGCAGACGGAAATCGGCTTCGGTCGTGTCCTCGCCCGTCTGGGCCAGAGCGCGAATCTCGGCCTCCGCTTCATAGATCTCTTCTTCCTGCGCCGGGGACCGGCGGGTCGCCGCCAGCGCCGCGGCCTCCATTTCAACCGCGGTGCGCAGCTCAAGCACTTCAATAATAGATGAAATCTTGTCCACATCGAGGATCTGGAAGGGGCGCTGAATACCGATGGACGGCTCCAGAACAAACACGCCCGCGCCCTGGCGCGGCTCAACCAATCCATCCGCACGAAGCGCGGCAATGGCTTCGCGCACAACGGTGCGCGAGACCGAATACGCCTCGGTCAGTTGCGCTTCGGACGGCAGGCGATCCCCGACCTCGAATTCACCCTTCTCGATCCGGCCGCGCAGGCCGGACGCGACTTCGGATACCAGATTGCGCCTGCCGCCGGGAGAAGTTCTTTTTTGTGTGGTCTCGGCCATGCCATTATCCTTCTGCCATAGACCTTAAGCGGAATCGCGATGATTTTGTCAAACCTTCGTCAAACGTATCATATGTGTTGACAGCTTATATGATGTTTCGCCATACCCCCGTCATCCGCGGGCGCACCGCATGGCCCTTTGGGGGGACAACGATGATTTTTACCCAGCTGGTCCTGAGCGGCGCCATCGCGGCCGTGACTGTTCCCGCACCTGCCGAGTCGCGAAGCGGCTGGAACAATCGCCTGGAGGATTACCCCTTTTCCCTCGTGCCTGCGCGCGTTGCGGCGGAAGTGGTTGAAACGTCCGAATGCCGGATCGCACCGATGCTGACGACCCACATGCCTGCTCTCTCGATGACCTTTCCCTACGACTGAAATAAGGAGCTGACGCCTTGAAACGACTGCTCATCACCGGCGCGGCCGGAAACCTTGGACGGCTGGCGCGAGCGCGCCTTGGGCATCTGGCCGATGTGCTGCGCCTGTCCGACATCGCCGATCTTGACCCCGCCGGGCCGGGCGAAGAGGTCGTGAACTGCGATCTCGCAGACGCGGACGCAGTGCATGATCTGGTCCAGGATTGCGATGGTATTCTGCACCTGGGCGGCGTATCGGTCGAACGCCCCTGGGATCAGATTCAGCGCGGCAATATCACCGGCGTCTACAACCTTTACGAAGCCGCCCGCGCCCATGGCCTGCCGCGCATCTTGTATGCCTCCTCGAACCACGCCATCGGGTATTATCGCCAGGACGAGGTGATCGACACTACGGCACCACAGAAACCCGATGGCCTTTACGGTGTCTCCAAGTGTTTCGGCGAAGCGATGGCGTCGCTTTACCATTCCAAGTTCGGGCAAGAGACGGCGCTGATCCGCATCGGGTCGTGTTTTGAAAAGCCCCGCGACCGGCGGATGTTGGCCACCTGGCTGTCGCCGGATGACTTTGTCAGACTCGTCGAATGCGTGTTCCGGGTTCCGATGCTGGGCTGCCCGATTATCTGGGGCGTGTCCGACAATGACGAAGGCTGGTGGAATACCGAAACGGCGCGGCTGATCGGCTGGCGGCCCAAGGACAATTCCGAAACCTTCCGGGCCGAGATCGAAGCCGCCGCGCCATGCCCGCCCAAGGATGCGCCCGAAAGCGTCTATCAGGGCGGCAAGTTCATTGCGGAACCGATCTACAAAGATTGACCGATGCCGTTTCTGCACCATGCCACATAGCTGATCGCCGGTTGCCATGCACCGGCGCCGGCGAAGGGCACTAATCGGTCGACAACAGTTCCCTAACCTTGTCGATCGCCTGTTCTCCGTGCTGTTTCATATTCGCGACCACGGCGGTGTTGTAATGCCGTGCAATCCCCGCATAGCCAGGCCGGGACCGGCACCGTTCCAGCCAATCGGTGATCGGGCGCATGTCGTCGCTCTCTTCCCAGATCCAGTTTTGCGCCATGTCATCCAAGCGACAGACATAGGGCAGCATCGCGATATCCGCGAGACCGTAGGACCCGCCGGTCAGCCATGTGTTGGATCGCAGCGCCTCGCCCATCTTTTTCAGCACACCGACATAGTTGTGCAGGTGGGGCTTGACGAGTGGGGCATCCAGACCGCTGTTGATCGCCTCCAGACGCTCGGCCCGGACCTGGGGCGTCCATTTCTTCATCTGTTCGCTGCGGTCCTGGTGCCGCCAGGCGATGGCGAAGGAGACGGTTGAACACCACAGGTGCAGCCCGGCATCCGGCACCAATGTCCATTTGCGCATTTGCGCGCGTTCAAAGGGATCGCTGGGCCGCAGCGGGATCTCGGGATAGGCGTCGTCAAGATATTCGCAAATGACGGTGGATTCGACTATCACCCTGCCCTTGTCGATCAACGTGGGCACGACGCCCTTCGGGTTCAGTTGCAGATAGGCCGGCGTGTGCGAGTCCCCGGCCCCGAGATTGAGGTGATGTTCGATCGGGCTCAGGTTCTTCTCGGCGATGGTCACCCGCACCTTCTGGGCACAGACCGACATATCGTTGTGGTAAAGTTCCATCTGTTTCTCCCTCAGAGTTCGGAAGTCGGGCGCGGCCGCGGCCGGCCGGGCAGGAGGCGGCGTAAATCGTGAAGACGGCGCTTCAGCTCGACACTGTCGCTGATGCCGACCGCAAGCAGCACCGCGCCGGTGACGATGTCCTGAGCGAAGGGTTTCACACCGATGGCGGTCAGGCAGGATTGCAGAGTGCACAGCACCAATACCCCGCCAGCGATGCCGACCGGATGACCGCGCCCGCCACCCAGCGAGACCCCGCCGATGATCGCCGCCGCCGCCGCCGGCACCAGAATGTTGGACAGCGCCGTTGGAGAGGCCGCCGCCAGGCTGTAGCTGAGCAAGGCGCCGGCGCAGGCGCTGAGCAGGCCGGAAAGCGCGAAGATCACCAGGGTGATCACCCCGGTCGGGACGCCGGCCACAACCGCGGCCTGCGGGTCGCTGCCGGTTGCCTGGATTTGAGGCCAAAGCCGGGTTCGCGCGGCGATGAAACCTGCCAGCACAACCAGTGCCGCCGCCAGCAGGAAACGTGGCGAGGCCAGCAGAAACAGCGGGTCGTCGACAAACTGGGCAAGCTCCATCCGTTGCAGGGAAATTTCCTGATTTCCCGTGATCACATAGGCAATGCCGTTCAAGGTCAGCAGCCCGCCAAGGGTGACGCCAATCGAACCCAGCCGCAGCCAGACGATCAACACGCCCTGGAGGGCGCCGAAAAGCAGGCCAAAAATCGCAGCAGCGGCGATGCCGCCGATCGGACTGGCCACGCCCAGCGTAACCGCGATACAGCCCCCCACCGTCGCATGACCCGCCACCGACAGGTCGAAATGCCGGATGATCATGGTCAGGCCCAGGGCCAGCGCGATCGGACCAAGGGTCGCGAATTGCTGCAGGATGCTATAGCCCAGCGAGGCCGAAACCAGCGTCGATCCCCCCTGCGCCAGAAAGACAAGCCCCACCGCCGCCAGGACGACAAAGGGGCGCATGCTTCTGTTGCCCGAGATCTGTTGCATGAGCATCCTCACTTCCGCTGCAAAATGATGACAAGCAACACGAGCACCCCCAGGGCCAGATGCTGAAGCTCGGTTGAGAAGCCGCGCAGGACCAAGACGGCCTGGAATACCGCGATGATGAGCGTGCCGAAAAAGGTGCGCAGGATCGAACCGCTGCCGCCGTGAATGGCGGTGCCGCCCACCAGCACGGCCGAGATCGCATGGTATTCCATGCCGATGCCATGTTGCAGATCGCCCGAGCCATAGCGTGCGGCCATCAGAATTGCGGCAAATGCGGTGAAGAACCCGGCCAGCACAAAAGACCAGGTGATCGGGCGCCAGGGTTCGATGCCCGCAGCCAGGACCGATCGCGGGTTGGACCCGGTCAGAATGATCTGGCGTCCGATCCGCGTGTGCCCCAGTATGGCCTGCCCGGCGACGACCACCCCCAGAAACACCGCCAGCGGCAGGGGGACAGGCCCGAGGTTGCCCTTGAAAGCGGCGGTTTCGGTTCCGAAGGCGTAGATGCCGCGCCCTGCAGTGATCTGGGTTGCGATACCTGTGATCAGCGCGAAAGAGGCCATCGTCACGATAATCGGGTTGGCCCTGAGATAGCCGATCACCAGCCCCTGCACCCCGTTCAGCAGGCAGCTGAACAGAATGGCCAGCCCGGCCGCCGGCCACAGTCCCAGCGGCAGGGCGGCGACGAAGACGATGGTGGTTGCCGACAGCCCGACCCCGAGGCTGAAGGACATCAGGCTGCCGCCGATGGTGATGAAACTCATCCCGACAGCCACGCAGCCGACAAAGGACATGGTGGTCAGGAAGGAACGGATGGCCGGCGCCGACAGGAACCCTGGCGTGGTCACCGCGAAGAGGACGAGACAGCCGATGGCGGCGATGCGGATCGCGGTCGCGATGCGATCGGCGGCAACTGGCAGTCGCCGAGACAAGAGAAGAGTACTCATGCGGCCTCCGGATGCGTGACGTCAGCGATCAGCCGGGGCATGTCGATGGCGTCGGCGTTGTAGCTGTTGATCACCCGTCCCCGGAACATCGTGACGACCACGTCGCCCAGACCGAGAACTTCGGTGAAATCGGTGGAGGCAATCACAAGGCCATAGCCCTGCTCGCAAAAGCGGCGCATCAAGGCATAGATTTCGGCCCGCGCCCCGACATCGATGCCGCGCGTTGGCTCGATCATGGCAATGACCTTGCCGCCGTGATCGTCGACCCATCGACCGAAGGCCAGTTTTTGCTGATTGCCGCCGCTGAGGTCGCAGGCGCGGGTTGCCATTCGGGACAAATCCACGCCCACATGCGCGGCCAGGCCCCGGGCCTCCTTGCGCAGGCGGTACAGGTTCAGCCAGCCCACCTGCGACCGGCGGCGCAGCCGCGTTGCAACAAGGTTGGACCAGACCGGTTCTTGAATGAAAATACCTTCTTCGGCGCGGTCGCCCGAGACAAAGCGGATCCCGGCAGCCAGCGCCTTTTCCGGCCGGCCCAGGGGCAGAACCTGATCATCGACCGAGATCGTTCCGCTGGCATCGCTGACCAGGCCGCACAGCGACCGCACGACATCTTCGGCACCCGATCCCAGCTGGCCGGTCAGGCAGACGATCTGGCCGCGCGGCACCGAGAAGCTGACCGCTTCGGTCCGGTTGGGTATCTGCAGCCCTGTGACCTGCAACATCGGCTTGCCGCCCTTGGGTTCATGGGCGGGATACATGTCGCCCAGCGAGCGGCCGAGCATGAGTTCGATCAACTGGCTTTTGTCGAGCTCGGCAACCGGACCGTCCGAAACGACTGCGCCGTTTCGCATGATGGTGGCGGTGTCGCACACGTCGAAGACTTCGCCCAGGCGATGCGTGATATAGAGAATGGCGCAGCCGTTGGCGCGCAGCTTGCGCAGCGCAGACATGATCGAGGCGATTTCCCCATCCGACAAGGTCGCGGTTGGCTCGTCCAGGATCAGCACACGGGTGTCGCGGCTCATCATCCGGGCAATCTCGATCAGCTGACGCTCGCCGGTCGAGAGGTCTTCGGCCGATTTGTCGAGCGGGATATGGCCGGCACCGATGCTGTCCAGCGCTGCGCGCGCGTGGCGTCGCAATTCCGGGCGGCGGTGAAACATCGGCAGATCCGACAATCCGAGCAGGATATTGTCGAAAACCGATAGCCCCCGGCAGACGCTCAGCTCTTGCGAGACCAGGTTGATCCCCAGGTCCTGCGCCTCGCGGGGGTTTGCGGGCCTGACGGGCGCTCCATCGATCTGAATCTCGCCGGCATCCGCCATGTGGATGCCGGTGAGGATCTTGACGAGAGTACTTTTTCCCGCCCCGTTTTCGCCCAGTATCGCCCGGAGCTCGCCAGAGCGAAGGTCAAGCGATACGTCGCTCAGCGCTTGTATCGCACCGAAGCGCCGCGCCAAGCCCTGCACCGAAAGAACAGGGGGCGCCGGCTGGGAAGGGGCGCGTTTCTGCGCCGCCTCCAGACTTGCTGTGGGGGTGTCCATGATTGTGATCCTGACCCGGCTGGGCTGGCGTCAGTACGAACAGGCCGAGGCATGATCGGCGAGGTTGTCAGCCGTGACGATCACGTGTTGTTCAAAATATTCCGGCGCGACCTCGCCTCCGTTCAGCAGGTCTTGCATCACCTGTACGGCGGTGCTGGCCGAGACTGCCGGCAACATTTCCACGGTCGCGGCTATGGTTCCGGCCATGATCCCCTGAATGCCAGGGGCCTGGCAATTGCCACCCACGATGATCAGACCGTCATCTCCGCCAAGCGCGATGCCCGCGGTTTCCGCGGCCTGCACCGCGGCATTGGCCAGCCGGTCATTCATACCGTAGATGCCGTCAAGCCCGCCGGTGCCCGCAAATCGCGCCAGCAGCTGACCGGTGACCTGTTCGCCGGTGACCGGATTCCATTTCACATCTTCAATAGCAACAATCTCGAAATCCGGCGCAAGTTCCGCGAGGGTTTTCTTGAAGGCGTCCAGGCGCAGCGGCGCCACGCCTTCGGCCAGCGCCCCTGTGATCGCCGCAATGCGGCCCGAGGACTTGCCCTGCGCGGCCAGGGCCTCGGCCATGGCGCGGGCGGCCAGGGTGCCAAGGGTAGTCGAATCTTCCCCGATATAGGAATAGGCCAAGGTCTTGCTGTCCTCGGCCAGCGGCGCCATGGCGGTTAGAACCGGCACATCGGCTTCTTTGGCGCGGGTGAGGCTGGGCACGATGGCGTTCTGGCTGATCGCCTGCAAGATGATGCCGTCGAAGTTCTGCGCAACGGCGTCGTCGAACTGGCGCGCCTGAAGTGCGGGGTCAAACGGGCTGGAAAACACGCTGACATCCATCCCCTGCGCCTTTGCCCCCGCTTCGAAGGTGGCCACCCAAGTGCCGATGAAGGCGTCCTGTGTCGGCCCGACGAGAAGTGCAATGGTCTTGGCGTTCTCGGCGCTGGCAGTGTTGGCGGCAAAGGCACAAGCCAGTGCAAGTGCTGCCGGTTTGCAGAGCAAAGTCTTCATTGTCGTTCCTCCCTGGATTTCCCGCGAGCCTCCTCGGCCGCTCCTCCCGATCATGCCTCGGCACGATACGTTTTTCATAGTAATAAATATTACTAGCTTGTAAATATATTTTATGGTCGGCTGAATTCCACGCTCGTGGCCAAACTGGTTTTGCCGATAACCACTTGTGCTCTCGCGCAATATCGCTGCGTTGAGCATTTCGAACGGGCCGGAAAACAGTGGTGACCTGTTGCTTGGTTCCTCCGTGTTCCGCGGGTGTGTGGCGGAATTCTGGCCCGCGGAATCAGCGAATTGAGAATCTACACTGTCTGGGTCGACTTGCCCCAATGTCGCAAAAGCGACTGTTGATCAGCCTGGCGGCTGGCTGGTCAACCGAATGCCGGCAGGCCCGGAAAATGCAAGGGCCGCGATTGCGTCTGCAGGCCGCCGCGCAGGCGCCCGATAAAAAACACCGCCCCCGGGCACCGGCGGCTGTCGCCCCCGCTGCCAAGCGCGATTGTTCGAAGGGCGGTGGTATCTCGGCGTGGGTCAGTCGGCCTCGTAATTGTGCACGAAATCATCTGGCGCAGCTGGTCCCCAGATATAAAACGCGTCTTCGGCGGCAAAATCGCCGGCTTCCCAATCATGATCGGCCGAGACGTAATCGATATCCGAAGAATATTCGGAATAGCTGCCCCAGGGATCGCGCACGTAATGGAAGTAGTTTGACCCGAGTACATGGCGGCCCAGGCCCCAGCCCCGGTCATAGCCCTTGTCCGCCATCTGCATGGCACCCAGGCCGATCTGGTCGATCGATTCCAGATCCCAGCTGCAATGGTGCAATCCGGGTGCCCCGGACTTGGCAAAGGCGATCAGGTGATGATCGCTGCCATGGACGCCGTGCATGAAGGCAATGCCCTCGCCCGACGTATCCGACACCCGCAGCCCGAGAACCCGGTGATAGAACTCGATCGCCTTGGGTACGTCGCGGGTGAAGATCAGCATATGCGCCATGCGGCGCGGCCGAATAATCGGCGCGTTGGAATTGGTGACGGTGCCCCGCTGGTTGGCAGGGACCGAAACATTGCTGACCGTGGATTTCTGGTTCGGCGAGGTTTTTTCCGCGACGCGCACTTCGATCAGGTTCCCGTCCTGATCGTGAAACCAGAACCCGTTGCATTCGAACCCCGGCGGCGCGTCTCTCAGCGCGATGCCTTGGGATTCCACGTGGCGGCGGAACGGTTCGAAATCGTCTTCGAAAACTCCGAAAGACAAGAACGACATCTTCTTGCGCGGCCCTTCTGACAGGCTGGCCCAGCGATGATCATTGCCAAAGGTATACAGGCCAAGCCCATCGCCGTCCTCGCGGACACTCAAACCGAAGGCTTGATAGAATTGGCGCGCTTCTTCCAGGTCGGGCACTTCCATGTGGAAATGGTCCATCGAGTGTACCCCGAGAACGCCCTGTCGCCGGGAAGGCCTGATAAAGCCGGTGATTGCGGTCATTCAAAGTCTCCTCCCTGTCTGCGCGCCCGGACCGTGTGCCTATGCGGCATTCGCAGCCTTGGCGGGTTCGTCCACGATCCGGTTGCGCAACACCCCGATACCTTCAATTTCGACCTCGCAGACATCGCCCGCCTTCATCCACAGCGGGGGCTTGCGGGCGGCACCAATGCCAGACGGCGTGCCGGTGACCAAAAGATCGCCGGGCATAAGCGTCATGCTCTGGCTCAGGATAGACACCAGCTTCGCCACAGAGAAGACCATCTGGTCAATCTTGGCGGATTGCACCACCGCGCCATTCAACCGGGTTTCCAGCGTCAGCCCCAAGGCGCCCTTGGGAAGATCGCCTGCGGTGACAAAACAGGGACCGAACGCGCCGGTGTTGTCGAAATTTTTGCCCAGCGTCCATTGCGGGGTGACATGCTGAAATTCGCGCACCGACCCGTCGTTGAAAATCGAATAGCCGGCGACATGATCCAGCGCCGTACCTTCCGAAACCTTGGAGGCCGGCGTGCCGATCACCGCGACAAGTTCACCTTCGTAGTCCAGCGTTTCCGAGAGCGACGGCCGGACGATCGGGGCTTCATGGGCGATCAAGCCGCTGGAAAAGCGCGCAAAAATGGTGGGATAGTCCGGCTGATCATAGCCCGATTCCTCGGTATGATCGCTATAGTTCAATCCGACGCAAAGAATTTTGCCCGACCGTTCGAACGGCGGCAGATACCGGGCGCCCGCATCTGACAGGGCGGGGGCCGCGGCCAGCGTTTGGCCCGCTGCGGCCAGCGCCTCCGCATCCCCGATCAGGTCGTCGAGGGTGCCGGGAAAGGCGCGGTCGGTCACCGGCAGACCATGCAACGCGCCGTTTTGTTCAACCGCCAGATATTCGGTTCCGTCTCGTTCGAATCTGACAAATTTCATTGGAAGCCTCCTTCAAGTCTGGCGCCACGGTATTTTCTGTTTGATCTTTTTGTCAACTAAAAATATATTTTATGGACAATGTTCGACTTTGCCGGCTTGCGCCGGGACATGAGTCTGACGGCAACGGGAGGAGGAACCGGGGACATGGATTCATTTGACTACGATATCGCCGTGATCGGTCGGGGACCGGTCGGCTTGACCATGGCGATGAGCGCGGCCCAGCACGGAATGAAGACCGCGGTGATCGAAAAACACCGCGATCTCTATGGCTTGCCGCGCGCGGGCCATGTCGATCACGAAATCATGCGGCTGTTCCAGAAATTCGGCATCGTCGACGACGTGCTGGCCGATTGCTATCCAACCACCGAATACGTGTGGGTGAATGCACATGGCGAAACATTGCTGGAATTCGACTGGGGCGAGACAAGCGTCTCGGGCTACAATTCCGACTACATGCAGTTTCAGCCGGTGTTCGAGAACGCGCTTGGCCGCAAGCTGGCCGCCGCGCCCTCGAACACCGATTTCCTGGGTTGGCAACTGGTTTCCTTCGAAGAAGCCGGCGGCGGCGTGCGCTGTACCATCGCGCGCACCGAAACCGCGCCGGGAAGTCATGTGCCCGTCGTGACAGACGAGACCCAGACCTTCACCGCACGCTTCCTGGTGGCCTGTGACGGGGCGAACAGCTCGGTGCGGCAGACGCTGGGCATAGAACGCGATGACCTTGGGTTTAATGAAAAATGGCTGGTGATCGACGCGCGCAAGAAACGCGAGTTGGCTTTCGAATTTGACTGCGGACAGATTTGTGACCCACGGCGACCGACAACCGTTCTGCCGCTTGGCAAACGGCATCGCCGTTGGGAATGGGCGGTGCTGCCGGGCGAAGACCCGCAGAGCCTGCTGACAGAAGAAGCGGCCTGGCGGCTGTTGGGCGAGCTGGGCATGGGTCCGGACGACCTCGAAATCGTGCGCCAGCTGGTCTATACCTTCGAAGCGCGGCACGCCCGGGAATGGCGCCGCGGGCCAGTGTTCCTGGCTGGCGACGCGGCCCATACGATGCCGCCCTTCATGGGTCAGGGGATGTGTTCGGGCATGCGTGACGCGGTCAACCTGGCCTGGAAAATGGATCTGGTCCGGCGCGGCATCGCCAGCGACGCGCTGCTCGACACCTATGAACCCGAACGCTCGCCGCACACAGAGGCATGGACCCGAATCTCGCTCGAAGCCGGGAAAGTGCCCTGTACGCTGGATCCGGCCCAGGCCGAGGAGCGCGACCGAAAATTCCGCCAGGGCTGGCTCCCCCCCATGCCGGATTTTCCCCAGCTTCGGCAGGGCGTGATCGCCCGAAACGCGGCCGGAGCGCCGTTGCACCTGGCTGGAACGCTGTCGCTGCAACGCCGGGTCGAAACGGCTGGCAAAGTGCTGCTTGCCGATACGGTCTTTGGCACCGGCTTTACCCTGCTCGGCCTTGGCTTCGACCCGAACGAGATCTTGAACCCGCAGCAAAAAGAGGGGCTCGAAAGGATCGGCGGCAGCATCGTCTCGGTCGGGGATCATGGCGGCGGGTCAGCCCGCGATGCCGAGGGCGACTATGCCCGCTGGTTCGAAGAACAGGGCATCTGCGCGGTCCTGACACGCCCGGATTTTTACCTCTTCGGCACCGCGCAGACCCCTGCGGATCTGGGCGGACTGGTGGACGATCTGCTGTCCGGGCTGTGCCTGACCGCCGCGGCCGAGGCGAGTGCGACATGAACCGCCTTGCCACCTGGGCGACGGGGTTTTCCTGGCCCGAAGCGCCGCGCTGGCATCGCGGCGCGCTGTGGATTTCAGACGTGCACAATTTCCGCATCGCGCAGGTGCAAGACGGGCAGGATGCCAAAACCGTGCTGAGCGTTGCCGAGCGCCCGGCGGGAATGGATTTCACCTCGGGCGGCGATCTGCTCTACGCAACCTCATTGGCCGCGCGGCTTTACCGCTGGAGCGGGGACGCGCAGCCCGAGTTGTTGTTTGATCTTGGTGACGGGCTGAACGGGAATTTCAACGATATGATCGTGGGTCCGGACGGCTGGGCCTGGGTGGGCGAGACCGGCTTTGCCTTTGGCCAGGACGAGCCGGTGAACCGCGGTCGCATTCATGGCTTTCATCCTGATCACGGCTGTCGCGTCGTCGCCGAAGATGTCTTTTTCCCGAATGGCATGATTGTCGCCGGCAATCGGCTGATCCTCTGCGAAACCTTTGGCAAACAGCTTACATCGTTTCGGATCGGGCAGGACGGCGCGCTCGAGGACCGGCGCATCCTTGCCAAACTGCCTGGGCATCCGGACGGGCTGTGCCAAGATCGGCTGGGGCGTCTCTGGGTGCCCTTGCTGTTCGAAGAGCGGTTCTTGTGCCTGTCGGCGGATGGTGACCATCTTTTCCAGATCGACGTGCCGGGACAGATGGCAATTTCCTGCGCTGCGGACCGGGAGCGCCTTTTTCTCTGCGCGGCGACGTTAAAGACCCTGCCGGAGGGTCCGCCCGAACGCCACGGCAGCGTCTTTTCGCTACCCATGGCCGAAACCGAACAGCCAGCTGTCGAATCCTCCCGGCTGGCCCCTGAGCCGCCTCTTGGGCGTTGAACCCTGCGGGGGATTGCGGGGTACACCCTCGACGGCAGGCGTTTCCCGTACTAAGTAAAAAATAGGTATCGCCCGCCAAAAAATATTATGCCACTGAAGGACGCGCAATGTCCCCGCTATGGTTCGAGCCACGCGTATGAGCAGCACGCAAACACAATCCGCCTACGAGTTGATCAAGGCGGCAATTCTAAGTTGCAACTATGCCCCTGGGCAGAGGCTACGCATCAATGACATTGCCAGCGAAGCCGAAGTCAGCCTGGGCGCGGTGCGCGAAGCCTTGGCCCGGCTGTCGGCCGAGGGCATGGCAGTATCGACCGCGCAAAAGGGATATACGGTGCCCGCGGTTTCGTCAGAGGACCTGGTCAACCTGACGCGGACCCGCATATTTATCGAAAGTGAGTGCCTGGCCCAGTCGGTGGCAGGTCTGACGATCGAGATGGAAACGCTCATTGTCGCCGCGCACCATCGTCTGTTGCGCATTCCCGAACGCAATCCCGGCGATGTCACGCGCATCAATCCCAAATGGGTGGATGCGCATGAAGTGTTCCACAATTCTCTGGTCATGGGATGTGCAAATGAGTGGTTATTGAGAATCCGCACATTGCTGTACCAGCACAGCGAACGTTACCGGGCGCTGTCCGTGCCCTTGGCGCGGCAACAGCGCAACGTGAACGAGGAACATCAGGCCATCTTTGATGCCGTATTGTCCCGCAATGCCAAATCCGCGCAGCAATTGATGGCAGATCACTTGCAGCGGACCACCGACATCATCGTCGAATCCGGCATCGTCGAAAAAGCCGGCTAGGTCACGGATCGAAAACCGATCGCCCGGCCCTGCGCCGGCGGTTCAGCCAAACATAAGCAGCTCGGCGCTGATCCGGGAAATCGCCGGGACATAGGTGACGACCAGAAGCACCAGCAGGAAAATCATGAAATAGGGCAACACGCCGCGATAGATATCGGTGGTTTTCATCCCCAGCACGGATTGCGCGACAAAGATGTTGATGCCGAACGGGGGCGTAAACAGCCCGATCGCCAGGTTGAGCGTCATCACCACCCCAAAATGCACCTTGTCGATTTCAAGCGCGTCCACCAGGGGCACCAGCATGGGCGTCAGCAAGAGAATTGCCGACATCGGTTCCATCACACAGCCCCACAGCAACAGCAGGATGTTCACAGCCAGCAGGAACTGCCAGGGTTCAACCTCGTAGGCGGCGATCCAGCCAACCAAGGTCTGCGGTATCTGATTCACCGTAAGCACCCAGGAAAACAGCCCCGCCGCAGCCACGATCACAAGGATCTGCGCGGACGCCAGGACCGCGGTTCTGGCCGATTCCAGGATATCGGCGAAAGAGAGTTCGCGGAACACCAAACGGGTGACAACCATCGCACAAAGGCAGGCGACGGACGCCGCCTCGGTCGGAGAGAACACCCCGCCGTAAATCCCGCCCAGGACAATAATCGGTGCTCCCAGCGCCCAGATCGCCCGCCGTGTTGCGCTGAGAATGCCCCGGGCCGAGACCCTTTGTGCATCGCCATGGCCCGCCTGGCGCGCCCTGAAGATGACAAATACGACAAGCGCGCCGGCCAACAGCAAGCCCGGAAGCACCCCCGCCGCGTAAAGCCGGGGGATCGAGGCTTCGGCCGAGGCGCCGTATACGATCATCGGGATCGAGGGCGGAATGACGATTCCGATCGCGCTGACCGAGGTCACCAGCCCCGCGGTGACACGGCGGGGATACTTGGCGGCGTCCATCGACGGGCTCATGACCTTTCCCACCGATGCGACCGCCGCCGCGCTGGAACCGGAGATCGCGCCAAAAACGGTTGCGGTCCCCACCGTGGTTACCCCAAGCGCGCCGGGTACGCCCGCCACGAAAGAATGCACGAAATCGACCAGGCGCTGCGAAACGGTGCCGCGCGACATCAGTTCGCCGGCGTAGATAAAGAAGGGAACCGCCAGCAACCCGCTGAAATTGAGCGAACCGAAAAGGTTCTGATGCACCGCGTTGAGCGGTATGTTCATGAAAAAGGCCAGCGCGACGGTGGCAGCGATCAGCAATCCGGCAAAGATCGGCGTTCCTGCCGCCAACAGCAGGACCGGCAGGGTGATCAGCGCAAAATTCATTGCTTTTCTCCCGTGGCGAGCCGGCCTTGCCAGCCTTGTTGCCTGCCCCAGATCGCCAGGCGGACGAAACGCAACAGCGCGATCATCGCCATCACAAACAGGCTGAGGGTGATCGCGCCATGCACGATCCACAACGGAAGTCCGGCGGCGTCGCTGGTCATACCAAAGCGGAAAAGCCGCAGCACATAGCCCCAGGACAGCCAGGCCGTCCACAGGCAAATCCCCGCAACCAGGAAAAGCTGGATCAGTGACAAGGTTCTTTGTATCGCCGTCGGCAGGATATTGACGAGGATATCCATGCGGATCACGAAATTGCGCCAGGCACAGGCGATGGCACCAAGCCAGGCAAGCATGATCATCGCAAACACCAGAACCTCGTCGGCCCAGAGGATTGCCGAAGCCAGGACATAACGGCTGAAGACGTTCCAGACGCTCAACGCCACCATGGCAATCAGGGCAAGGCCAAGAACGGTAAGCAGCCCGTTGATCACTCTGTCAGCCATGCGAAACTCCCTGCCCGGCCCTCGCATTGCCTATTGGCGCGCCGCGTCAGCCGCGGTTTTCAGTACCCCATAGTCGGACTGCAACTGATCGTCGGTTGCAATGATTTCCTGCACGGTCTGGTTCATCACCGCCAGATAGCTGGCGCGTTCCGCCTCGGTGAAAACCGTGAGTTGGCCACCATGCTGTGTCCAGAGCCCTTCGAAGAACGCCGCGCCGCTGTCCAGTTTCTGGGCATAGGCCTCTTTCGCGCGCTCCGCCTCCTCGCGCACGATGGCCTCCAGGTCCGGCCCGATCAGGCCGAGGAAATCCTTGCTGACCACCGCGCTCACGATGGTGAAGCTGCCGGGAAGATAGCTGGCATTCGGTGCCACATCGGCGAATTTAAAGCCAATGGCGACCGGCATGTTGATATTGGCCGCGTCGATGGTTCCGGTCTGGATGCCCGGCAGCGCCTCGCCCAGCGACATGGCGACCGGCGAGGCGCCAATCGCTGCCATCGGTTCGTTCAGCAGCGGGGTCGCGCCGCCGGTGCGCAACTTGACACCGGCAAGATCGGCCGCGCCGGCGATGGGAGCGTCGGAGACCACGACGCTTTGACCGCTGGTAAGCACAACAAGCGGTTCGACATGCGACCGTGCGCCGAAGCCGGACAACATCGCGCGCACCGATGGATCGGAAAGCGTGGCCATCGCGTGGTGTTCGTCATCAAAAAGCCCCGGCGCGTCCAGCACCTGAAAGCGCGGATCGAGCGACGACAGGAAACCGATGATCGGCACCGTTACCTCGATGGTGCCCATCGCCACACCTTCGACGGTGGCCGGGATCGGGCCAAGTTGCCCGCCCGGAAAGAGCTGCACATCGATCCGCCCCTCGCTGCGGGTTTCGACGCCGGCTTCGAATGCCGTGAACCAGGCGGAAAGTGCATCCTTGTCATTCAGCGGCGCAGGAGACGCGATCTTCATCGTGAAATCGGCAGCAAGCGAAGGGGCTGCGGCGGTCATGGCGCAGATCAGCGCTGCGGTGAACAAGCGATGTTTCATAAGATCCTCCCGATCTTTCTTTTCCCACCAAGATGATGAGATTTCCTCCTGTTTTCGAATACGTGAGATCTGAGTTGCAAAATAGATGGCAATTATGCAATCCCGATAACAATCTGATATCAGAGGTGCCATGAAGCTCAATCAACTCCGCGATTTCGTGGCCGTGGCCGAGCGCGGGAGCCTGCGCGCCGCGGCCCGGGAAACCGGGATCGCGCAGCCGGCGATCACCCGCAGCATACAAGCCCTCGAGCATTCGCTGGGCACCCAGCTTTTCGTGCGCGAGGCCCGCGGTGTGCATCTGACACCGGTGGGTGAGGATTTCCTGTTGCGGGCGATGTCGATCCTGAACGATGTGCGCCGCGCCGGCGAGGCGGTGCGTCAAAAGCAGGGTGCGCTTGAGGGCGAACTGACCCTTGGCTTTTCCATCGCCGCCCATTTCGGTGTGCTGTCCGAAGTGATTGCCGCCTTCAAGCGGCGCTTTCCGTCGGTCCGGCTGCGCTTGGTCGAAGGGTTCTTTCCGACATTGCAGACCGACCTTCGCAACGGGCTTCTGGATGCCTATGTCGGCCCGGTCCCGGACGATGCGCATCCCACGGATCTGACCGTTACCAAGCTGTTCGACAATCGCCGGGTGGTGGTGGGGCGCTGCGATCATCCGCTGCGCGGCGCGCGCACTCTGGCCGACCTGGTGGAGGCCGAATGGATGACCACCTCGATCACCCGCGATGCGCCCGATGAATTGCGGCAGGTGTTTGCCGATGCCGGGCTGCAGATGCCGCGTCTGATGTACCAGACACAGAGCGCGCTTTCGGCCCTGGTCACGCTGATCCAGACCGATGCACTGGCGATGATGCCGGTGCAATGGGTCGAGGCACCGGTGGTGGAAGGCTGGCTTGACTGTATTCCCCTGGATGTCGATTTCGCGGCGCCACCGATCATGCTGGTGCAGCGCATCGGCCTGGGAACAACGCCGGCGGGCGAGTATTTCGTGCATCTGGTGCGCCAGCTGGCGCGGTCGGACTCGGCGCATCCCGATAGCTAAACCGCATCGCTCCGGAAATTTTGAAATCTTTCGTAATCGGGCGGGATGCCTAGTCTCCGGCGCAATACCGGAGGACACCCCATGAACCCTACGAATGCGGATGTGGTCATTGCAGGCGCGGGACCCTGTGGTCTGATGCTCGCGCTCGAACTTGGCGCCCGCGGGATCAGAACATTGGTGCTGGACCGCGAAGCCGGTGTAGCCACCGCACCGCAGGCCAATGCCACGCAGGCCCGTTCGATGGAGCATTATCGCCGCCACGGCTTTGCGCAGGAAATTCGGCAATTGGGAATGCCCGGCGATCATCCCACCGACCTGGCCTATTTCACCACCTATGCCGGGCATGAACTGGCGCGCCACCGCATGCCCTGTGCCGATGACGCGGCGCGCTGCGTGCGCGAACAGGCGCATATCTGGAACGCCGCCGAATTGCCGCATCGGGTGCCGCAGAGCCTGGTTGAACAGACGCTCCTGCGCAAGGCCACGGCCTGCGCCGGCGTCGACATCCGGTTTAACACCGAGGTGACGGGGTTTTCCGAAGATGCCGAAGGCGTCACTGTGGCGGCGCGGGATCTGAGCACCGGCGAGGCGCTGAGCCTGCGGGGCACATATCTCTTCGGCGCCGATGGCGCGCAAAGCTGCATCCGCAAACAGGCCGGCATCCGCTATGGCGGCGATGACGCGGCCGCGCGTGACTTCATGGGCGGGCGCATGTTGTCGATCTATTTGGAAGCGCCGGAATTCTATTCCGCGCTTCAGGTGCCGCGCGCCTGGATGTACTGGACCTTCAACCGCCGCCGGCGGGCGCTGTTGGCCACCGTTGATGGCAGGGGCAGCTTTGTCTTCCAGACCCAGCTGCGCGCAGGCGAAGACGCGATGTCCGAGGCGGATGCCGCCGCCCTGTTTCTTCAGGCCGTGGGCCGCGACATTCCGGTCCGGGTGACCGGCATCGCCTCTTGGCTGGCCGGACGCGCCCTTGTGGCGGAGCGTTTCCAGGAAGGCCGGGTGTTCCTGGGCGGCGATGCCGTGCATCTGTTCACCCCGACCGGCGGGATGGGCTACAACACCGCCATTGAAGACGCGGTCAATATCGGCTGGAAACTTGCGGCAGTCATCCGAGGACAGGCCGATCCCGCATTGCTGGACAGCTATACCGCCGAACGCCGCCCGGTCGCATTGCGCAATACGCAGTTCGCCTTGAAATTCGCCGATTCCGTGGGCCTGTTCGTGCCCTCTCCGGCGATCGAAGAAGACGGGCCGGCCGGCGAAGCCGCGCGGGCGCGGGCCGGGGCCTATCTGGCGCGGCACGCACAGCACGAATTCACCATTCCCGGCTTCACCCTGGGCGCGCGATATGACCAATCGCCGGTGATCTGCCACGATACAACGCCGCCGCCGCCGGACGATCCGTCGGTCTATGTTCCAAGCGGAAAGCCGGGCGGGCGGGCACCGCACGCCTGGCTGCAGACTGGCGAGTCGCTGTTTGACCGCTTCGGATTCGAATGGACGCTGCTGGTATTGTCGCCCGGGGCCGAGGCAGCCGAGCATTTGCGTAGCGCGGCCGCGTCGCGAGGGCTTCGGTTGAGCGTTCTGACCTTGTGCGACGAAGCGGTGGTGGGCGATCTCTATGATGCACCCGCCGCACTGATCCGGCCCGATCAGGTTGTCGGCTGGCGCGGCGACTGCGCCTCGCTGGACGAGGCACAGTCGATTTTCGATGTGCTGACGGGCCGGGCCGCGGCCGATTAATCGGCGGTCCAGCCGCCATCCAGCATCAGGGCGCTGCCGGTCATCATGCCCGAGGCGTCCGAACCAAGGAAAACGGCGGCGCCGGCCACGTCTTCGACCTGACCGATCCGGCCCAGCTTGATCTTGTCGAGCACCGAAGCCTTGAAGGCCGCATCCTCGAAAAACGGCCGGGTCATCGGTGTCTCGATGAAGGTCGGACAGATCGTGTTCACCCGGATGCCTTTTGGCCCGAGTTCCACCGCCAGCGCCTTGGTGAATCCTTCGAGTGCCCATTTCGACGCGCAGTAAAGCGTGCGGTTGGCGGCGCCGACATGGCCCATCTGCGACGACATGTTGATGATCGACCCGGCGATGCCCGCCGCCACCATGGCGCCCGAAACCGCCTGGGCCGCAAAGACCGCCGCCCGCAGATTGAGAGACAGCACCGCGTCATAGTCGTCTTCGGTGACCTCGGACAGCGGTTTGGGGCGGTTGGTGCCGGCATTGTTGACGAAGACGTCGAAGGCCGGGCGCGCCGCGACAAGCCGTGCGAAACCGGAGACATCGGTGACATCCGCCA
The DNA here is from genome assembly GCF_002786325.1 of Pseudooceanicola lipolyticus. GTDB lineage: Bacteria > Pseudomonadota > Alphaproteobacteria > Rhodobacterales > Rhodobacteraceae > Pseudooceanicola_C > Pseudooceanicola_C lipolyticus. The sequence goes on along the minus strand of NZ_PGTB01000001.1, from coordinate 10,587 downwards.
CCATCGGCTCGGCCTGGCATCCGCGCGCGCCGAGGTCACGGGCCAGCGCCCCGACCTCGTCCTCGGAGCGGGCGCACAGCGTCACCGCCGCGCCGGCTTCGGCATAGGCCTCGGCGATGGCGCGGCCTATGCCGCGCCCCGCCCCGGTGATCAGCGCCCGCTTGCCCTCCAGCCGGAAATTCGGCGCGACGCTCATTCCGCGGCGTCCTGATGCAGCGCCGCCTGCCCATAGGGCACGTTGCGCCCGCCATAGCGGCGCACCCGCACATTGCACTGCTCGGCATGGCCGACGAACCCCTCCAGCATGCACAGCCGCGACCCGTATTCGCCCACGAGGGCAGCGGCCTCGTCGGTTTCGATGCGCTGATAGCTGTGGGTCTTCAGGAACTTGCCAACCCAGAGGCCACCGGTATAACGCCCGGCCTTCTTGGTGGGCAGCGTGTGGTTGGTGCCGATCACCTTGTCGCCATTGGCCACATTGGTGCGCGGGCCCAGGAACAGGGCGCCATAGCTGTGCATGTTGTCCAGGAACCAGTCATCCCGATCGGTCATGACCTGCACATGCTCCGAGGCGATGTCATTGGCAACCGCCAGCATCTCGTCATAGCTGTCGCAGACGATGACTTCGCCATAGTCGCGCCAACTGGCCGAGGCGGTTTCGTGAGTCGGCAGAATCGCCAGCAGGCGGTCGATCTCGGCCAGGGTTTCCTGGGCCAGCTTGCGCGAGTTGGTCAAAAGCACGGCGGGCGAGTTGTAGCCGTGTTCGGCCTGGCCCAGCAGGTCGGTGGCGCAGAGCTCGGCATCCACCGTCTCGTCCGCGATCACCATGGTTTCGGTCGGTCCTGCAAACAGGTCGATACCCACCCGGCCAAACAGCTGGCGCTTGGCTTCGGCAACAAAGGCATTGCCAGGGCCGACCAGCATGTCGACCGGCTTGATCGTCTCGGTGCCGATGGCCATGCCGCCAACGGCCTGCATGCCGCCCAGAACATAGATCTCATGCGCGCCGCCCAAATGCATCGCCGCGACAATTGCCGGATGCGGGGCGCCGTTCACCGGCGGGGCCGAGGCCACGATCCGCGGCACGCCCGCGACCGCAGCGGTAAGCACCGACATATGCGCCGAGGCAACCATCGGGAACTTGCCGCCGGGCACATAACAGCCGACCGACTGCACCGGGATGTTGCGGTGACCGAGGAAGACACCGGGCAGGGTTTCCACCTCGATATCGGTCATCGAGCTGCGCTGCGCCTCGGCAAAGCGGCGGATCTGCGCCTGGGCGAACTTGATGTCCTCCATGTCGCGGGTCGACACCTTTTGCAACAGCGCCTCGATGTCGGACTGGCTCAGCAGAAAGGACTGGGGTTCGTATTTGTCGAATTTGGCCGAAAGCTCGCGGATCGCGGCATCGCCACGGCTCTCGATATCCTTGAGCGTTGATTCGACGATGCCGCGCACCTTTGCATCGTCTTCCGCACGTTCGGTCTCGGGTTTGCCGGTCTTCAGATATTCGATTGCCATGGGTCTGTCCTTTTGGTGAGGGCCTGGCATTGCTTAGAGCGGGCGGGGCAATCCATGCAATATTCGCAAAGCGGATTGAAAATTTTTCATCCGCTGTCACGCTCGATCAGGGTGACCGGCAGGATCCGGATGGCACCGTGTATCTCGGGATCGGACAGTTGCGCCTCGATCAGTTCCAGTGTTTCGGCCACCATCCGGCGCAGCGGTTGGCGGACCGTGGTCAACCGATAAGGCGGCCAGGCCGCCATCGGGATATCATCAAAGCCGATCACCGCCAGATCATCCGGCACGCTCAGCCCCACCACCCGCGCCGCATCCAGAGCTGCCAGCGCCATGATGTCGTTCACGCAGAACAGGGCATCGGGCCGGTCCGCTTGGGCAAGCAAGTCGCAGGCCGCGTCAAACGCGGTACGATAGCTAAACTCACCCGACGGCGCGGCAACGGGTTCTCGGCCGGCTTCGGCCAGGCAATCGCGAAACCCCCGGCTGCGTTCAAGATGGGTCGAGGTGTTTTCTTTGCCGCCGATCATCGCAATCCTCTGGCGGCCGGTAGCGAGGAACCGGTCGGCGACCAGCCGCCCACCGCCGTAATTGTCGCAGGTGACCGCGGTCATAAGCTCGTCGGGCTGGACCCGGTTGAACAGCACCACGGGCATGTTCTGGGCACGGCAGTCACGCGCCATGCGCGATGACATCAGCGATGATGTCACGATGGCGGCTTCGGATTTGTAATCCAGGACCTGGCGCAGAACGCTGTCGATATCTTCATCCGGGGGCACCGCGTGCAGGATCAGGCGCCGCCCGCGGGCATGAATCGCCTGCGACAGCGCATTGGCGGCAAGCGGATAAAAGGGGTTTTCCATATCGGCGGCGACAAGGGTGATCGTGCGGTCGGACAATTTGGCAACCGCTTGCGCCGAGGGCGGCAAATAGCCAAGTTTCTGCGCCGCCTCCAGGATGCGGTTGCGCTTGTCTTCGGAAAGCGAACGATCCTGTCGAAACGCGCGCGACACCGCCGTGCGCGAAACGCCGGCGGCTATGGCAACATCTCTGGCGGTCAGCTTGGACATGGCATTTCCCTGCATCGCGCACGGGCACGCGCGGCGCGATTACCTGCCAGTTTTGAAATATTTTCAACGCGCTTTCAAATCAGTTTCTGAAATGCCGCTTTGGAAGGTTTCGGGGGAACAGGAAAAAACCCGCGGATTTCGCCGCCGTCAGCCGTTGCAGCAGGTCACGCAGCCCGCTCGCACCAAGCCGTAAGCGAGAGCGGGCAAGCGCAGGTGCATCCGGGGCGGCGCCGGGCTTGGACTGCCCAAATCCCGCAGCTGCGAGGCCAATTCCGGTACCGATTGGTGAAATCCTGTGCGCCGGAAATTCTTTGGCCGCAAAAGTGCTGAACCGGGGGCAAAAGTTCTTGGAATGATCTGAAACCCATTCGTAAGCTGCTCACGACAAACTGAGAGATGCCCAGGAGAAATGCGGATGAGCGGAGGAGTGACCAAGACACCGGCGGCACTTAAGGGGGACACCGCTTTTGAAACGCTCCGGCGCGAAATCGTCTCGTGCCGGATCCGCCCCGGCGCCACGCTCAGCGAACCCGAGGTGATGGAGAGCTTTGGCCTGGGCAAGGCGACCTGCCGGGTGGCGCTTCAGCGGCTGGCCGCCTGCGGGCTGGTGCAGGCAATCCCGCGCCAGGGCTATCGGGTGTCGGCGGTGACGCTGAAGGATGTCGAAGACCTGTTCGAACTGCGCCTGCTGCTCGAGCCGCGCGCGGCCCGGCTGGCGGCGGAAGCCGGCAAATGCGATATCGGCAAGCTGGAGCGGCTGGAAGAGATGTGCCGCAAGCCGCGGCCGCGCGACATTGGCAACCAGATCGACTTTTTCCTCGAGGCCAACCGCAGCTTTCACATGGCCATCGCGCGCGCCTCGGGCAATGCCCGCCTGTGCACCATGCTGGGCGGCATCTATGACGAAATGGGCCGGCTGGTGGCGCTGGGATTTGGCGATCGTGGCGCGCGCCCCAATATCGAGGGCGACCATATCAAACTGATCGCCGCCATGGCCACCGGCGATGGCGACAAGGCCGAGGCGGTGGCACGGCGCCATGTCGAGGTGTTCCGCGCCGATGTCATGGCCACGGTAAACGACTCCTTGCGTTCCAGCGGCGTGGTCGAGGCGCTGAACCTGGTGACCGTGCTGAAGGGCGCCGGCGAATGAGCCGGATCAGCGTGGCCGGCATCAGCAAGTGGTTCCACCGTCGCGGGGACGCGCCGCTGCATGTGCTGTCCGATATCTGCATCGAGATCGGCACGGGCAAATCGGTGGCAATTGTCGGCGCTTCGGGCTCGGGCAAAAGCACGCTGTTGAACATCATCGCCGGGCTGACCGACAGCGATGGCGGCCGGGTCCTGATCGATGGCCGCGAACAGCGCGCCGGGCAGACCGGCGCAGCCATGGCCTATATGTTCCAGGAAGACCGCCTGCTGCCCTGGCGCACCGCTGCCGGGAATGTGCGGTTCGGCATCGAAACGCTGGGCCTGCCGCGCGCCGAACAGGACCGGCGGGTGCGGTCGGTGCTGGAGCTTGTGGGCCTGGCCGAGTTTGCCAATGCCTACCCCCACGAATTGTCGGGCGGCATGCGCAGTCGGGTCGCCCTGGCGCGCAGCCTGGCCCCCGAACCGCAGATCCTGCTGATGGATGAACCGTTTTCCAAACTCGACCCGGCCACGCGCAGCCAGATGCATGCCGAAGTGGTGCGCATTGCCGCCGAGCGGGCGGTGACCATCGTCTTCGTGACCCATGATGTCGAAGAGGCGGTGGTTCTGGCCGACGAGGTCGTGGTCCTGCAGCCGCGCCCCGGCCGGGTGAAAGAGGTGGTGCCGCTACAGCTGGCGCATCCGCGCGACCCGGTCCTGCCCATGGTCAGCGATGCGGTCCGGGATCTGCGCCAGCGCTCGGACCATTCGGCCGCCGTGCCGATCTATCACTGAGCGGAGCGCAGGAAGTGTCCGCAACCAACAGCTTTGCCCGCACACCGGTGCCGCTGGCGCTGAGAAGCCCGCTGGCGCGCAAGATCGTCCTGCGCGGCGCCTTCGCGGTGATCGTCTTTGCCGCCTGGTTTCTGGCCTCGCGCAATATGCCGGCCTTTATCCTGCCGGCGCCCGACCGGGTCTTTGCCACCTGGTCGCGGCTGGTGCAGCTGCCGACCTTCTGGGGCGATTTCTGGATCACCTTCAGCCGGGTGCTGGCCGGGTTCGGGCTCTCGGCGGTGGTTGGCGCGCTGCTGGGCTTGCTGATGGGCGTGTCGACCAAGGCGGCAGAGTTTTTCGAGCCGCTGATCGTGATCATCAATACCGTTTCCTCGACGATCTGGGCGATCTTTGCGCTGATCTGGTTCGGGCTGTCCGAGGCGACGACGATCTTCGTGGTGTTCATGACCGCGATGCCGCTGATCCTGACCAATGTCTGGGAGGGCACCCGCCAGGTGAATCCCGACCTGGTCGAACTGGCGCGCAGTTTCCGCATGACCCGCGGCCAGGTGCTGCGCAAGATCTACCTGCCGATGATCCTGCCGCAATTCTTCACCGGCGCACGGCTGGCCTTTGGCTTTGGCGCCCGCGTGGTGCTGGTGGCGGAAACGCTGGGCGCATCCTCGGGCATTGGCTATCGGCTGCGCCAGGCCGCCGACCTGGTGCAGACCGACCAGGTCTTCGCCTGGACGCTGACCCTGGTGGCGCTGATGCTGGTGCTGGAATACGGACTACTTAAACCAATGGAAACATGGCTCTTTTCCTGGAGGAAGGCCGTGAAAAACTGACAACTCCAGACTCCTCCCAACTTTCCTGATCCAACAGCAAGGAAACACAAATGAACATTGATCGACTCTTCGCCGCGGCGAAGGGGCTGGGCCTGTGCGCCCTGCTCGGCCTCTCCGCCACCGCCGCTACGGCCGAACCGCTTCGCATCGGCTATTGGAGTTCGGGCATGAGCCTGGGCTTTGGCACCTATTTGCAGCAGGGCGGCTTTTTCGAGGCCCTGGGCTTTGAGGTGGAATATGTCACCTTTCCCGACGTGAACGCCCCGACCAAGGCGATGGCCGGCGGCAGCATCGATTTCGCCATCGCCGCCTCGGCCGGGTCGGCCCTGTCGGTCACTGCCGACGGCCTGCCGATGAGCGTTATCCTCGCCACCCAGGTCGCCGATCTGAAATACGTGGTGCCGATGGACAGCCCGATCCAGTCGATCGCCGATCTGAAGGGCAAGAAGATCGGCAGCTCGCCGGCGGGCAGCGCCACCTCGTCGATGTCGGCGGCCATTCTGGAGCGCAATTACGGGCTGACCGCCGCGGATTACGAGGCGGTGCCGGGCAATGACTCGCGACTGGCGCAATTCATGGTGCAGGGCGATATCGATGCCGCCGCGCTGCGCACCGTCAGCCTGGAACTGGTGGATACCGAGTTTCGCGAACTGGGCAGCTTTCGCAGCGAATGGGCCAAGATCGCCGGCGGCGACAGTTTCCCGGTGCTGGGCGCCGGCATGATCGCCGACAGCTATTTGGAGCAATATCCCGACGCCGCGCCGCGGATCGTCACCGCGATGATGGACGCGCTGACCGCCGGCTCCGCCGACAAGGCGGGGGTGGCCAGGGCGCTGGTCGAGGCGGCGAATATCAGCCAGGAAAATGCCGAGGCTTACGCGGCGCTGTGGGACCAGATCTATACCGTGGTGATGGATGACAGCACGGTGGCCTCGTTCCAGACCGAATTCGACGTGTTCAAAAGCGTCGGCAAGGTGCAGGGCGACTTTGCCGCCCACAAGTTCCTGACCGGCCCCTACGAGGCCGCGATGGCGAGCAACTGACCGCCAGAATACCTCAACTGAAAAAAGAAAGACGACATGAAAGCTCTTGTACTCAAGCAGCACGGCGGCCTCGAGAATCTCGAGGTCGTCACCGACCACCCGATGCCCCAGGCCGACGAAGGGCATGTGGTGATCCGGGTCCGTGCCTCATCGTTCAACTATCACGACGTGTTCACGGTCAAGGGCATGCCCGGCATCAAGGTGCCGCTGCCGGTGGTCATCGGGCTGGATATGGCCGGCGAGATCACCGAGATCGGCGCCGGTGTCGACGGCTGGTCGGTCGGCGACCGGGTGCTGGTCAACCCGCTGAACAAGGCCAAGGGCCTGATGGGCGAGATGCTGGATGGCGGCATGGCGGAATATTGCCGCGTCTCCGTCGACCAGCTGATCCTGATGCCGCCCGACGTGACCTTTGAAGAGGCGGCCTCGCTGCCGGTGGCCTATGGCACCGCGCACCGGATGCTGGTGACGCATAACACCGTCAAGGCCGGCGACAAGGTGCTGGTGCTGGGCGCGTCTGGCGGGGTCGGCACCGGCTGCGTGATGCTGGCCAAACATCTCGGCGCCGAGGTGATCGCCTGCGCCGGCTCGGCCGACAAAATGGAACGGCTGAAGGCGCTCGGCGCCGACGAGGTGGTCAATTACCGCGAGGAGGATTTCTCGAAATGGGCGATTGCGAAATATGGCAAACCGCAGCGGCGCACCCATGAGGGCGGCGTTGACGTGGTGGTCAATTTCACCGGCGGCAACACCTGGAAGCCGACGCTGAAATGCGTCAAGCGCGGCGGCAAGATCCTGGTCTGCGGCGCCACTGCCGGCTACGACCCCACCGAGGATCTGCGCTATATCTGGAGCTTCGAGCTGCAGGTGATCGGCTCGAACTCGTTTTACGAGGACAATCTCAAGGCGCTGATGGACCTGATCCAGGACAAGAAGCTGAAGGTGGTGATCGACAAGGTTCTGCCGCTGGAAGAGGCCGCAGAGGGCCTGAAGATGATCGAGGACCGCACCGTGATGGGCAAGGTGGTGGTGACGCCATGAGCCTGGATGACAACACCCCGATGACCCCCGCCGAGATCACCGAGAAACTGCGCCGGGGCCCGTTTCACGACTGGCTGGGCCTGACGGTGACCGCCGTCGGCGATGGCGAGATCGAAATCACCGCGACCTGGCGACCGGAATGGGTGGTCAACCCCAAGGGCGGCTATACCCATGGCGGCATTCTCGCCACCCTGGTCGACCTGACCGCCGACTGGTCGCTGGTGTCCCTGCTGGGCCACCCGGTGCCCACCGTGGATTTGCGGGTCGATTACCACCGCCCGGCGATGCAGGGCGACCTGACCGCGCGCGGCAGGGTGATCAAATCCGGCAAGTCGCTGTCGGTCTGCGAGGCCAGTGTCTTTGACGCCGAAGGCAGGCTGCTGGCCAGTGGCCGCGGTGTGTATTCGATGCCGAAACCGGGCTGACCGATGGAACTGGATCACCTGGTGATAAACACCCTGCGCGGCATGGAGGATGCCGCGCGGATCTTTACCGCCCTGGGCTTTGCCCTGACCCCGCGCGGCTATCACTCGCTGGGATCGGTCAATCACCTGGCGGTGGTGCCGGGGGCCTATCTGGAACTGGTGGGCCTGCCCGAGACCGGCAAGCAGCGCCAGGAGGTGCTGGACAGCCCGCTGGGCCTGAGCGGCCTGGTCTTCAAGACCGACGATCCGGACGCGTTGTACGCGCGGTTGACGGCGCAGGGGCTGGCAGTGGCCGAACCGATCGCATTTTCGCGTCCCGTCGAATTGGCGGACGAAACCCGCCACGCCCGGTTCCGCACCGTGCGGCTGGCGCCCACCGTCTTTCCCGCCGGGCGGGTGTATTTCTGCCAGCATTTCACCCCCGAACTGGTCTGGCGGCCCGAGGACATGACGCATCCCAACGGCTTTCGCGCGATGTCGCGCCTGGTCGCCGACAGCCCCGATCCCAAGGCCGAGGCCGCCCTGTACGCGCGGGTACTGGACATTGGGGTGCAACGCGCCGACGCCGGCTGGCTGCTGGAGCTGGGCGCCTTCGCGCTGGAGCTGCGGCAGGGGCCGCGCCACCGCTTTGCCCGCGCCGTGCTGGATTTCGACGATTGCACCGCGCTTGCCGCCCGCGCGACCGCGGCCCAGGGGGTCAACTGGGCCGGAACGGCAGCCGGCGGCACGCTCAGCATCGCCGCACTCGACCTGGACCTGGTCTGCAGGGCCGCCCGATGACCGATTTTGCCAATCTCGGCAGCTTTCCCCTGCCCGACCGGACGGACAAGCCGTTGTTCATCGCCCACGGGTTGGACGGATCGGAACAGAGCCTGACCCATCGCGCCTTTGACGCGCGCTGCAATGCAGTGGCGGGCGGGCTGCTGGCACGCGGGCTGGTGCGGGGCGACCGCATCGGTTTGCTTTCGCTGAACCGGCTGGATTATCTGGCGCTGGTCATGGGGGCGATGCGGGCGGGGATCGTGCCGGTGCCGATCAACCCCGCCTTTCCCGCTGCCACCATCCGCTATATCGTCGAGGATGCCGGCCTGTCGCTGGTGGTGCTGGAAGAAGACAACGCGCCGCTGCTGGAGGGCACCACCGTCGACCGGCTGTGTTTCGGCGCCGCCTTTGACGCGCTGGCAAGCGCTGCGCCGCTGCACCGCGCGATCACCCCCGAACCGCGGGAAACCGCGCTGATCCTCTATACCTCGGGCTCCACCGGGCGGCCAAAGGGGGTGCTGCTCAGCCATGCCGCGCACCGCTGGGTGGCCGAGACCCGTGTCGCGGATTACGCGCTGGAACAAGAGCGTCTGCTGATCGCCGCGCCGCTGTACCACATGAACGCGCTGGCGCTGGCCGTTTTGACCTGCGCCAGCCGGTCGACGGCGGTGATCTTGCCGCGGTTCCGCGCGCGGCCCTATATCGAGGCGATTGCGCGCTATCGCTGCAGCTGGCTGACCGCGGTGCCGCCGATGATCGCGATGATGCTGCAAGAGACCGACCTGCTGGCCCGCACCGACCTGTCCAGCGTGCATACCGTGCGCATGGGCTCGGCCCCGGTGAACGAGGCGCTGGAGGCCGAGACCCGGTCGATCCTGCCCAATGCCCGGCTGATCAATGCCTATGGCACCACCGAAGGCGGCCCGGTTGTGTTTGTCGACCCGCCCGACGGGCGGCCCAAGCCGGCCGGCGCCGCCGGAGTGCCGCATCCCGAGGTCGAGGTGCGGCTGGGCACCGCCGGCGCCTGCGAGGGCACGCTCGAAATCCGCAGTCCCGGCATGATGACCGGCTATACCGATCCGGCCAAGACGGCAGGGGCGCTCGCTGCCGACGGCTTTTACAACACCGGCGACGTGTTCCGGCGCGATGCCGAGGGGTTCTATCACTTCGTCGGCCGCTGCGATGACATGTTCGTGTCCGGCGGCGAGAACATCTATCCCATCGAGGTCGAAACCGTGCTTGAAAGCCACGCGGACGTGTTGCAATCCTGCGTGGTGCCCGTGCCCGACGCGGTGAAGGGCACCAAGCCCGTCGCCTTCGTGGTCCAACGCCCGGGTGCAGGTCTGGACGAGGCGGCGCTGAAGGCCTGGACTCTGGCCCATGGCCCCGCCTACCAGCACCCGCGCCGGGTCTGGTTCCTGAACAAGCTGCCGCTGGGGGCGACGAACAAGATCGACCGCAACCGGCTGAAGGCCGAAGCCGCCGGGCGCCTTGCCCCGGCCACGCCCGAACCGCAGAACTGACGGACCAAGACCGATGCCCGACGCCCCGTACCCGACCCACCGCACCCCGGTGATGGCCCGCAACATCGTTGCCACCTCGCAGCCCTTGGCCGCCCAGGCGGGGCTATCGATGCTGGCGCAGGGCGGCCGTGCCGCCGACGCGGCGCTGGCCGCCGCGATCTGCCTGACGGTGGTGGAACCCACCGGCAACGGGCTGGGTTCGGATGCCTTCGCGATCAGCTGGGATGGCACCGATCTGGACGGTCTGAACGCCTCGGGCCGGTCGCCGGCCGGCTGGACGCCGGAACGTTTTGCCGATGGCATGCCCCAGCGCGGCTGGGACACCGTCACCGTGCCGGGCGCCGTCTCGGGCTGGGTGGCGTTCTGGCGCCGCCATGGCAGCCTGCCCTTCGCCACCCTGTTCGGCCCCGCCATCGGCTATGCGCGCGACGGTTTCCCGGTCTCGCCCGCGA